>NZ_DRGM01000210.1 GCF_011050055.1 Pseudoalteromonas prydzensis | reverse complement strand
TGAGCAATGCAACTAACTCAACATTGCAAAATAGCATTGCTACAAACCAAACAAGTAACACGCAGGCACAAACCAGTGCGTTAAATAACAGTGCCATAAATTCAGTTGTAGCGAATGCACAAACCAACGCAGTAACCACAGCCGCGAACGATGGCGCAAAATCAATGAGCGCAACAACGGTCAACATCAAGAACAGCGCTATTAACTCGGCTGTTAACGATGCTGTGTATTCAGCAAGCACAGCAATGAATAGTGTAATTAACCCAACATTACAAAACAGTATTGCTACAAACCAAACACATAGCGGGCTTACTCAAACCAGCGCGTTAAATAACAGTGCCATAAATTCAGTTGTAGCAAAGACACAAACTAACGCAGTAACCACAGCTGCGAACGGTGTCGCAAACTCAACTAGTGCAACAACGGCCAACAAAAATAACAGCGCTATTAACTCAGCATTACAAAACAGCTCAGCTACACATAACTATGCTGGTTATATTGCACAATCAACGCCGTTCGCACCGCAATCAGCGCTACAAAATACCGTTGCTAGCACAGCTAACAATTTTACTAACGCTGCCAATTCACCTGTTTATAGTAGTAAGCACGTGCAAGTTACCCGTGTTAATCAAGGCGTAGCGCCATTACAGCCATTGCCCGTGGTCAAAACAGATCAGGCAATTACCAACGTAGCTAATGCCAGTGCTTACAAGGTTGACCAACTAAGCACTGAGCAACAACAGCAAAGCAATAGCTATAAAGCCAAGGTGCAAAAATCAGCGTTTTTACAAAACCTAACGAGCAATACACATAACAGCAGTAGTTCAAGCGACAGCGATAACCGTAAGAGCGTGCATATTGAAACCGTGAACTTTAAATCTGACGACTTAGCGCAAAGCTTTGAACAAATGATGGAGTTAGCCGGCTAATGAATTTTGATATAGCACTTCATATTGATTTAGCGATTGAAGATAACGATTTTGTACTCAATGACTCGTTAAGCCCACGGACACTAAAAAAAGCTGATGTTATAGGCCAAGACATAAAGCACCGAATTTTAGAAAGTGGCTTATTGGTAAAGCTCATTGGCCTGCGTAATAAAAACGGCATAGCGCCGATTTTAACTGAGATTGAATTACTCACAGAGCAAGACGACCGCATAAAGCCGGGAACAATAAATGTGTACCGCAATGACGACGGTACATTAAGCATCACCGCACAAACGCGCCAATACGGGGGGATAACGAGTGGAATTTAAAACACTGATGCAAAAAGCGGGGTTGCCACTGGATGAGCAAACTGCGCAAACGCAGTGGCAAGCACAGCTAAAAAAGCAGAATATCCAAGTTGCTAACAACTCACCGTTTGGCCCGTTCTGGCGAACGGTTGAAGCGCTGATCACTAAGCCCGTTGTACAGCTATTTAACTGGATAGCGACGCAGCTAATGCCTGATTTATTTATTATGACCGCCAGCCGAACTGCATTAATTGAGCGTCACGGCCCCGCGCGTAATGTATTTATTCAAGCTGGCGTAAAAGCACAAGGCATACTCACGTTCAGGCGAAGCAATACCGAAGGTGAAACCTCTATCGTTGCCGGCACGCAAGTGGTGACTGATACGCTGGGCGATACAGCTTACACGCTTGCATTGTTACAAGATGTTTATTTTAGCGACGGCCAAAGCATCGCGTATGCACACGCTGAGGCTACCGATACAGGCGCCGCATTTAACTTACCCGCTCATGCTTATCGCTTTTTTATTGAGCAACAAGACGGGATCACAGTAACAAATAACGACGACTGGTTAATTAAGCCTGGTTCTGACGATGAAAGCACCGAGCATTATCGCTTACGTATTCGCAATGTGTTTGGCACTGCCGCGCGCTGGCATATTAACGCTGTATACAAGCAGATTATTGCCAGCTTTGCCGTACCAATAGACAACATTGAAATACAAAATGGTGCACCCCGCGGCCCAGGTACTGCCAATGCGTATATTTATTTAGACGTAGGTCCCGTGCCATCGGCATTGCTGAGCGCGATTAACCAGCATATTCGCAGTGCAGGCCACCATGGTTTAGGTGACGACTTTATGGTTTACGCCATGGCAACCACGGGCTTTGATATTACCGCTACCTATAAATTACACCCACAAAGCGACAGCATTCAGAGCGAGCTAACAACATTTATACAAGCCGCATTCAGGCAAAATGCAGCCTACGCCCCCACACGCGTAGCGCATCAAACGGTGTTCAGCATTAGCCAATTAATAACAGAATGCCATGAACAATTTAGCGAGCTGCAATCAATTAAATTTGATATTGATGACATAACCGCCGCGAACTGGCTACCGGTTCTTACGTCATTAACAGTTAACGAGGTGGCAAATGGCTAATGAAATTGCTACTTGGTTAAACAAAGGCTACGCCGAAAAACTGGTAAAAGCAGCAACCGGCTACTGGGAGCAATCACGCAATTACGTTATGTGGGCAGTAAACCAAAAAGACGAGTCGAAAAACGAAGAGCCAGTACTCGGGTTCCTCGCGTGGGAGCGCTTAACAACCCGCTTAGATGACGAACCGATAGATTTATATCGCAAGCGCGTGCAGCATGCATTGGTAAATACAATAGATGCCGGTGAAATTGCCTCAGTTAAGAGTATTTTTGAGCGCCTAGGGCTAGAGGTGCTTAACGTGCGCGAACGAATCGACGGCCGAGATTGGGACATTATCGCCATAGATATGACAGATACAACGCTTGCCAGCGCTAATGAGCTATTACCAGAGCTAATACAGCTCTATGGGCGAACTTGCCGACGCTACGAATTAACCGTGCATAACAAAGCCGATGTGTCGCTGAGCGTAGGATTAACCCACGTACAGTGGGATAGCTGCCACATTGATCACCCACTGCATTTAGCCGCACAAAATAAAGCCCAGCAACAATACAGCCACGGTTTTACTGATTTGCAAAACGAAAGTAGCCACGCGCCACTGCATGCAATAACGCACGATGTAAAACACACATTGCTACTCGAGCAGCTTTATCAATTTTTAGGGTGCGACAACCATGTAAGTAATACACATCACCAAGCAATCACCACCGATGTACAGCATGTTATTGCCGCACATCATCACTATGGATTTTTAAGTAAAGAGGGCGGTGTCAGTATCGCCAAGGAGCCATTATGACCCAAGCGATCACCGGCATTATGACCAATGCCGGTAAAGGTTACATCACAGCCCGCGCACTAGAAAATAAAGGGCTTGATGTAAAGGAGTTGGTATTAGCAAACGTACCAAATCTAAACGAAAGCGCACAGCGTAACCCGAACGAAAAAATGCCCAGTGCGCTACAAATAGTACACAGACGCGACATTGATGCAAAAGGTTATGTGGATGCAAATACCGTCGCCTGGGCAGTAATTCTTGAGCAGGACGTTGGCGACTTCGACTACAACTGGATTGGTCTTGTAACAAATGATGGCACATTATTAGCCGTCGATTACTTGCCATTGCAGCGTAAACGCCAAGGCGTGAATAACGTACATAACCGATCGTTTGTACTCAAGTTTGCAGCGGCTGCGGCACTAGCTCGCATTACCATCCCTGCACAATCATGGATGTTTGATTACAGCCCACAGATTGATGCAATTAACAGTGTGTTACTGATCACGGCCACAGCGCAAATTAATAATATGAAACGACATATTCACCGAGTATTAGAGGATAAATAACCATGACAGATATAAACCAGCAATTAGGTAATTTGATTGCATCAGCGGATGCATTAACGGAAGTCGTTGCAGGCCAAGTTGGAAAAATTAACGATACATTGGCAAAGCAAGAGCAGCGAATTTCGGCTAAAGAAGCGCAAGTTGATAATTTTATAAGCAGTGCACAACCTGAAAAGCGGATCGTGACGGATATAACGATAGGTGGATCTAGTGATTACTTATACCCGGTGTGGTTCACTTTCCCTCAAAATGGCGGAAAGCTAAAAGTATGGCGCTCTTATAACTGGAATAGCGACACAAAACCTTTAAATCCACTATCGGCGCATCAGTGTGGTTTGTTTGCTGAAATAGAAGGCTGCTCAACACCTTGGTCTGGTAATCCTCCCTTTATGCATTTTAAGCGCTTTGATGAAAATTATAACCAAGTATTTAGTCATCCTAGTTTTAAAATGAATTGCTTTAATGAAAAACTCGACCCTGATTTACCGCTTTATGGTGGTGGAACTGACGGTTTAATCGGTCCGTATTGTTATCGAGCATCTGGGTTTTACTTACGAGGAGGAGGCATTAAGTATCAATTGATTAGTAACTGGAATATTGATGTTAAATACAGTGATAAACATGAAACCACGCTCATTGATGAAGGTGTTGTGTCTGAGGCATCAGGTTCTTATAAATGGACAGTAAAACCTATTCCGTTTACTGAGCTTAAAAGCCCAATAGGTACACTTACACCATTTGATTCAATGCTTCAGCGCAAAGCTTAAATAAGGAGGAAACATGTTTTTTAAAGAATTAACCATTAACGGGGTTAACTTTGTAAATGTACCCGCAGACCCAAATATTTTACTTGAAATGGGTATTAGCGAAGCGGAAGTTGCCACGATGCTAGATACCTTAACCAAGGAAAGTGGACGTTTAGAGGTACTTTCTGAGCGGCTAGCGGCATACAAAGCAGAGTCTGACCCTTTGTATATGGAAGCGCAATTTGATGGCACACCCGAGTCACTGCAAAAGTGGCGCGATAAAGTGACTGAAATTAAAGTTCGCTATCCACTGCCTGACAATGCATAACGCAGCGCTTTGTTACCACCAAACTGCGGCCCCTTGCTCTATGCAAGCGGGCGCGCAGCTGCTTGCGTCTGCCATTAAAGATGATTCGCGCACCGATAAACCAACAAGCTATGGCGGTTTATTGTTATCAATGAGCGCAATTGATCCCTCACTACTAGCCAGTAAACTTGAATCAATAAACAGCTATTGCCCAATCCCTGAGTTCATCGCCTGCGCCCAGTATGCCAGAAGTCAAAGTACATTAGAGCAAACTCAGCTCGCAACCTATGACGGCCAAAGTATCGAATGGCAAATCAACACCCTGCAAAATTTATTGCCTGTACGCGAGCAGCTAATAGCTGACGAACTCGCCACAGTAAACAGCAGCGGCCAGCAATTAATCACCACTATTGACGATGCATTAACACAAACAGCAGAGCTAAAAACAGCCCGCGACGAGCGACTAAACCAGGCGCAATTCACTGTTAAAAATAGCGGGGTAGATGTGCAATTAATAACAGCAGGCACAGCAAAGCAGCTAGCCGACTCAGTTGCTAGCAAAGGCAATGATCATAGCTACTGGGCACTATGTTTATTCGTTGGTGAAATGGGCGAAATTAATAAAATTAAAGAGGTGTTATGAGCTTAGCAATTGATGGCTGGAACATACCGGGGTTTGAAACCCGTGTTGATGCATCGGTAAAACTCGCCGGTGGTGACATGTCGGGGTTTGGTAGCTTTGCGCTTAGTAGTGATCAGGGTGTTAAGCCAGGTTTAATAACTGTAAAAACAAAAATACCCATGCTGGATGAAAGCGAGCTAGCAGCCCTTATCGCTAAATCAAAAGCGCTAGACGAAAACGGCGCCCGCGTTGTTTACACAATTACCAATGCATTGGCCGAGGCATATAAAATTCGTAAAGCAAAATTTGACGGTGAAGTAAAAGCAATCGAGCTTGAAGAAAAACGCGCCTGGCAAGTAACATTTAAACTCGTTGAGGTTCAATCAGTCTCAGAGCGCGAACAACAGCAGTTAGACGAGCAAGCCAGCACCAACGCCGAGCCACAAGCAGCAACCAGTAACGACGATGTGCAAAACAAATTCAACGAGGTCGAAGGGCCATGACCGCGCGGTTATCTAACACCTTAAAAATAGCAGGTCAGCCGGTTACTAACATAGTAGCTAAAACCGTACAGCTCGATATTGCCAGCACAGGCCGCGCAAAGTTTGAGGTGGTTACAAAGCAAGAACCAAGCGGCTTAGTAGAGCTACACCTAGGTTACACGCTAGATAATATGATCCCGTATTTTCTTGGCGTCATAGAGTCAAAACACCAAGCCAACGGCCGCTGGTATTTAACTTGCCGCGAATTACTCGGCGCGTTAAGTTTTCCCGCGCTGATGGCTGTTCGTCATCCAACCATAAACGCCGTGCTTGATGAATTGGCAAAGCTCGGAGTTGAGTTTGTAACCCCTGAAAACGCCGAATACTTAAATCAAATAACGCCAGCGTTTTATCATAGCGGTACAGGCATTGAGGCGCTAAGACAAATAGGTAAAGTATGGGGTATTAATGATTTTATTTTTCAGCAGCGCCCAGACGGCAAAATATTTGTCGGCAGTTGGCACGACTCCCGCTGGCCGCTCGCAGCTATCAATGACTTTCCGGAGCACACAATAACCGCTAAAAGCTCAACCACCGGCGAGCTAATTGCCATTCCAAAACTAAGACCAGGCATAAAACTAAATGGCCGACACATTACCGAAGTAACCTTAATCAACGACAGGATGCACATACGATGGTCAAACAAGCCATTAAACGCCTAATACAGCGCTACTTTCCAGAGTTAAACGAGCGTAAACACCTGCCGCAACTGGCGCGTATAGAAAAAATATATGACCTGCCAAGTGACGGCGCAGCAATAAGCACCGCATTTAGGTCGCTAAAAGCCGCCGACGTACAGCTATTAAACCCGCTAACCTCTGAGCCATTAGCCGTGCCCGTATTTCAGCAAGTAACACTCGGCACAGGGCAAGCATCCGATCATGGTTTATTAAACGAACCCATGCCAGGCATGCAGTGTTTAATACAATATATCGACGGCCTAAACAGCCATCCCGTGATCACCAACTTATTACCATGGCAATGCTTAGTGCCAGAGCACAAACTTACCGATGTAACCCTACAGCAAAATAGCCGCAGTAAACTACAAGGGCGCGACGGCAATTGGCATTTAACCACCGACGGCGATATAACCCAAACTAGTGACACGAGCAAAACAGCAGCACGCAAAAGCGAACAAAACTACCATGAACGCACCTGCAGCATAGACACTCACGACGTTACAAAAATAGACGGCAACCAAATCACAGAGGTAATGGGCGCCTTAAAAACAGTGGTCGGCGAAAAAGCATTGATCATAGCCCTTGAAGGATTACTACTCGGTAGCAAAGAACAGGTAGATATTGAAGCCACCGAAAATATGAACCTAACAACCCTGAAAACCTTGCACGCCAAAGCCACCGAGCTTGCAAAGGTCGAAGGTGCAACTGTGTGGCTTGGGGATAGTTCAGTAAACGTGGCTCAAGTACTTCTTGATTTAATAAGCCTAGTAAAAGACATAAACCAAAGCCTAGAAACTCACGGACATACCGGAGCTGGTGCAGGGTCGCCAATAACAAAAGCCGAATTCACCGCCCATAAATTAACAGCTAATAGTTTGAAAGTGACACTAAAACCAGTAGTTGAGTTAAGTAAAAATTAAGTTTTAAATGTGAATTAATTGTGTTAGGTTGGTTGCTTAAGTATCATTTAAAGGAACGAAAATGAAAGCTAAATACTTATTACTTACTACTTCTATTATGGCTTTGAGTAATGCCGCACTTGCATATGACAATATTCCTTATGGCTGTACCCACAAAAAACATATTGACTACTCTGATGGCAATAATAATTTAGCTGGTTCAATAGAGTCAGGTTTAAATGCAGTTTATGGGGGCATTAACAATCAGTGGAGTTACTTAGATTGGGGCTCATTTATTTATAATGTTAATTCTTTGGTGAGTTCAGGTGCTGATATTGAAATAAGTGGTCCTGATTATGTAGTTCAAGGGGAGCCAGCCCGTTTTAAGGCTGATTTACCGTACGAACCAAATAACTTTTTACGGTCAGTTAATTTTGGTACTAGTGAATACAATAGTAAAGTCAAAAAGAAATCTGACTGGGATGCTAATGCTTATGCACAGTTATCATTTGACTACACATATGGTGAAGGGCTTGCGTGGAGTGTCTATTCTGATGATATTTGTTCTACTAAATCTGTCATGGTTCAAAAAAGGCCATCTATAGAAAAACTATCACTTGGTAAATATGGCAACTTAATCGATGTAACAGTGTCGTATTCCGTAGATAAGTATTCAAAGGCTAAAATATCGAATCAAAGTCCCCGTATAAAGTTTAGATATGTATCTGAGGAGGGGGAGTTGAATGTATCTGATTGGGTTGAAGTTAGCCTGAACAGCAGTGTCCATTCTATTAGGTTAAGTACACAATACGCAGGTACATTCCGAGTTACTGCAATAATTAATGATGGTACTTATACTGAGAGCCTTTATTTGGGTAATGTTACTGTAGGAGGAAGTCCCCACAGACCATGTCCCCAATGCCATCCTGATGTTTAGCTTATAAAAAGCCTTCCATTTTATATTTAAGTTTTTGTGGCCTCTAACTTGGGCCACTTCATCTATTATTTGGCTTTATTTAGTCCGTCTACTTGAATGATGAGCAGATACTGGTGTGTATATATGTGTGTATAAAATAACTTTATTTTAATTTAAATGTTAGTTTTATCAAATTCTTACATTTTTAATCTCATAATCGTGCCAATAAATAGTTGCTTGATTTTGCTCTTGATAAGCCATTTAAAAACCCTTTAAGTTAGCTTGCAGCGGTTGCAATACCGCCAAGTTACTAAATTCATGAATTATTTAGATTATGGCATATGGGCGCAGGAGTTTATAGGTTTAAAGGGCAAAGTTGTATTCGTTTAAATACTCAGTTTGGCCATCCATGGCTTATTTGTAATGTGTATGTCAGTGATTTTCACTTTATTTGATAAAAGAAAGCGTGGGGTCTGTTGGCTTTAGTTTATCGATTTTTAGTAAACCTTTTAGGCTAACTAACAACATTGGCAAAACAATCAATGTGAAAGCAATATTTGATAAAGGCACTGCTAACCATACTCCATTTATGCCTAAAAATTTTGGCAAAATAAATAAAAACGGAAACTGGATCAACATATTCCCCAGTGAAACAAGCAGTGCTTGGCCACTTTTACCCATTGCGACAAAATAAGTGGCGGCCATAAATAAAAAGCCATCTAAAAAAAGTGCAAAAAGATGTAAACGTATGGCATGTTTGCTTGTCTCCAAGAGCGTATTATCTGTGGTAAAAATATTAATAAAAATGTCAGGAGCAACATTCAACATGGCCACGAATACAATGCCAGATCCAACGGTCACAGAAAAAGCCAGTTTTACGGTATCGGTAATACGCTTGTATTGCTTAGCGCCCAGATAATAACTAACTGGTGGCTGCAAACCGCTTACTAATCCTTCGGCAAAAAGTAGTAAAAGCTAGCCAAATAACCAACAATTGCAAATGCTGCCAGCTCGGTCGTATTACCGTAGAGCATAAATAATTTGTTATGAACGGCGACGACAAAACTAAAATAAATAAACATAATGAGGTTTGATGCCCCTAACTGCACAATGCGAGTGGCTATCGCTTTATCAAATTGTTTAATGGCTAATTTGGTTTTGGCCTTTGCCGAAGTAAAGTAATGTAAGCACAACAAACAAGTGATTAGCTGAGCAATTAAAGTTGCAATGGCTGCCCCTTGTAAGCCCATGTCAAGGTGCGCTAAAAAGACGTAATCCAGTACAATATTAAGCACTGCACCAACAATAATAAAGAAAGTAGCCAAGTTAGGGCTGTCGTCATTTCGCACTAACATGGACATAGCACTGGCTCCAATCGAGATGAGCGCACCAAAAGACATCATTTCAATATATTGCCAGCTCATCTGTAAAGTAATGCCAGATGCTCCTTGCAAATGTAGCAACGGCTGAGCAAAAACAATAAACATCAGAGTTACTAATAAGCCAATAATGACGAGTAAAAAAAGTGCGGTTACTAAGGTGGCTTGGGTCGCTGCAAGATTGTTTTCTCCGCGATATTGAGACAACACACTGCCTCCGCCCATACCAACAAGCATACCAAAACCCATCACTAAACCCAGTAATGGCAAGGCCATGTTGATCCCCGCGAGGCCATCGGCACCAACAAAGTGGCCAACAAAAAAGCCATCAATAATTTGATATAAACCACTGACCAACATGGCGACAATAGCTGGAATAGCAAAACGCCAAAACGCGCTAGCTACGGAGTGTGAATTGTGAAGTGGTTTAGCAATTTGCATAAGCGAATACCCATAACGTAAGAATGAGGGCATAATATAATAAATTAAGATACAACAAAGTTAGTTGCTATCTTATTTTCGGATGGGTTGGCCTTTTGTTAAAACAACTAAATACGTAAGGAGAGGTAGATGAACTGGACACTTGATCAATTACTGGCTTTTGTTACGGCGGCTGAGCTTGGCTCTTTTTCAGCAGCCGCCAGAAAGTTACAAAAAGCACAATCGAGGATCAGTAGTGCTATCGCTAATTTAGAGCTCGATTTAGGCTTTGAATTGTTCGATCGCAGCGCCAAGTTTCCTGTACTGACCGTGTTAGGGCAAGAAATGCTGCCTGAAGCTAGAGCAGTATTAAATCAGTGTTTGCGCTTAAATTCGCGAGCGCTCACAGCCGCAAATAATGAGCCAATTTCATTACGTGTTGCTATCGACGAATCGCTACCGCTTGAAACGATGCACTCTATATTTTCTCAAGTAGGCACTTTATTCCCTAACATTCACTTGGTTATTACGAATGGCTCACAAGACGATATTGCCCTAGCGATTGCAAATAAAAAAGCGGATATCGGGTTTATGATCAGCAATAGTGCCTTACCAGCCCAGTTAACTTTAAATTCTTTAGGCTATTTTAAAAAAATATTGATTGTCGGTAAGCAGCATCCTTTAGCCAAAGAGAGCGTACTTAGCCTCTCACAATTGCAGCAATACCGGCAATTGGTACTTTGTAATCGCTCTGGAGAAAATCGTGAAAGCGCGCTTAGTCCTAATCATTGGGATTTAGACAGCTATTATTTTATTTGTGAGTTAGTTACACAAAACCAAGGATGGGCAATTGTGCCAGAGCATATTGCCAAAGCGCCTTGGTTTTTTGAACAAATAAAAATTGCTAAAAGCGATTTTTTAACAGATGTACTAATCGAAGTAGGCATAGTAAAACGCCTCGATAGTCCAAACAGCAAACTGACCGATTGGCTCACAGAGCACATGCGTCATTTAATGGACAAGCGCTTATATTGATTTGCTAACTAAGAAGGGTAATTGTGAGTATCAGCCTTGAAGTCTTTATAAATCAGTGTTCTAAATTAAAATCCATATTCAAATTTTTGTTGACCTTTTTGGCCTATAAGTAGAAGTATGCTTTAGCCACGAATGTTTTTTACCTTTTCATCATGCTCTATACTTTAAAGCTTTTCCCATTACTCAGATTGAATTTCATCAATTGCTTATTTTCAGATTGTTAAGACGAGAAAGGACTTAAAAGCATATTTGCAGCTAATTTATATAAATGGCGCACGGTAATCAGAGGTTCGTTTAGCCAGTGAGAATATTTTGATTTTGACAATAACATTTGGGCCGTACCGGCTGAGTATTGAAAAAAAATAAAGCCATCTGCCGGCCAATATCAATCAAAATGAAAAGTATTTTAAACACTCTTGCCGTGGTGTATGGCCGAAGCGGCTATTTAATACCGTGCAGCAAACCAATGACTATCCGCAGCATTAATCGGTATTGTTGCAGAATGTGGAGTTACCTGTTTGAAAAATACAAAATGCCTAAGTTTCTACCTCACGATGCCCGCCGTTCAATCTCAACATTACTAAGCGAAAGCGGTGTTGCACTGCACGTAACTGAAAAAATGTTAGGTCACACAATGCGCGGAGTAATGGTCGTATACAACAAGCACGATTGGATAAAAGAGCAAGCAGAAGGATATGAGCTTTATTGTAAGCTTATTGAAGATATAATTAAAATAGAGCTGCAAAAGAAATAGAAACGGCAGCAGACACCAAAAGACTTGTGCATACATAATTATTGACATAGTCGTCAATAGCTTTATTATATTACAGTGCATACAAAATTATGCATACAGCATAAAAAGTTATCAAAACGGCATTAAGGAGCTTGTTATGGCTACCACGTCATTTGAAAAAAACTTTGTAGTAACAGACCAAAACGCAATCAAAGCGTTTAAAGAAAACTGCAAAAAAGCCCATAAAGTTACAACTAATAACCGTAACCATGAGGCCGATAGAGTAAAAGGAATAGCGTTATTAAGACAACGGTTGTCCAGCTCTCAGAGCTAATAAAGGAGTTTGATGCACCCCAGCTACATCAACTCCTTTTTAGTTTTTGCAGCACAAAAAATACAGATGTTGAATCATTCCTAACTGATAAAAACAAAGCTATTCGCCTTGAAAACGCCTCTAAATCACGCACCTATTTAATATTGGATGATGGCAGTGGCCAAATACTTGCCTACTTTTCATTGTCTATCAAAGAAGTGTCTCTGAATCAAAATAACGAAACTAAAATAAGTAAAGGCCTGCGGAAAAAGCTTGACGGAATTTGTAAAAATAGTGAACGTGTAAACGCCTACCTTATAGGCCAGATAGGTAAAAATGATTCAGTAGCAGATAATCAAATAAACTTATCGTATATTCTTGAAGAAGCCTACACAATTATAGACAAAGCAAACCAGCTTGTGGGTGGCCGAGTAATAATACTCGAATGCGAAAAAGCTGAAAAATTGGTGGCGCTATATCAAAAAAATGGGTTTAATATTCTTATTGATAACCCCGCAGAGCGACTTATAACAATGTATATTTGTGTTAGATAGAGTAAATAATACAGAAGGTGAATCCATTAAAAACACTCCCGGATCATACTTTGTAAATAATTCTAATTTATAGTTAAAAACTTCAAATTCTAAAAAAGGCTGACATGGGGTGTCGGCCTTTTTTATGTTTGAAATTCATAGACTTTGCATACAATCCAATGTTATACACTTAAAATAATTATAATAAAGGGTTCAATGGAATGCTTAAAAGTCTGGATAAATACATGGATAATTTAAAATCCCCTTACTGGGAATTTTACTTTTTGGCGGGCGCTATGATATTTGGTATCTCAGGTGGTTTTGTTATTTTTATTGACCCAAATGGGTTAGCCGAAAAGTTTACTAATATAGCAAGTTTTTTGGGTGGTTTGTTTACTGTGGTTGGTGTAATTATTGCGTTTATTGCATACAGAAAAAGTAGGATAGAGCACAAAGAAAATTTATTATTTGAGGCACAAACAGAAATAGAAGTTAATTTATTATTAGGGCTCGATCAGGAAATAATTATTTTTATTAATAAGATAAATAAAATCATAGCTCAAATAAACGATAATAAAAGCGTAGGCAAGTTGCAACTTGAGAGAAATATAAGCGAATTAGATGTATTCAGATTGAAATTTGAACGTATGACCTTATATTTAAATAGGCTAGGTGCTTTAAATCAAAAGTATGAGAATGGATACGATAGTTTTATGCATACTCTATGTGATATTAAATTAGCTAATACTTATCTAATAAAAATTATTCAAAGTACAGATGATAACAAACAAATTTACAAAGATCAGTTAGAAAAATTATTAGATTCATGTGTCTTTTGCAAAAAATATCTAGTTAAATTAGGTGCTAACAATCAGTTAAGTATCAAAGATAATTTTACGATATATATCGACATAGGAATTATGAAAACCAATTTAGAAAAATTCTATAGTCTAAAACCCAATTAACTCTAATTGTTCTTCATGAGGTAAATTTCTAATCAGCGTAGCGGCAAGTTGTGCGGTAGATTTACAAGGCGGGTTTAGGTCGTAAGCTCACGATCAATTAAAGTTTCAAGTGTAGTACGCCTTGGGCGTTTTCTTTAACCCTTTGAGGGCGTAATCAAATAAGCCTCCGGCTTTGGCTTTGCCGGAGGTCAGTTAACTTCTAAAATTGATAACTCGCAAAATTAAAGCTTAAGGCGCTAGCTATTAACTAGCGCTTTCCTTCTTTTCCCGACTTCCCCAAAACGCTCTAAATAAACGCATTAACCCAAGCGTTGAAACGGTAAACCTACAATCACAAACTCAAAGTACCAGGGCGCGCCGTTATACTCCATAGCCTGCCAGCCTTTTTGCATATACGGTTGTATGGCGGGGATAAAGTGACACACAAATAAACCCAAAAAGAATAAAATGATCACTTCATCCATAATGGTTTTGTCGCGGTTCTTAAGTACCGGCAAGCCATAATCAGCGTCGTTGTTTTTCATTTTTTTGCTCTTTAGTGTTTATGTGTACTGCTAATGCATTATTGTAACTATTTCTATTTAAAGAGTAACGGCCATACTTAGCCGTTTATCCTAAAATAATATGCGGTTATGGTCCTGTATTACTTATTATTTACAAGGTTCAGGAATGCGTTTGAGGGTAACTAACCGTGGCAGTAATAAGCCGATGATCACAACAATAATGCCAATTAATTGTAGTTCGGTAATAGGTTGGCCCATCAAAAATGCTGTTAACATGGCAAATACAGGAACGAAGTTAAAAAATAACGACGCATTCGCTGAGCCAAGTTGGCGTATGCCATTAAGCCACAGCAGATAGCCGGCAACAGTTCCAAATAAGCCAATATAAATAACATCGATAATACCTACCATTGAGCTATTAATGAGTTCGCTGAGTGGGTGTACATTAGCGGTAATTAAACACATTAAGCCAATGATTGTTGCACCACTTAGCATACTAACAAAAGTATAAGGTAATACAGGCATGTACTGATTGATCCCTTGGCTAAAGTAAGTGTATGAACTCCACGCTAACATACCTAAAAAGATCATTTTGTCGCCGGCATTGATTTGCATATTCAAAAGCACGGCTAAGTCGCCATTGGTGATAACTAATAATACACCTGATAGGCTAACGATTAAGCTAAAACATTGCGCTGCAGTAGGCATTGAGCGCTTTGCAATTGAGCTTATTAATGAGGTTGCAAGTGGGCTCAGCGCCATTATTAACGAGCCGTTTGCGGCACTGGTATGCTCTAGCCCAGTAAATAAACCGAGGTTTAAGCCACCTACGCCAACAGCACTAACAATAATCACCCAAGCCCATTGGTTGAACGTTAAACTCGGTTTTGCACTGTTAATTATTTTTAAGTAGATAGCCAAACAAATTGCGGCAATACTAAAGCGCCAAAATACTAAAGTCAGTGCGTGTACTTGATTTAATGCATGTTTACCAATAGGAAAACAACTTCCCCAAAAAAATGCACATAATAACAGGAGTAAAATAGCTTTTGTGTTGGCTGAGAAGTTCATCAGCAATCCAGAGATGTTGAAAAGTTGCGACAAGTGTATTACTTTCCATAATGTGGATAAATGAGCAAAAATAAGAGAGTAGATTCCAAAAATGAAATATAGATAT
Source organism: Pseudoalteromonas prydzensis (assembly GCF_011050055.1). GTDB lineage: Bacteria > Pseudomonadota > Gammaproteobacteria > Enterobacterales > Alteromonadaceae > Pseudoalteromonas > Pseudoalteromonas prydzensis_A. Next base: position 160,102 of record NZ_DRGM01000210.1, on the reverse strand, counting down.
TCACTAGACGATTTACGCTATTTTTGTATTGTTGCCCATTTAAAAAGTTTTAAAGATGCTGCACTGGCTTTATCAGTGCCTTTATCAACATTGAGCCGTCGTATTCGACAACTTGAAGATGATTTACAGCTTAGATTGTTAAACCGTGATGCTCATCGCGTATCGCTGACCCATATGGGGGAGTTGTATTACCAACGTTCGAGTGCATTGTTTACTGAGTTAGATGGCATTAATGATGATCTTCATATCGAGAAAAATCAACCGAAAGGTAAGATCATAATCAGTGCACCTATTAATGCTGGCTCGCAATTTTTAAGGGATATTTTTTATGATTTTTTACTGCAATATCCTGAGATCCAACTAGATATTAGGCTCTCGAATACTTTAATTGATATTGAAGCGCAAGCAATGGATGTGGTGTTTAGGGTGGGTAATACGGTGGTTGATAATTGGATTGCGAGGCCACTTAAAGATATTCACTTTATTTTGTGCAGTAATTCGCAGATGGTGGCCGACAGTGTTAAGCATCCCACTGATTTATGTGCAAAAAGCGCTGTGATTTGCCAGCCGATGTCTATTTGGCAATTAGTAAATAAACAAAATGATGACGCTTATGATTTTCAACCCAGTAAGGGCATTCGTTTAGAGCTTGATGAAATTCAAATGCTCACACACGCGGTTAAAAAAGGCTTGGGGATTGGTTATATTCCTGACTATTATGCATTACCAATGATAGCTCAAGGTGAGCTTCAGCATGTTTTACCTGATTGGCAAAGCAAGGCACGCACTTTATTTATGTTATATCGGGATCGAGACCATTTACCATTGCGCGTCAGATTATTCATCGAATATGTGCTAGCTAGATTTGAGCAAGGTTAGTATGCTTTTTTATTACTTTTCTGAACTGTTGAGTAAGTAAAATACAGTCTGTTTGGTTATTGATAGCGCCGGACTACAAATTTTAGTGCCTGTATATTAAAAGGAGATATTAAATATGCAAACCAATTTAGTGGTTGAACGGTTTAAGCAGCAGGGGTTTGTACAAATTAAACAAGTACTTAAACCAAGTGTAATCACAAAGCTGCAGCACTTTTGTGATGAGTTAGTTGCTCAAGCACAGTCACACTATGTAGCCGGTTTACCATTTGATAATATTGCTGTTATGCAAACTGCAGATGAGCCTTTTGTTTATCGCGTTAATGAACTTTTTCAATTTCAGCCACAATTTGCTCATCTGCTAGCGCAAACCGAACTAATGAGTTACGTTGAGGCTATTATCGGCGAAGCTGTTTTACCTAGCTATGAGTCACTTGTGATAAAAAATTCATTAGATGCACGCGGATTTGATTGGCACCGTGATATGGCAGTGAAAACTCAAGAGCCTATTTTTACCGTGGGGGTATATTTAGATGATGCAATAGCGCAGCAAGGGGCGTTAACAGTGATCCCGCAATCTCATCGCAGCCAAGCAAGTGTGTGTGATTTAAAGCGCCAGCTATCCAATGCACAATTACAGTATGTGGATATTACGGCCAATGCAGGTGATGTGGTAATTCACCATGTAAACACGGTTCATGCATCAGGTAGACAGAAAGGTTCAGCTATACGAAGAACTATCTACTTTGAGTTCAGAGCTGTATCACATTTTATTGATAATCCATGCTTTCCTAGTGAGTGGATCGAAAAGCGCCAAGCGCTAATGGCTCACCTCAACACGCTTAATTCAGATCAAATGGCAAATAACTTACAGTTATCCAAAAATTTCTATGCAACTCAAATACAAATAGAGCCGGCAGAATATTGTATTGAGTTTGCCAGTTAACTGTATCACCACAGGTAGTTGCATGTGTGTAAAGCCTGTATATAAATTTGATCAGAACTAATACAGCCTATACAAGTTAAGCGACTACGATACAATTACGACCTTGTGCTTTTGCCTCATAGAGTGCTTTATCTGCGCGATTAAAAATAACTGAACTCGAGTCATCTGTCTGATAACATGTTACCCCAAAGCTTGCAGTCACTTTAGGTAAGCTTACCTCATCTAATTCATTAATATACACTCGTAATTGCTCTGCAAGTTGATGGGCTTGTTGCTTATCTTGTGTGGGGGAAATAATAGCAAACTCCTCACCACCGATACGAAATATCATATCTTCGGTGCGAATTTGCTGTTGTAATTGTGTCGCAAGATGTTTTAATAATCGATCACCTATTTGATGGCCAAATTGGTCGTTAACTTGTTTAAAGTGATCAATATCTAATATTATTAATGCAAACTGATACTCACTTCGTGATGCCATATTGATCTGGTTTTCTATCTGTTCTTCCCATTTATGGCGGTTAAATACACCGGTGAGGCGATCTTGTGTTGCTAATATTATTAATTGTTTTTCAATTTCCTCACGGCTGGTCATTTCTTGATTTAAGCGTGAAATGACAATTTTGATATCGTGTTCTAATGCAGCTAATTCATCTTTGGTTTTTATACCATTTTGCAGCTCTAATGGTAATTCGTGATGCTCAAAAGAGGTGCTTAAAGTCTCGATGTTAGATTGAATTCGCTGAATACGGCGTAAAATAATTTGAATAATATAGCTAGTTAACAGCAGCCCTAAAATAATTGCGCATAGGCCTAGGAGGGTGCTTACAAATAAAAAGTCTTTTTCGTGTTCATCTGTGTAATAAGCATCATCAGCGGTTAATTTATTTAATTGCAGTATGATTTTTCTCTGTGCATGTTCTAGTTCTGTGGCCATTTCTTCAACACGCTGGCGCTCTAGTTCAGTCAGTTGCTCTCGAGCGTATATATTAGAGAGGTAATTTTCGAACTCGTTACTTTTTTTTGCATAGTTTTCAATTTTGTTGGCCACCTTTTGATGAGCTTCAGCTTGTAAAACCACTTCTTTTGATGCTAATGAGTGGCTGATCAGTGCTACGGCTTTATCAAGCAATTTTTTTATTTGTTGTTTTTCAAAAGTAAACTGTTGGTGAGGGTTGAGTGGTTTATCACCCATCTGTTTTTTTAGTTGAAATTGTTCAAATTGCAGGTGTTGCTCAAGTTCTATGAACTCAACTTGTTGCATCAATTGACTTAACGGAATATCCAAAAAGGCTACAACGCGCATTTCACGTTCGATCTGATTGACTTTATAGGCCGAAAAAACGATAACACAAAACATAAACGCTAATAGAAAAACAAATAGTCCACCAATTTTTTGCTTAATTGATGCATGATACCAACTGAATACAGACATAAAGTTTTTCACTGCTAAAATCGTACCTTAAATAGAGTTTTAAAAAGCCGACAATTTAGTTTACTCAATATGACAGCAGCAAGATTATAAAGGAATTAAGCCAATTAGTAATATTAAATAAGGGTTAAAAAATTAACCTTAAATAGTTGCTGATTTTTATACGCTAACTTTAGAGCCGAATATGCGTTTTAAAAACTCTTTATGAAGGTAAATTTTGTAGTAGTTACATCGTAACTGCAGGTTTAATAAGGGGTGTAACTTGTTTTGTATTAGCCTCAAGTCTACGGGTTAGTTTTCTTCACCTATTGAGTTTATTTATATCGTTTGTAGAAGTTGAGTCAACACTCTAAAGTTCAGTTGTCGGCAACAAACACGACTAACCTAATAGGAATATCATTATGAACAAGCTAAAACGATTTGTACTAAAGCAATTACACTTTTACAAAAAAGCAGTGAGCCATAATTTAGAGTACATGAGTTTACAGCATAAAAAGTGATTAACCGTTTGTAGCGCTCATGATTGTTGCCAACAGCGAGATGGTTTTTTATAACCTAATTTACGCTGAATAACACTCTTCTTTATAAGCTTACGACTTATAGAAAAGCCCATATTGATTGATTCAATATGGGCTTTTGCGTTTATAAGACAGGGACCAGAGTTGGTGTGTTTAAAAATCTGGGGCAAACCTTGCCGTTATCACTTTACTACTATTTGCGTGACGGCTATATCTACCGCGACTACCACAAGCAATGCGGCCATCAATAAATTTATTATTTTAAAGTACGTTGCGTTGGTCATGTGTTTACCTATGGCTTGTCCTGCGAGTGAGTAGCTTGCCGGTGCGCCGAATGCTAATAGTGCGAGAATACATGACCACAACACAATACTACTGCCAGCAATGCCCGCTGCTGGAAACTGAATGGTAGTGATTGGCAAGGTTGCCGCTAGTGCTTTGGGGTTTAGCAGTTGCATAAATAGGCCGTTACTAAAGGTGAGCGGCTTTGTGCTGGTGGTTTGGTTGTCAAAGTTGACCTGTGTTTTAGCTATTCTCACCGCGATATAGAGAATATATAAACACCCTGCAAAGCTTAAAACCGGTAGTATTTTCGCTGGGATCAACTCAATCCCCACATAGCCTAAAAGTAAAAATAACAACAGCATCGCACTGGCTACACCGGCAAAAAAGCCTAAGTGAGCGGTGGTTTTATTATTGATACCACTTTGCAGACCGAGCAAATTTATAGGCCCAGGGGTATACATTATACCAATGGCATAAGCGAATATTTCTAACATAGTGAACCCTTGTAATTTAAAGCGAGAGTTGTAGTTGGTATTGTTTGGGTGTTAAACCAAAAACACGTTTGAAGTGACGGTTTAAATGACTGTTATCGGCAAAGCCCGTATCTAATGCGACCCGAGAGACATTAAAGCCAGACTCAATGTATTTTCGAGCTTGGTTGATCCGACAATTCAACACATATTGGTGCGGTGTGATGCCAAATTGTTGGTTGAATAAACGAATAAAATGATATTTCGACAACGTGGCGGCAGCAGCAATTTCATCGATCGAGATGTCATTGACTAAGTTTGCCATGATGTAATCTTTTGCCTTAAGTAATAAGGTGTCTTTTTTTGAGCTGATACTGAGTGCGGCAATAGCGCAGCCGGTTTGCTTGATGATCGAATGGGCAATATTAAACAGCGCAGCTTCGCCATCTATGCGTGTGTAGTTGCCGTTATTTGTGAGCCGTTTAAGGGCTAGGATTTGCTGCGCTAATACAGGGTTGTTTAATAAAGGGGATGCCACTCTAGGCGCTGCGTTTTTAGTGTAGCCCAATGCTTTAAACATTGGTTCAAATTCACTTGGGTGTACATAGAGCATCACGTATTCAAGATGTTCTGTTAAACCTGAGTGACCATCGTGAACGTCTTCTGGGTTAAATACTATCACTCCACCAGTAGGGCTTTTGTGAAACGCACGTTGACTGAAAAAATCTTGCCGACCTTGCAAAGTTACACCTAGAGAATATTCTTCATGGGCGTGTTTTGAATAGCTAAAGTCAGTCATCTTCGCATCAAGCAGGGTAAACTGGTTTAATGTTTTATCGTTGCTGTACTGAAATTGATTCATTTGCTTCACGCTCTTTACTAATAACCTATTGCCTGAGTATAAGCAGGTTGAAACTTAAAAACTTGAACAAAATTGCGCAATTTATCTGAGTTTTTTATATCTGATAGATTTCTGCATCACATTTAGTCACTGCGTATTTAGTCACGTAACTTGCAGAGTCCAATAATACCCACGCAGAAAGCCTGAAAATAGCTGAGGTAAGCAATAGCTCAAGCTAATTGTTGCCTTAAATCAATCACTACCTTTGCGTTAATCAATTCTTAATAAAATGTAATGCCTTGTAATGTTTCTATAGGGTTTGATCAAGTAATATGAAACTTAGCATTGAGGGTTGACTTATAAATACGCCTTTAGGGTGGTTTTTGGTGTTAATTTGTAAATTATTGGTTTTGTTAATGTTGGTCTAGTTTTTTTGTACTACTCTCTAGTCGCAATATTAATTATTTTTATCATAGTAACTTTATTTATTGGTATTTATATACCAAGTTTTAAATGAAAGTTATTGCAAAGTTAAGGTGCAGTTGATTAGCGTAGCTTGTGGTTTTAGCGGTTAGTTTACCTTTAAGTTTCAATACGTTACTTATATTTTGCGGATCACAAGATCTGCAATCGTTAACTAATGTAATGTTATGAATCTATGTAATTGATTATATTTCAATTTTAGTGGTTTATACACTGAGGCAACCAAGCTGTAGAAGTGCAGAGCTTTATTTTAGGCTTTGGTGTTGCAGTGAGCCGCAAACAAAAATAGGTCATGGAATGAATATAAATTTAGCGGCTAGGTTAGTTAAATTAGCTAACACGCGTGGTAGTGACACTGCATATCAATACTTTTATGACGATCAGCAACCTTGTAAAACACTCACTTATGCACAGTTAGATGAACGTGCTAAGCAAATTGCTCGGCACTTGCAGGAGCATTTTTCGCAAGGGGATAGGGCGCTATTGCTATTTAATTCTGGTTTTGAATTTGTGGAGGCATTTTTTGCGTGTCTGTACGCTGGCATTGTTGCTGTTCCTGTCTATCCTCCCAAAAAGAATCAAAATATTGACCGTTTAAGAACTATTGTTGTTGATGCTGGTGCGAAAGGTGCACTGACCACAGAAAAAATTAATGAAATAGCACGTCCATTATTTGAAGCTGAACCTTTATTGGCTGATTTAGCTATTTTTACCACTGACGCTGAACCCACTTATCAAATTGACACTATAGATTTTCAGCACTGCGAAGTAGCAGCTGACGAATTAGCCTTTCTACAATACACATCTGGCTCAACGGGTGAGCCAAAAGGGGTAATGGTTAGCCAAGCCAATATTCTCGATAATCAAGAAATGATGAAGCAAGCCTTTGGCCATGATCACACCACCGGCATTGTTAGCTGGTTACCGCACTTTCATGATATGGGTCTTATTTTTGGTATTTTGCATCCGATCTATATTGGTGCACCAGCGGCTTTGATGAATCCGACTTACTTTTTACAAAAGCCGTATCGCTGGCTCAAACTGTTAAGTGATACTAAAGCTGTAACCTCCAGTGCGCCTAACTTTGCTTATGATTTATGTGTCGATACAGTTAAAGATGCTGATTTAAAAAATCTCGATTTATCGCATTGGCGCTCTGCATTAAATGGTGCGGAGCCCGTTCGATCGACGACGTTGGAGCGCTTTGTTGAGAAATTTAAAGCCTGTGGTTTTCGCCGTGACAGTATTTCTCCTTGTTATGGCATGGCGGAAACAACTTTATTTGCAAGCGGGGGTAAGTTATCACACCCACCAACAGTGTTACGCCTTGTCACTGCCGAATTGCAAGCAGGTAAACTAACCAACGTAACGCATGGCGATGATGATTCATTTTGTGATTTACACACATCATCCGATAACTCGCCTTATTATGCGGTGTCGTGTGGCATTACCTGGCACAACCATACAATGGCCATTGTTAATACAGACACTAATAAACGTTGTGCTGACGGCGAAACCGGCGAAATTTGGATCAAAGGTGCAAGTGTTGCACAAGGTTATTGGGGAAAAGCCGCATTAACAAAAGAAATATTTCAGGCCTATATTGATGATAACGATGGTCCATACGTACGCACTGGCGACTTAGGCTTTGTATATCACGATGAGTTGTTCGTCACCGGTCGCTCTAAAGACGTATTAATTTTTCGCGGTAAAAATTATTACCCGCAAGATATTGAATTGACGGTAAGTAATGCAAATGCGGCACTTGATAATAACGGTGGTGCGGCATTTTCGATAATCTGCGAACAGCAAGAGCGACTCGTCATTGTGCAACAAGTAAAGCGTACTGCGGTGCGTAACCTTGATCCTGAAGCGATATGTAAAGATGTGATCCAAGCGATTACAGAGCATCACGGTATTACGCCCTATGATGTGGTACTGATAAAACCTGGGCGGGTATTAAAAACATCGAGCGGAAAAATTCAACGTCAAGAAAACAAACGTCATTACTTAGCGCAGCAGCTAACGCCGCTTTACCAATTGCGTGGTTGTTTTGAGAGCGAAACGTTTGCGCCACAATCAGCAGATATATTGCGTAGTCACTCTGTGCATGAAGATGAACAACAGGCAAATTTACTTAGCTTGTTGCAAAGCGTCGTTGCACAGGAAGTTGATATGGATCCGCAATTACTTGCTGTTGATGCCTCATTTCAATCTTTAGGGGTTGATTCAATGAAGGCGGTGCGTATTTCGGGTGAGTTAATGGAATTGCATGATATTGAGTTAGAGCCGACGGTTTTATATGACTATCCATCTATTTCACAGCTTGCTAATTATTTATGGCAATTTGCTGCGATCCGCACCGCTGCTATATCATCAAATGCAGTCACTATGCCCGCAGATATACCCACATTTAATGAAGCTGCTCACTCTCCAAGGGACACCACGAACAAAGACATTGCTATTATAGGAATGGCATGTCGTTACCCTGAAGCTGAAAGTATAGAAGCGTTTTGGCAGCTATTATGTAACCAACAAGATGCAATTGGCCTGCCAAACGAAAGTCGCGGCATGTTATGCCCACATTTGGATAATACCCGTCTAGGTGGTTACATCAGTGACATTGAACAATTTGATGCAAATTTATTTGGTATTTCTCCAACCGAAGCTAAGCATATAGATCCTCAGCATCGCTTGTTGCTAGAAACCAGTTACCATGCCATTGAAGCCGCAGGTTATGCGCCGATGCAATTATCGGGGGAAAAAGTAGGGGTTTATATTGGTATCTCGCAAAATGATTACTTCTTACTTTCTCAGCAATATGAAAAGCAAAATGCTTATTTAGGTACTGGTACTGCGCTGAGTATTGCGGCTAATCGGTTATCGTATTATTACAACTTCAGCGGGCCAAGTATTGCAGTTGATACAGCATGCTCATCTTCGTTAGTTGCATTGCATTTAGCCATGCAAAGTATTCACAGTGGTGAAATAGCCCAAGCTTTGGTGGGCGGGGTGAATCTGATCCTCAGTGATGAGGTAACGAACGCCTGTGAAAACGCGCAAATGCTTGCAAAAGATGGCCGTTGTAAAACGTTTTCAGACGCCGCAGATGGCTATGTAAGAAGTGAAGGGGTGGGATGTTTATTATTAAAATCGTTAGCGCAGGCAGTACAAGATAACGACCCTATTTACGGCGTACTAAAAGGCAGTGCAGTCAATCAAGATGGCCGCAGTAATGGCATTACAGCACCTAATGGCTTGTCACAGCAAAGTGTTATTAAGTCGGCGTTAGCTAATGCACAAATTGCAGCAGCTGACGTGCAATATGTTGAAGCCCATGGCACTGGTACAGAGCTGGGTGATCCAATAGAAGTATCGGCGCTGAGTAAAGTCTATAGGCCACAAACAAGCCTAGCTGAGCCACTTACTGTGGGCGCTGTGAAAGCGAATATTGGCCATTTGGAATCGGGTGCAGGCATCGCTGGTGTGATCAAAACCATGTTATGTATGCAACATAAAAAAATACCCGGCCAAGCTCATGCTAAAGCGCTTAACAAGCACATTGCTTGGCATAAAATTGCGTTAAAAATTAATCGTGATTTACAGCCGTGGCCTGTTAGTTCAGATAATGGCTGTATTGCTGGTGTTAGCTCGTTTGGTTTTGGTGGCACCAATGCACATATTATTTGTGCGAGTGCACCACAACGTGCGGTGGATAGCATTGATTTAGCCTCGCAAACGGGATTTTACCTGTTACCGCTATCAGCGAAAACTCCTGATACGTTAGCCGCTTTACTGACGCGTTATGAAGCGAGATTAACGAGTGCATCTGAGAATGAATTTGATGCGCTGATCTACACAGCAGCACATCTGACTAAGTGTAAAGAAGCAAAACGTGCCGTATGCGGCGTAGATCGTGCTGATTTATTACGTGCGATGCGTGGCTTAAATACAACCTCGCATTTAAGTGCGGCTGAAAATGATAAAGCTGCGACAAATTATGAGTTAGTAATGCTATTTACTGGTCAGGGCTCGCAATATCCTGCAATGGCAAAACAATTGTATGATACGCAAATTGTATTTAAAAACGCGCTTGATGAATGTGACCGTTTACTTGGCGATAGACTCGGTGAGTCATTGCTAACGGTTCTGTATCAGCAAAGCCATAAACAGTTATTAGAACAAACTAACTGGACTCAAGTCGGCTTATTTGCAGTTGAGTATGCTACGGCGAAACTAATGATCCACTTTGGCGCCACCCCAAAGCTGTTATTAGGTCACAGTGTTGGGGAGTATGCAGCGGCATGCATCGCTCAGGTGTTTTCGTTAGCTGATGCTATTTTATTGATAGCTGCGCGTGGCCAGCTCATGCATCAACTTGCTGATAATGGCGGCATGTTTGCAGTGCGTTGTAGTGAGCACGTTGCCCAGCAAGTCATTACAAAATGCCATGACAATGGCCAGACGCAAATTGCAATTTCAGCCTATCATGGTGCTTCTGGCGTGGTGTTGTCAGGCGAAAACTCAGCGCTTGAGATGGCCATTGAGTTGTTAAAAGAACAGAATCTAACGGTTAAACAGCTCAACACAGCACGCGCGTTTCACTCACCACTGATGGAGCCAATGCTTGATGATTTTGCGGCTGTAGCAGCGCAAGTAAACTATAGCAAACCTTGTTATCCCTTGTTGTCGTCGGTGACGGGTCAGTTAGAAACAGACGCTTTAGCAACCCCTCAATACTGGATTGAGCAGATCACTAAACCTGTTCGCATTGATTTATGCGTGAAGGAGTTAGAAAAACGTGAGCATTTGTGTGTGGTAGAAGTTGGCCCAAAACCTGTGTTGATGGCGTTATTGCAAGAAAACTTGCCCCATTTAGCTGCTGAATATTTACCTATATTGCACAGTCAAGGTGCTGATAAAACACGCTTAGTAACCAGTTTAGGGCGTATTTTTGAATTAGGCATTGAGCTAAATTGGGGGCATATTTATCCACAAATAAATGTTCAAAAACAGCCATTACCCGCTTATCCGTTTGCAAAAACTGCACATTGGATAGTGCCAACAGCAAAGCAACCAGCGCTAAAAAGTACTGCAATGCAGGAAAATATGCAGGCCAATAAATCGGCAACAAACATAAGCCAAGTTGTTGCGCGAACTGAGCTTATTCGTGACATCGTACTCTCTAATCTTGCAAATTTATTATCATTACCAGTTGCTGCTATTAAAACGAATGTGCCCTTACTTGAAATGGGGGTTGATTCATTAATGATAATGCAAGCCGTACGCACCTATGAAAGAGAATTTGGTTTAGAGTTTAGCGTACGCCAGTTTTACGAAGAACTAAGCACAGTGGACAGTTTATTGGATTATATTGCGCAACATAGTGATTTTTCCCCAGACACTGACGATGCCCAGTTAACCTCGGATATTGCACTTGTAGAGCAAAATAAACCTTCGCACTCTGATACCACAACTTCTTCAGCCAATATGGGTGTCGATCAACAGACTATCATGGCAATTTGCCAGCAGCAGCTGCAAGCGGCCGCGAGTGTAACTAATGATTTTGGCCGTCAAAGCATTGCCGCGGTGACAGCGCAACAATTAGGTTTTTTACAGGGCAGTGCTATAACCGCCACGGCAAGTGTTACGCCAGACAATATGCCTCAGCAGCAAGTAAAAACAGTTGCAATGCCGGAAAATAAACGCGCCACAGAACTGCCTGCATCGCAAACTAGACAATTACACATGCAGCACCAGTCACCCGCTATGCAGCAGCATTTTGCACAACTAAAAGCTGACTACTGCGCAAAAACCAGCGTATCTAAAAAGCTGGTTGCTCAACATCGTGGCTACTTAGCTGATTGCAGAGCCTCAGCTGGGTTTAGGTTATCAAGCAAGGAAATGCTTTATCCAATTTATGCAAAGCACTGCGAGCAGGCCAGATTATGGGATATAGACGGCAATGAATACATCGATATTACCATGGATTTTGGGGTTAATTTATTTGGCCATCAAGCCGAGTTTGTGACTGCTGCCTTAGCGCAACAACTAGAGCAAGGTATTCAATTAGGCTTAGCCAGTCCTTTAGCATGTGAAGTGGCTGCTTTGATCAGCGAATTAACTGGTTTGGCGCGTGTGACGTTTTGTAATTCAGGCACCGAAGCGGTCATGACTGCACTGCGTTTAGCACGCAATCATACAAAACGTGACAAAATTGTGCAGTTTAGTGGGGCATATCATGGTCATTATGATGGTACTTTGGCGCACTCTGTGGGCCAAGGAGACATTGAGCCTATGTGCGCAGGTGTTCGCCAAAGTGCAGTTAATGACAACTTAGTATTAGATTACGGCAGCCCGCAGGCGCTGGAAATTATTCGTGCAAATGCACATACAATTGCTGCGGTATTGGTTGAACCGGTTCAAAGCAGATACCCAGAAATACAACCGTGGGAATTTTTAAAAGAGCTCAGAGCAATAACCGCAGAGCATGGCATAGCACTGATCTTTGATGAGATGATCACCGGCTTTCGCGCTCATCCTGGCGGCGTACAGGGATTAGTGGGGATCCAAGCTGATATGGCAACCTATGGCAAAATTGTTGGTGGAGGGTTACCAATCGGAGTTGTTGCTGGTAGTGCCGATTACTTAGACGGCATTGATGGCGGTGCATGGCAATATGGCGATCAGTCTTATCCACAAGCTGATACGACTTTTTTTGCTGGAACATTTTGTAAACACCCAATGGCAATGGCCAGTGCAAAAGCGGTTTTAAGCGAAATTAAACGCCAAGGACCACAGTTACAACAAAGGCTAACTGATAAAACCAGTTATTTGAAAACAACCCTTAATCGCTTTTTTACTGATGCAATGATCCCAATCCAAATTGAAGCTTTTAGCTCTTTATTTCGTTTTAGATTTAGCCAAAATCTAGATATGTTTTTTTATGAAATGCTTAATCGTGGCATCTTTATTTGGGAAGGGCGTAACTGCTTTTTATCAGCAGCACATACCGATGCAGATATAGCGATCATTATTACCGCAGTTAAAGACAGTGCCTTGAGCTTAAAGGCGGCAGGTTATTTCGGTAGTGACCGTGATGATAAGACGGGCTTAAACACCTTGCCGGCGACATTTCCATTGACCGAAGCGCAGCAGCAATTACTTGCCTTAGCGTCAAAGTCACCAGAGGGGGCTTTTGCGTATCATTTACAAGCCGTACTTAAATTAACAGGTAAGTTAGATACAAGTCGCTTAGTTACCGCAGTTGATAAAACAGTACAAGAGTGCACTATTTTACAGTATGCAATTGATAGCGATACGCTTTGCCATAGGTTAGTGGCTGAGCATCGTCCTCAATTGTTAGTTATTAATCTACAACACTCAGATAATAATATCGCTGTAGCAACTCAATTGCAGGAGTTACGTTACCATGCTTTTGATTTTAATAATGAAGTTGCATGTCGCTTTGCGCTACTAAGAGAAAATGATAATACTGCTTACTTAAGTGTGGTTACGCATCATTTACTCTGTGATGGCGTATCGTTGCAGATTATTTTGAGTAAAGTTGCCCAACACTATAACAACACCACAACAGAGGCGTTGGCAGCACCGGTAGACTTTAGTGCATATGTTAAAGCACTTGACCACTATAAAGAGTCTGCTAATTACCAGCAAGATAAGGCATTTTGGTTGGCACAACTAGCGCCAAGTATGCCGTTGCAACTACCAACAAACACTGCGATTGCAACGACAACGAACTATGCAGTATCGGTATTGACTGTTGAGCTTAATGAGCACACCAAAGGAAATATTGCTGATCTGGCTAAACAGCAGGGCTGCGGTCAATTTGCCACTTTATTGGGGTTATATATAGCGTGGTTAAGTAAGCTTAGCCAGCAGTCAATGATCACCGTTGGGATCCCTTGCTCTGATCGACAATTACTCCCTCAAGCTGATAGCGCAGAATCTTCCGATAGCGAATTAGTCGGGTATTGCACGAATATTTTACCAATTTGCATTGATGTTGCAAACATCAGTAGTGTTCGAGCGTTAATCAAAACAGTGCAATCTGAATTATTAACTGCATTTGAACATCAACATTTCCCTTATTCAGCGTTAGCAAATGAATCGCTTAATTTACCTAATACTTTATTTAATTTAGATAAAGTTACGGCCTTACCGGCATTTACTGAATTGCAATTAAATACCATGCCAAGCAATAGCTGTTATAGCCAATTCCAATTAAGTTGTAACTTAACTCAGTTTGCTAACAGTTGGTCACTCACCCTTGAATATCAACAAGATAAATTTACATATGAACAGGTAAATCATTGGTTATCTGGGTTAATAGGGTTGTTTAGCAACGCTGTTGGGACAGACGAACTAAACAGTGCGAACTGTTCATTGTTAGATGATGTACAAATAGCGACACTAGTTACTGAGCAATGTGAGCGTGTTGATAAGCCACTTTGTGGCGATTCTTGTATCGTTGCATTTGAATATGCTGCGACTCAATATCCTGACAATATTGCTATTACCTGTGATGGCCAAAGCCTTAACTATTCACAGTTAAATCAACGCGTAAATACCTTCGCCCATTATCTTATAGAGCAAGGTATTGGGTCCGGCAGCTTAGTGGCAATTGCACTACCAAGGCGTGCGGAGCTAATTATTAGCTTATTAGCGGTATTAAAAACCGGGGCTGCATTTTTGCCACTCGATATTACTTTTCCGCAAGCACGGATTGAATATATTCTGGCTGATGCACAAGCTGATTTACTGTTGTGTGACAGTTTTAGTGATAGTAGCCCAATTATCGCGAGCAACAAATTGCCAGTATTAGATATTGATACTGTGGTGCTTACAGGCTTGCAAAGCAGTAATCCAGATCGCATTATTGCTCCTTTATCAACCGCTTATGTTATTTATACATCGGGCTCAACGGGGCAACCTAAAGGTGTGGAAATTAATCACCAAGGGCTACAAAACCTGTTGCTCGCTATCACGGTACAGCCTGGCATCGAGCCAACCGATTGCTGGTTAGCAGTTACCACTATTGCCTTTGATATCGCGATGCTAGAGCTGTTTTCGCCCTTAATTGTTGGGGCCAATGTACTGCTTGCGAGTGAGCAAACATGCAGTGATCCATATGCAATTACCGATCTAATCGCACATTTCCCAGTGTCTATTATGCAAGCGACTCCGACCTTATGGCGATTAATAATAAATGCAGCACCTGATTGTTTAGCGGGTATCAAGGTCTTGTGTGGTGGCGAGCCGCTTGATCCAGCACTTGCTCAGGCGGTGCTGTCGCAGCAGGGGGATTTATGGAATATGTATGGTCCAACCGAAACCACCATTTGGTCTGCAATTAGCCATATTCAGCACAGTGATGATATTACCATAGGTTCAGCAATTGCTAATACGAGCTTGTATGTTATGGCTGAGGATGCACAAAGTCCATGTTTACCGCTACCCATTGGCGTGTGGGGGGAGTTATGGATCGGTGGTTTAGGATTAGCGACTGGCTACTTACAGCAACCAGTACTCACCGCTGAACGTTTTGTTAGTCATGTTTTTAATCGTCAATCGCATCAGCGTTTGTATAAAACGGGCGACCGTGCAAGGCGTTTACTCGATGGTCGGATTGAACTACAAGGGCGGTTAGATCAACAAGTTAAACTCAATGGGCATCGTATTGAATTAAGTGAAATTGAACACCACCTGCGCTTGTTATTTGCGAACCAAGATGTACGTGTTTTTATCAAACCAAACAATCAAGGCCAGCCGAGTTTATGTGCTTACAGCCTTGAGGACGACAGTTTAGAAAGTGTTTGGAGTGTGAGTGAATTACGCCGTGTGCTATCACAATCACTACCAAGTTATATGGTGCCAGAATCAATCTGTTGGTTAACGCAGTGGCCAACCACACCAAATGGAAAATTAGACACTAAAGCATTACCGCTGCCGACTGTGGCTATGCAATCGGCAATAGTGCGTATTGCCCCCAGCTGCGCGACTGAAATGAGCTTACTGCAACACTATTTAGCATTGCTTAAGGTTGCAGTATTAGGTACCCAAGAAAGTTTCTTTGATTGTGGTGGTAACTCTGTACTCGCTATGCAGCTTGTGTCACGAATTAATCTGCAATTTAAAGTACGGGTGACGGTAGGCGATATTTTTGACTACCCTAGCGTGGCGCAATTAGCGCTACGAATTGACGATTTATTATCAGCGCGAGCAGCAAGTACCGAGCAAAGTCAGCCTCAGGTTACTGTTGTGAGCGATATAGTGAGCGGCCGTGATATTAGTAAAGCCCTTGATGATAGCAGCATGACAGAAATGGACTTGTAACATGGATAATGTAGCAATTAAAACTTTACTGGCCGAATTGGACGCACAAGGTATCTACGTTTATTTGCAAGATGGGCGGTTAAAGTTACGAAGTAAGTTAACGACAGTCCCAGCGCCAGAACTGGCAAAGATCAAAGCATCTAAGGATGAGCTGATTGCCTATATGCAACGTCATCATCAGCAACAAGGGGATTTATCAAGTGCGCAACAACGTATTTGGTTTATTGATCAATATGAGCAACAGTCAACTGCATACAATATGTGTGGTCTGTTGCAGCTGTCAGACTCATTGACAATAAATGAACTACAGCAGGCATTTGACACATTGTTGGCTCGCCATCAAATATTAACAACGCAATTTTTTAACACCGAGCAAGGTGTTGTGCAGCGGGTTAATAGCCAGTTGCGCTTAGCATTGAATACACTAGATATAGCAGGGCATGAAATACCCACACAAATAGTTGAAAAATTACACGATGAATTAAGTTACCGCTTTG
Organism: Pseudoalteromonas prydzensis; assembly: GCF_011050055.1. Taxonomy (GTDB): domain Bacteria; phylum Pseudomonadota; class Gammaproteobacteria; order Enterobacterales; family Alteromonadaceae; genus Pseudoalteromonas; species Pseudoalteromonas prydzensis_A. Next base: position 143,398 of record NZ_DRGM01000210.1, on the reverse strand, counting down.
ATCTGGAAAATGATTTACTGATACGTGCAACGTTAATTGGCCACTCAGGTGCAGGTAAATGGTTATACATTGCGATGCATCATATTATTGCCGATGGTTGGTCTGTGCGGCTTTTGGTGCAAGAATTATTGGCGATACTTACAAATAATAATACCGTTAATAATGCGGCTGCATGTAAACCGTTACAGTATTTAGATTATGTACATTGGCAAGGTCAGTTTAAACAATCAGCTATATATCAACAGCAGCTAAGTTATTGGCAACAAGCGCTAACAGGGATGGAGTTATTTGAGCTGCCAACGAGTTATCCTCGTGATAAACAAAAAACCTATCAAGGCAAGAGCCAGCACAGTGTTATCGATACACGGCTGGTTACCGAATTTGATAGTTGCTGTCAGCAATTAACGGTGACTCGGTTTGTCGGGCTGTTAAGTGTGTTTTATGTACTATTACAGCGCTATAGCCAAAAGCAGGATATTACGGTTGCGGTGCCGGTGTTGAATCGTGAACAGCCCGAATTTGAGAATGTTATAGGGTGTTTTATCAATACCTTGCCGATGCGACAAATGGTGTCACCGCAGAGCTCTTTTGCACAATTAATAGCGCAAACCAAAGTGCTAGTGGCGCAAGGGCTCGCAAATCAAAGTGTGGCAGTTGAAGATATTATCGAAACACTTGGCTTAGCTAAATCGTCAGCACATTCAGCCTTATTTCAAATACTGTTTAATTATAACGGTGTAGATACCGGTACTGTGGAAGTCGCAACATTGTCGGCTAAATTGTTGCCATTAGATAACGGTACTGCAAAATTTGATTTAACCCTGAATGTAAGTGAATCAGAGCAGGGCTTAGAGATTAGTTTTGATTATTGCAGTGCGCTATTTGATGACCATGTTATTCAGCAAATGAGCAATGATTTTAATCAGTTAGTTATATCTCTTGGCAATAACGCAGCACAAACTATTGCAACCGTTGAGTTACCCTCTGCGCGTTATGCCAGCCAGTTGCTAGGGCGTAAAAAAGCTCATGAAAAAGTCAGCAGTGATGTGCTTGCATTACCTGTACAGGTGATAAAGCAGGCTGAGCTTAGCGCTGAAAAAATAGCCTGCATTGAAGCTGACCAACATGGCAAAACAGCACGAAGTTTGAGTTATCAACAATTAGTGCAACAAAGCGCAGCACTCGCCAGCCATATTTTAGCGTTGCAAACTCATCACCAACAAACAACTTCAGCACCCATTGCATTATTGGTATCTCGCTCAATCGATGCCTTATTAACGATGTTTGCACTATTGCAAACAGGCCGTGCTTACTTACCGATTGAGCAAGGCACGCCAGTGGCGCGTATTGCGGAAATTTTACAGCAGGCAGGCTGTGAATATTTAGTAACATTTGCTGATACAGCGCTCGAAAAGCAAGCAGTTACGGTATTAAATGAGCAACAGATTACATTATGGCCGTTTGCGCAGCTGTTAAAAGCGGCGGTTAATGCAACTGACTTACCCAAGTTAAACCTTGCTGATGGCGCGTACGTGATATTTACCTCAGGCTCAACAGGCACGCCAAAAGGGGTAGAAATTAATCATGCTGCATTAGCGCACTATGTACAAAGTATTACTAAGCGGCTTGAATTTAATAATGATACTAAGTCAGCTGTGGTGACAGGGCTGGCGACCGATCTTTGTTTAACTGGCATATACCCAGTATGGGCGAATGGCGGCACTGTGGTATTAATTTCGCCACATGTAAAAAGTGATCCTGTTGCGATTGTCGATACGTTCAGTGAGCAAGCAATTAACTTTTTAAAGATCACTCCCAGCTTTGCTGCTGAACTATTAGCCACTATTGCTACGAGTCAAACACCTCGCGCACCTCTGCAACAGTGGGTGTTAGGGGGGGAATCATTAACAGCGCAATTAGTTGCGCAAATTCGGGCGCTTTATCCAAGCGCTAAATTAATCAATCATTATGGGCCGACAGAAACCTGCATTGGCGTGACTAGCTATGAAATTGAGGATCATCAAACTGCTGAGCAGATGAGTTATCCTATCGGTAGCGCGCTTGCGCATGTTGAACTTGCCATACTAGATGCACACCACGAGCCCGTTGCTATGGGCATGCCTGGACAGCTTTACATTGGTGGTGAGAGTTTAGCAACTGGTTATATTCGTGCAGCGGAGCAGACTGCGCAAAGTTTTGTCATGCTTAACACCACCAAGGGACAACAGCGTTATTATTGCTCTGGTGATAATGTCCGATTGCGCAAAGACGGTACGCTGGAATATTTAGGGCGTTTAGATAAGCAACCTAAAATTAGAGGCTTTCGAGTTGACTTACTTGATATTGAGGCAAAGTTAACGGCTTTATCTGTGGTTAAGAATAGTGCTGTGATTTGTCGTGAAATTGCCTCTGCGGATACTTTAGTTGCCTACTATGTGGCATCTGCTGAAGGCCAGCAATTAACTGCTGAGGCCTTACAACAACGGATCAAAACAGACTTAAAGTGTGTATTACCAGAGCCGATGATCCCCAGTTTCTTTGTGTTGCAAGAGCAATTACCTTATCTTGAAAATGGCAAAGTTGATCGTAAATTTTTACAACAACAAATGGTACGCAGCAGCGATACTTTTGTCGCACCAAAAACGCTAATGCAGCAGCAAGTAGCGGCGTTATTTGCACAGTTAACGGGCTTTGCTAGGGTGGGTCTAGAAGATGACTTTTTTGCAATCGGTGGGCATTCCTTACTAGCAATTAGATTACTTAATCAAATTCGCCAGCAGTTTGGCGTTTCATTGTCACTTAAAGACATCTTCAATCATGCAACCGTTGAGGAGTTAGCCCAGTATTTAACCGGTAGTGAACAAACCAGCTCCAAGGTGCAATTACCACATAGTGAGTTAGCTGGGGAACAGCCGTTGTCATTTTCTCAGCGGCGTATTTGGTTTGTTGATCAGCTGCAAGGACACAGCCGTCAATATAATTTACAGGGCGTGTTTACGCTGCGCGGTGATGTTGATGTGGTGGCATTGCAGCAGGCATTTAAAGATATCATTAAGCGCCATACGATCCTAAGTTATAACTATAAAAGTACAGCGGATGCACAGCCATGCCAATATTTTAACGGCCATTTAGCTTTTTCGTTGCAACAGCTAGATCTTTGCTCACAAGCAGATCAACAGCAGCTGTTACAGAAGATGATAGTGGATGATTATAATCAGTCATTTGATTTAACCTCACAGCTGATGTTACGGGCAAGCTTGATTAAAATAGCCGAGCACCATTATCAGTTACTTGTTACTGTTCATCATATTGTTGCCGATGGTTGGTCTATTAGCCTGATCTGCCGTGAACTCGCGAGCAACTATAATCGGCATATTGGTATGACAAGCGCCACTGAGTTGCAAACGCTTAAGCATAATTATATTGATTTTGTACATTGGCAGCATAGTATGCAAGCCGATCCTCAGTGGCAAATAAGTATTGACTACTGGCGTCAGCAGTTAGCGCAATTACCTACAGTGCATGAGTTACCGACACAGTACCAGCGAGGTAACGATGTGCTCAGCGGCGGCGGTTTATATAAAACCGTGTTGTCGCCTGCATTAACTGAACAATTAAGATCGTTTATTGCAAACCAAGGTGACACTTTGTTTGTAACCTTACAAACTGTATTTACTTTGTGGTTTAGTCGAGTTTCTGGGCAATCAGATTGTGTGCTAGGTACGCCAGTTGCAGGGCGAGTTGCCGCAGAGCTTGAACCTATTATTGGCAACTTTGTTAACACGCTGGTGTTACGTAATACGGTGTCAGCAGATACATGTTTTAACCAAGCATTAGCTGCTGTAAAAGCAACGTTGAGCGAAGCACTGCTTCATCAACAGATCCCATTTGATCTCTTAGTGGATGAATTAGCCACTGAACGCAGTTTAGCAATTCCCCCGTTAGTACAAGTCATCTTTAGAGTAAACAATACGATAAATGAAAATTTACAGCTAGCAGGGCTGTCAATTACAGCCTTACAGAGCAAGGTGCGTAGCGCTAAACTTGACTTAGAAGTCTCAGTTATAGATAGCGGTGACGTGCTAGAAATTGAGTGGTTATACGACACCGCACTATGGCATCAAGCGAATATAGAGACATTCTTTGCTCAATTTAGTTATGTGTTGCAGCAATGCTTGGCTGATCAAAGCGTCAAGCTCGCAGAGTTAATGCTGTGGAGCCCGAGTCAGCACGCAGCGGCATTATCTCATAGTGACTCAATTGAGATACAAAATACTCAACCATCGCCTTTACATCTGTGTTTTTCGCAGTTTGCAAAGCAGCAACCGCAACACCCCGCAGTAAAATGTAATGGCCAAACCTATAGTTACCTCGCGCTTGAACAACGTGCTAATCAACTTGCCCATTGTTTACTCGAAATGGATTTTGCTGCGCAAAGTCGCATTGCCATTTTGCTGCCATCAGGTGCCGCTATGGTGGTGGCGATACTCGCTATTTTAAAGGCACGTCATGTATATGTGCCGATACACCAAGATACGCCAATAAAGACGTTAAGTTATATTGTTGAAGATGCTGAGTTGATGATGATTTTGACATTGAGTGAGCATGCCGACACGGTGATCAACAGTGGCGCAGATTTTTTGCTCGTTGATGATGTTCTTGATGACGATTCTAATTTCGATGGCTATCCGGTGGAGCAGCCAGATGAACAACTCAGTCACCATGTTAAAGACGATGATTTGAGTTACATTATTTATACTTCTGGTTCGACCGGACGGCCGAAAGGGGTGATGATCAACCATGCCAATTTAGCGGCTTATTTACAGCATGCGGTTGCGCATTATATGCCCGATAATTCAGCCCTCTGTAGCAGCGTATTGAGTACGCCTTTGGCGTTTGATGCAACGGTTACGGCGTTATATCCAGCCTTGATGCAAGGTGGCGTGGTGGAAATTATTGCGCAAGGGGATGAACAGCTAACCCAGTTGACGGAACTACTCTTTACAGCAACAGACGCTAAACTGTTTAAGCTCACGCCAGCTCATTTACGTGCCATTTTGGCATTATCGCAGCACTATTGTGTAAGCAATGTTACCCATACATTGGTGATCGGTGGTGAAGCACTCACAACTGAATTGTTGTTGGCGATCCGTGCAAAGTTACCACTGTGTCGTTGGATTAACGAATATGGACCAACAGAAACTACAGTCGGTTCAAGTACTTTTGTAATTGATCACAGTACCAGTGATGAGGTTTTACTGCGTCATAATGATGTCCCAATTGGTTTAGCTAACGATAATGTAACGCTGTTAGTGGTTGACCAATTTGATCAGCCAGCAGCAGTGAATATGCGTGGTGAATTACTTATTGCAGGACCGATTGTCAGCCCAGGTTACATTAATCAAACTGAGCTTAATAGTACCAGCTTTATTACTTTGCAGCTGCCCAGCCAACAGGGCGAAAAAGTGACCAAGCGTTTTTATAGAACGGGCGACATAGCGTTGTGGCAAGCTGATGAAACAGGTGCTGCTGGTTATTTAAGATACTGTGGACGTAAGGATCAACAGATCAAGCTGCGCGGTTTTCGAGTTGATTTAGCCGCGATTGAGCAGCTGCTCCAGGAACTCCCTGAAGTGGCTGATTGTGCGGTGACGGTTGATAGCAAACAGCAAACGTTAGCGGCACATATTGTTTACCATCAACATGAAAAGCCATTAGCCGTTAACACCATTAAATCGCATTTATCGCATTACTTAGCGCCGTATATGATCCCCGCACACTGTTATGCTATTGCTGTGATGCCACTGACGAAAAACGGCAAGGTTGATAAAGCCAGATTGATAGCTGATGCGCGTAGTTGTTTACAGCCCACTCGCACAACACACAGCAAGCAAGCGCAAACCCCATTACAGCAGTATTTGTTACAGCTGTTTAGTGAGATTTTACTCACTACACATATCGGTTTAGACGATAACTTTTTTGATTTAGGGGGGCACTCGTTATTAGCGATCCGCTTGATTGGTAAGATTCGTGAAACTAAGCAACTTGACATAACATTACCGCAATTATTTAAAACCCCAACGGTTGCAACGTTAGCGCAAGCATTACAAAACTGTGAAAAAATTCAGCCACACCAAGAGATTGTGAAAATATCTCGCCAGCAGGCGCTACCTCTTTCCTATGCACAGCAACGATTATGGCTTATTGATCAAGTGCATAATGAAAGTGTGCAATATCATATGCCAGCGAGCTTTGTGTTTACGGGGACGTTGGATCTGACTGCGTTATCAGGCGCGTTATATGCACTGATTGAACGTCATGAAGTGCTGCGTACTGTTATTATTACACGCGACCAAGGCTCAGCGCCTGAGCAATGCATTAATGAACAGTTTGCGATCCCACTTGAGCTGCACGATTTAAGTATGCTTAATCGCGAACAACAAGATGAGCAATGGCAATCACTGTCGTCACAAGCAAGTAGTAAAGCGTTTGATTTGGCAAGCGACGTTTTACTGCGTGTGGTGGTTGCTAAAATTAGCAATGAGCAAAGTTTTGTGCATTTTAATATGCATCATATTGCAAGCGATGGCTGGTCAATGGCAATTTTAGTTCGCGAGTTTATTGCTTTTTACCAAGCTGCCAGTGTTGAGTCGCAATTTGTTTTACCTGCAGCATTACAGCAACCGTTGGCTATTCAATATGCTGATTTTGCGTATTGGCAGCGTTTAGTTTGCAGTGAAACTGCCTTGCATGAATCACTTTCCTATTGGCGAACTCAGTTAACGGGGGCCCCTTTTGTACATCAATTACCGTTAGAGCAGCCCCGAGCAATCCAACAGCAGTTGCAAGGGCAATGTTTTACCCAGCATTTGTCCGCTGCAACGACTAAAGCTATCCATCAACAATGTGCCACACACGGCGTTACTTTATATATGTGGTTACACACAACCTTTTCCTTGTTAATGATGCGATTGAGTGAAGCGACGGATATTTTAGTTGGCTCTCCAGTTGCTGGTCGTGAACAGCCACAAATAGCTAATCTAATTGGTTTTTTTGTTAATACCTTAGTGATCCGCACCCGCAGTGAAGGACAGCAAAACTTCACGCAGTTATTAATGCAGCAAAAACAGGTGATTTTAGATGCTTTTAAACATCAACAAGTGCCATTTGAACAATTAGTTGAAGTGCTGCAGCCGGAGCGAAACTTAGCACATCATCCTTTATTTCAAATTTTATTTGCACTGCAAAATAATGAAACGAGTGATTTTTCACTGCCAGGTTTACATATTGAAATGCAGCCACACGCAGCACCAAAAATGAAATTTGATTTAGAGGTCAATGCAATTGAGCAAGGCGATGGCATTGAGCTGCAGTGGAATTTTAGTGAGACATTATTTAATGCCAGTAGTATTACTGAATATGCAGCAGCATTCGAGGTATTGATTGATGCGATACTAAGTGACCCTCTTATGCAGTTGCAGCTATTACCGGTAGTGCCAGCAACTAAAAAAAATCTGCTGCTTAATTTATCTTCGCCACCCTATGCAAGGCAAACTCAACCACTTAACCTTGTTGGGCAAATCGCCCGCCAAGCCGTACAATATCCAACACGTAATGCGGTCGCAGGCCCTGATGGTGAGCTGTTGAGTTATGCTGAATTACAGACTCAGTCACAGCTGTTAGCCAGTTATTTACAAGCACAAGGCATAACCGCCGGAAGTAAAGTTGCTTTATGTGTTAGCGCAACGGCACAAATGCTGGTTGCCATGTTAGCGATTTTAAAAACCGGCAGTGCCTATGTGCCGATTGATCCAAAATTACCAGTAGCCAGAGTGCAATTTATTATCGATGACAGTAAAGCACAGTGTTTGATCACACAGTCTGCGTTTGCTAAACAGCATTTAACGGATGAGCTCGGGAGTATTATTGCGCCATTATGTGTATTGCTTGATGAGCCAAACAGTTGGCAGTGTGGCTCACTCAATGGTTCAATAAGTGCACTGCCTGCGTCATATTCGGCGGATGATCTTGCTTATATTATCTATACATCAGGAACCACAGGCACCCCAAAAGGGGTGATGATCAGCCATGCTAATTTAGCCTGTTACTTAGCACATGCACAGTGTGAGTATCTATCAGCTGCGTTAACAACCAGCGTGGTGAGTACGCCATTGGCATTTGATGCCACGGTTACTTCGTTGTGGGCACCTTTACTAATGGGTATCAGTATTACACTACTTGCTGATGATGAGCAGATGCTTGAGCAGCTTGCAAAGCAGATATTCAGCTCTCAAGCCTGTTTATTTAAAGTCACTCCTGCGCATTTACAAGGCTTACTTGCGTTTGCTCCAGCGGCTGCCGTTGCAACCGCACATGTGGTTGTCATTGGTGGTGAAGCATTACCCACTCAGTTACTTAAATCGTTAACTCAGTATTTGCCAAATTGCCAGTGGGTGAATGAGTACGGCCCAACTGAAGCAACGGTAGGTTGCAGTGTTTATCATTGCGAGCAAAAGCAAATTAGCGAGCTTGAACGGCGTAAAATGGCCCAAGTGCCAATCGGTCGGGCGATTGCAGATAGTCAGTTGGTGATACTAGATGAGCATCAACAATTAACCGCAGTGGGCGCCATTGGCGAGCTTTATATTGCCGGTGACAATGTTGCTCAAGGGTATTTAAATCAAGCGAGTTTAACGGCGCAATGTTTTGTGTGGTTACCTTTTGGGCATCAGCAAGCGGTGCAACGATTTTATCGTACCGGGGATAAAGTGCGTTGGTTGCTTGATAAACATGGCCAACCAGAACAGCTACTATTTTGTGCTCGAGTGGATGAACAAATTAAATTACGCGGTTATCGCATTGAGCCGGGCGAAATAACAGCACAGTTAATCCAGCATAAAGAGATTAGTGAGGCATCTGTAATATTAAATAAAGACACTGCAAACCTTGAGGCTTACTTAGTGTTTACGCCACACAGTTCAGTGATCACAGCGTTTGGGCATGAGCAGCAAATAACACTTTTAGACGCACAGCAACAGGCTATGCTTAGCAACTACCTGGCGAACTATTTACCTGCTTATATGGTGCCAACAAAATGGCATGCGATAAGCGCTATTCCCCTGACATCTAACGCAAAAGTTGATAGTAAACAACTACTGCAATGGGGCCAATCAGTCGCAGTAGCAACTGAAAATGTACCACCGCGTAATGACTTAGAAGCTGCCTTGGTCGATATTTTTGCTGCGCAGTTACAAGTTGACTCTGTTGGTATTACCGATAACTTTTTTGCGCTGGGTGGGCATTCATTATTAGCAACGCAATGTATGGCGTTGCTCAAGGCGCGGTTACAAGTTGATATCCCTGTGAAAATACTGTTTGAAAGGCCGACCATTGCGGCTATTGCTAGCTGGTACGCTATTCATCAAGCCGCTAATAAAGCCATGAGTGAAAATGATAACTCAGAAGAGATGTTTTTGTGATGGAAAATAAACTGCTAGAAATTGAAGAGTTAATCGCAGATGCTTTACGAGCAGGTGTTACTTTGTATGAAAAACAAGGTGCTTTAGCATTTACACAAAGTAACGGTTTTCCAAGTGAACTTAAAGCTCAGATCACTGAGCATAAAGCGGCGATTATTCGCTATTTTCAGCAACAACAATCAGTGGTTACGTTGCCAAGTAATATGGACGCAATTGCCATCGCTGCGCGAGATAGGTGTTTGCCTTTGAGCTTTGCTCAACAAGGCTTATGGTTTATTGAGCAGTTACAAGGCAGCCAACAATATTATATGCCTGCTGAGTTTACCCTAAAAGGCCACATAGATGTGCCGTTGTTACGCACGGCAATCAACCAGATTGTTGAACGCCATGAAATATTACGCAGTCAGTTTATAACTGATCCGCAAGGTATACCGTATGTGCAAGTAACAGACACTTTTGTGACGCCTTTTCAGTGGCTTGATGCAGCAATATTCCCAGTTGCACAGCGACAAAGCCAAATAACAGCGGCGCTGATACAACATCAAGCTCAGCCATTTGATTTGACTCGAGATGTATTACTGCGGGTGCTATTGGTATCTGATAATGAGCAACATTATTTAGCATTTAATATGCATCATATTGTTAGTGATGGCGCGTCAATGCAAATACTTGCTCAAGAATTACAAACCATTTATACGCAACTACTGCAAGGTGATGTCGAATTAGACCCCTTACCAATTCAATATGCTGATTACGCTGCGTGGCAACGAAATACCTTAACAGCAGAGTACTTTACAGCAGCAATTAATTATTGGCGTACGACACTTGGCGATCTTGAACCGTTGCAATCATTACCAACTGATAAAGTTAGATCGAGTGTTCAACAGCAGTCTGGGTTAGTTTATCGGCAACGCTTAAGTCACTCGTTAGTTGAAAAAATACAACAACATGCGGCGAGTCAATCAGTCACACCATTTATGTGGTTGTTAAGTAGCTTTATGTTATTTATTGGCCGTATTAAACAAACAGAGCAGGTACTGATCGGCACGCCAACTCAGGGCCGTGAGCATCCACAGCTAAACGATTTAATCGGTTTATTTGTTAATACCTTAGTGATGCATGGTGTATTGTCGGATGAATTAACGTTTAATGTATGGTTGCAGCAACAAAAAGAACGTATTTTACAGTCGTTTGAATATCGCAATATGCCATTTGATAAACTGGTTGAAGGGCTCAATTGTCAACGCGATTTAAGTCATCATCCTTTAGTACAAATCTTCTTCACTTTAACTGTTGATGAGCAACCAACCTTCCAGCTACCGGGTGTTGAAATAGCTGAGGCTCGCAGTGCAGTGCGAGAGCACCACAGCGCAGTAAAATGTGATTTGGAGCTTAATGCGGTTATCGATAACCAAGGTTTAACAGTCACTTGGAAGTTTGATGAAGCACTTTATGAGCTTGCGACAATTACTCACTGGGCAGATAGTTTTGCCGTATTATTAGCAAACATTGTTGCTGCACCGGATAGCCAAATCTCAAAATTGGCATTGCTTGATGAACGGCAGATGCAGGCATTAACTGACGCTGCCACATCGCAGCAAGCGGATAGTACAAGTTGGGATCAAAGCGCCAGTATCGTGAGTGTATTTGAACAACAAGCAAACAGATTTGCTGACCAATTGGCGCTGGTTGATGAGTACGAGACACTCACTTATAAACAGCTTAATGAACGGGCAAATCTACTTGCCAGAGTATTATTAAGTCAGGGTGTTGAAGCGCAAGATATGCTGCCAGTGAGCGTGACCCGTAATGTTAATTTGGTGGTGACGTTATTAGCGGTGCTAAAAGCTGGCGCTGCTTATGTGCCTATTGACCCTAATTACCCTCGCGATCGGATCAGTTACATTGTTGATGATGTCCAGAGCCACTTAGTGTTGTGTGATAACAGTAGTATCGAGTTGTTTTCGCAGCATAACTTAACGTGCATAAATATTGATGATAGCGCGATCTACACAGCTATTAATCAGATTAGTGCTACACAAAACCTCGAGTTAGCTATTTGCTCATCCCACTTAGCGTATATGATTTACACCTCTGGCACCACTGGACGGCCTAAAGGTGTGCAAATTGAACACCGCCAAGTGATCCGGTTATTGTGCGTACAGCCGAGTTTATTTGATTTTAATGAGCATGATGTATGGACGCTGTTTCATTCATTTTGTTTTGATTTTTCGGTGTGGGAAATGTACGGCGCGTTACTTTTTGGTGGACGCTTAGTTATTGTGGATGCGGATACCGCAAAAGACAGTGATGCATTTGCAGATTTATTGCTAGATCAACACGTCAGTGTGCTAAATCAAACCCCCAGTGCTTTTTATGCGCTACAAACAGCAATGCTAACCAAGCCTTCGCAGCGGATACAGCAGAGCAAAATTAGATACGTTATTTTTGGTGGCGAAGCATTACAGCCCGTTAAGTTGGCCCCTTGGGCAAAACGCTTTAGCGACTGCCAACTGATCAATATGTATGGCATTACTGAAACAACGGTTCACGTTACTTTCAAGCGTTTACATGACGCAGATCTAGCGTGTGGCGCAAGCAATATTGGTCGGCCAATTCCAACGACCAGTTGCTACGTTTTAGATAAGTATCGTCAGTTACTGCCTGTTGGTGCCGTTGGTGAGCTATATGTAGGAGGGGATGGGGTTTGCAGGGGATATTGGCGCCGTGATGAGCTCAATGCTGAGCGCTTTGTGGCAGATACATTTTCAGCGAACGCAGCTAAAAAACTATATAAAACAGGTGATTTAGTACGTCAGTTAGCAACTGGCGAATTGAGTTATATGGGTCGTATTGACGACCAAGTAAAAGTACGCGGTTACCGTATTGAACTGGGTGAAATAGAAAACCAGTTACGTGGCCACCCTAAGCTTAGCAGCGCAACAGTATTACTGAATACTGCACAGCCGACTAATCCGCGGATCAGCGCATTTGTTATCGTTAAAAATGATGCCGTATTTGCGGCACTCACCAGTGAAGTGCAACAGTTTTTACGTACCACATTACCCGAGTTTATGCTGCCAACGAATGTTATTGCCGTGGCGCAGATGCCATTAACGGTGAACGGTAAAATTGATAAAAAAGCACTCTTAGCGCTGGATCAATTACAGCTTAAAGCAACGGCAGATGAGCCTCCCCGATCGGATGACGAACAAGCAATCGCTGCGGCATTTGAGGCGATATTAAAGGTTTCAAATGTCGGTCGGCAAGGGAACTTTTTTGAATTGGGTGGGCATTCATTATTAGCTAGCCAATTAGTGAGTCACTTAGCACAACACGCTCAGTTGTCGATTACTTTAGCTGATCTGTTTTACGCACCGCAGGTGCATACACTCGCGTTAGCGGCTGCGCGCAATAAAGCCGCCAATTACACTGTTGCATCAGCGGTTATCCCGAAAGTGCAATCAGCAACGCCTTTGCCGTTATCTTTTGCTCAACAACGATTATGGACCATAGATCAATTGCAGCCGGGAAACGTGCAATATCATATGCCAGCTAATTTTGAACTACATGGTTTGCTTGATATTGATACATTTCAACGCGTGTGTGACGCTATCGTGCAGCGTCATGAAGTGTTGCGAACGTTGCTCACCGTCGATAAAGCAAACTTACCTCAGCAGGTGATCCAAGATACATTTGCGTCGGTGTTAAAGGTCATTGATGCCAGTGAACTTAACGATGAACAACAGCAACGACTGTGGTTAAAAACGCTGCGCGATGACAGCCAAACTGCCTTTGATTTAAGTTGTCAGTTACCGCTGCGTATTATTTTAGTTAAGCTGCATGCACAGCATTGGAAGTTACGGGTAAATATCCATCATATTGCCTCTGATGCACATTCTTTGGCAATATTAGTGAGTGAATTTGAAGCGTTTTATCAAAGCTTTACGAGCCAAACTCGGTTGCCTGAAAAGCTTGCGCAACCTTTATCAATTCAATACGGGGATTATGCTCATTGGCAGCGTAGTCAGTTACACCAGCAGCAGTTAGATAAACACCAAGCATTTTGGTTACAACAGTTACAAGATGCCCCACCGATACATCAAGTACCGCTGGATAAAGTGCGCCCTAAACAGCTCATGTCCGCTGGTGCGAGCTATCAAATACAGCTAGATAAAACCACAGTTACGGCGATCCACAGGCAATGCCAGCAGTTTGATGTGAGCTTATTTATGTGGCTGCATAGTGCTTATGGCGCATTTGTAGCTAGGTATAGTCAGTGTGATGATGTTGTCATTGGTGCGCCATTTTCAGGGCGTTCACAAACGCAACTAACTCCCTTAATTGGATTCTTTATTAATACACTGCCGATCCGCTGTCAATTGCGCGAAGGTATGTGTTTTGCAGAGCTACTGGCACAGCAAAAACAATTAATTGTTGCCGTTGGTCAGCATCAAGCCATGCCCTTTGAAAAAATTGTTGATGCTTTGCAGTTACCGCGTGGCATGAGTCAGCAGAGTATTTTTCAGCTTACATTTTCGTTAAACCCAGCCTTAAATACACAGTTTAAATTACCTAATATACAGGTTGCAGCGATTGATGAGCAGCCACCGCAAGTAAAATTTGATATTGAGTTGGCATGTAGCGAAGATGACGGTGAGTTACGCTTTAGCTGGGCTTATAACGCGGCGTTATTTACCCCACAAACAATTCAAACCATGGCTACGGCATTATGTACTTTAATTAGGTCATTCACCGCCGATCCGCAGGTTGCTATACAGTCAGCTGCAATGTTGACAGATAAACAGCGGCATAACTGCCTGCTCAAAGGTGAGCAACGGCTAAATACGCCAGTTGCAACCGTCATAGATGCATTTACTGCTGTAGCCGAACAGCAAGCTAAAACTGACACTGGCGTTATAGAGGCAGCCTCAGGGCAATTTGCGAGTTATCAGCAAATTCATCAGCGTAGTGAATTATTGGCAAAATACTTGATACAGCAAGGCTTACAAGCTGAACAGCCTGTTGTTGTAAGCATGCAAAGCGGTATTGACTTGATAGTTGCATTGCTAGCAATCATGAAAGCGGGTGGCTGTTATGTGCCTGTTGATCCGAATTATCCAGTATCTAGAATTGCTTATATTATCAAGGATTGTGGTGCGCAGTGGCTGGTTACTCACACTGCATTTGCTACGCTGTTAGAAGATAACTGTGGTACGAACAGCCAGCTTATTTGCCTTGATGATGAGCAATTTAAGCACACGCTAAACCTTGCAAGTAATACGTTAAACCAAGTGCAATTACCCAAAGTAGAGGCGGCGCAATTAGCGTATGTCATTTATACATCAGGCACAACGGGTAACCCTAAAGGGGTGATGATCCCCCACCAAGGGCTGAGCAATTTATGCCGCTGGCATCAACGCGCATTTGCGGTTGATAAATCAAGTATTGCCAGTCAAACAGCAAATATCGCGTTTGATGCTGCAAGCTGGGAGATCTGGCCTTATTTAAGCGTCGGGGCAAAGCTGGTGATTGTGCCGCGAGTAAGCTTAGATAACCCGCAAAAATTAGCGCAATTACTTGATGAACATCATGTGAGTCACTGCTTTTTAGCCACTCCAATCGCTGAAATAATGTTGGCAGATCACGCTTTTACGCCTGCTACTTTGCGTTATTTACTGGTTGGCGGCGACAAGTTAAAAACATGCACCCCAGCTACAAAACCGTACCGTATTATTAATAATTATGGCCCTACAGAGACCTCAGTTGTGGCCACCTCGGCTGAGGTTAGTAACACAACGACAGAGCCGGAAATGGCTCCCGATATAGGTTATGCGATTGATAATGCAGAGTTGTTAATTGTTGATCAGCAGGGGCAACCGGTTGTGCCTGGCATGATTGGTGAATTATATATCGCTGGTGCAGGATTAGCGCGCGGCTATTTGAACCGTCCAGAGCTTACCGCACAGCGTTTTATTTATTTAACGACCGTTGCAGAGCAACAACTGCGAGCCTATCAAACCGGTGATTTGGTTAGGCAATTAAATAACGGCCGTATTGCCTACATTGGCCGCAATGATGCACAAGTTAAATTACGCGGTTACCGTATTGAATTGTCTGAAATTGAGTATCAGTTACGTGCCATTGCAGGCGTAACGGATTGTGTTGTTAGCGTGTGTGAATTGGCTGAAGGCCATAAACAGCTGCTGGCTTTTATTGTCACGCCACAGATAAGTGACTCGCTCCAAGCGCAATTTAAGCGCCAAAGTATAGCAAGTCTTAAAGTGAAGTTACCGGATCACATGATACCGAGTGAGCTTATTCAGGTAGATGAAATTCCCCTGACGGCACATGGCAAAATAGATCATCTGCAATTACATAAACAGCTAAGAACAGCAAGCGAACAAACTGTTACGCAGCAATTAACTCAAGTTCCAGCAGCACCACAAGCAAGCGGATTAAGCAGCTTATTACTCACTTTGTATCGACAAGTATTAAATCAGCCGATGCTGCAAGTTGATGATGATTTTTTTGCGGCGGGAGGGGACTCAATCCTCAGTATTCAAATTGCCAGTCGGGCAAGAGCGCAAAATATTAGTTTGTCAGTAGCTGATATTTTTAACTTTAGTACCGTTGCAGTGCTAGCTGAGCAATTGGTACACCAGCAGCCACAACGGAAACAGGTTGAGCCACAGCAAAGCTTTTCAGGCGCATTGCCATTACTTCCCATTCAACATTGGTTTTTTGAACAACAATTTGTAGCAGCCAATCATTGGAACCAGTCACTCTTACTCAGTGTTGATAAAACAGTGACTGTGCAACATATTAAAGAGTTAACACGCGCTTTATTAGCACACCATGATGGTTTGCGGTTAGTCGTTGATGATAAAGGCCTGCAACCGCAATTATCGATAAAACCGCAGCTAAGTGCCGATCACGTTTGCCACTTTATTGATTTAGCTGAGCACAAAGATGATTGGTCTCAAGCATTAGCGAAAGTGTGTGAAGTGCAACAAGGAGCGTTTCGTTTTGATGGCACTGCATTGTTGCAAATCTGCCATATAAAAACCCCAGCTCAGCAAACTGATAACCGCTTGCTGATCATCGCTCATCACTTATTAATTGATGGTGTAGCTTGGCGGATTTTGCTGGAAGATATTAACCAAGCGTTGTTATCAGCAACATTACAGCAGAGTATTTGTTTTGCTTCTCGTACTGCTAATTTATATGACATTAGTCAATTTTTAATTGCGCAAGGTAAAGATGAAGATGATTTAAAACAGTGGCAAACATTGGTTGCTGTGGCGAGTAAGCCCAGCTTTTTTAGTT
This sequence comes from Pseudoalteromonas prydzensis, assembly GCF_011050055.1. Classification (GTDB taxonomy): domain Bacteria; phylum Pseudomonadota; class Gammaproteobacteria; order Enterobacterales; family Alteromonadaceae; genus Pseudoalteromonas; species Pseudoalteromonas prydzensis_A. The sequence goes on along the minus strand of NZ_DRGM01000210.1, from coordinate 126,590 downwards.
TTGCAACGCCGCCAGAGCCAATCAAAAAACAACTGCAACAACATACATTAACGCTCCCTTGTGCAGTTACGCAGCAGCTCTTGACGACAGCAAATAGACCTTATAATACCAGTATTCAAACGTTATTGTTGGCCGCTTTACAATGGTCTGCTGTTAGTCATTATGGTTTAGACGATCATCTTATTATTCTTGAAGGGCACGGCCGCGAATTACTTAATAAGCAACTTGATAGTACTCGAACGCTTGGTTGGTTGACTGCTATGTATCCATTTCGGTTATTTAGCAATACGCCAAATATTGCCGATCTGATCTGTGATATGAAAGAGCAATTAGCCAGTCTATCGACTAAAGCGAGCCGCTATGGAGCCTTACGTTATTATCATCCTGATGAGGAGATCCGCCAATCGTTGACTATTTCGACGGAGGATCATCTATTTTTTAATTATTTAGGCCAGCTAGATAGTGCGCTGCAACATAATGGTTTATTAGCTGATGCGCCAGAATCCGCGGGCAGTTTACATAGCCAACATAATCACGCCTACTATGCTCTGCAATTAACGGCAGCAATAGTCAATGAGCAATTATCGATGCATCTGGAGTATGATGCTGCCCGCATAGCGGAAGCCGATGTCGCTTCATTTATGACGCATTATCAAGCAAGTATTATGACGGTGCTTGAACATTGTCTACAAGACGACATTAAGCGCCATACGGTAAGTGATTTTCCACTTTTGCCAACGATGGCAAATCATCAGTTACAGCATTTATTAGCCCCTTTTCAGCAATCAGCCATTGTTGATATTTACCCGCTGAGTGCACTACAAGAAGGCATGTGGTTTCACAGTCAACGAACTGGTGAAGTAGCACAACCTAGTGCTTATTATGAACAAACGACGTTGTTACTTGAGGGCGCGCTTGACATCGAAGCTTTCGAGTATGCATGGCACCAGCTACTTGATACACATAGCATATTACGCACTGCGTTCGTGGCAAGCCCGGTGGGACCGGTGCAAATAGTGGTTGATAAATACCAAGTACCATTGCGGGTTGACTCAGTAACTGAAGCAGTGCTTGATGAGCAAGCCTATATTACTGCTATTGCAGATCAACAATACCAACAAGGTATTGATCTAGCTGCGGCACCTTGTATGCGCTTACGTTTGCTTGCATTGAGTGAACGTAAAATGGCATTTATCTGGACATACCATCATTTGATCATGGATGGCTGGTCATTACCTGTTTTGTTTTCAGAGTTATTACAGCATTACCAGGCTCGCCTTGCAGGGCATAGTTTATCTCTAAAAAAAGATAATTATAGCGACTATATTAAATACTTACAGCAACAAGATAAAACAACCGAGCAACAATTTTGGCAAGGTTATTTAGCCAATATAGATGAAGCAACATTATTGGTTGAGCATATTGCGCAGCGTAAGCAAGGCGATGATATCAACACGATGACTGAACAAACCTTAGTACTTGAGCCTGAATTGTGTTCACAACTGGTTGAGTTTGCTCGTCAACAGGGTTTAACAGTGAATCATTTACTGCAAGGTGCATGGGGTTACTGGCTGAGTGTTTGTTGTAATTCAGAGCATGCCTTATTTGGGCAAACGGTATCCGGGCGACCAAGCCAACTTGCTAATGTTGAACAACGGGTTGGTTTATACATTAATACCCAAGCGGTGTTGTTAACCACAACGGGTGAGCAGTCGGTGTTAGCGTATTTAAAATCAGTTAAGCAAAGCTTATTAGCGGTGTCTGACTATGCCCATACTCCATTAACCCAAGTACATAACTACAGTAATATTGCTAATGGCAGTCCCTTGTTTGATGCTTTGTATGTATTTGAAAATTTCCCGACAGATCCACTGGCAGAAATTGCAAATATGCCATTTAAGGTGCTAGCGAATGACAGTAAAGATCATACGCATTATGCAATGACTTTAGTTGTTGGCCAAGCTGAGCAACTCTCACTGACTTTGAGTTATCAAAGCGCACTATTTAATGACTCGCTTGCCAGTCATTGCTTGGCTATGTTGCAGCAGTTATTACAGGCGTTTGTAATGACACCAGAGCAGCTATTGTCTAGCTTAGCAATTGATTTAGTAGATCATCAATTTACAACAGGTATCGATAAGCTCACTGAGTTTAGTTTACCAGCTAAGCAAGTGGCAGCTGTAAGCTGGGATATCGAAACAACGTTGCAGCAACGATTTAGCCAAATTGTGGCAAGTTATGGTGAGTTAACAGCGCTGGAATATTACCATGCTGACAACAACCTACCAGTTAAAACAATGAGTTATAATGAGCTGGATGCAGCCGCTAACAGACTGGCTAATTACTTACTCACACATACGCTAGACTCTGACCAAGCTTTGCGCATCGGGATCTGTTTAAACCCTGGTTGCGATTTGATTGTCGCTATTTTAGCGAGTTTAAAGATCGGTGCGGCTTATGTACCGATTGCACCTAGTTTACCGCTAAAAAGGCGGCAGTTTATGGCCGCAGATGCAGAGCTTGCAGTATTGCTAACGTGCGAAGCAGACTGGCAGGGCGCATTACCGCCAACAGTTAACATCGATCTTCATAGTTGTGCTGCGGCACTTGCTTTACAACCTAATTGCAGCCCAATAGTAACTTATACGCCGGATGATTTATGTTATGTGATCTATACCTCAGGTACAACTGGGGTGCCAAAAGGGGTTATGGTTGAGCAACACAGTGTTATTAACTATGTGCAGTGTTTACAACAAAATTATGCGATCAGTTCGCACGATAATTACTTACAGTTTGCAAGTTGCAGCTTTGATGTATTTGCAGAGGAAGTTTTTTGTACTTTGCTAAGCGGTGCCACTTTAGTGATGGCCGATCAACAAAAACTACTCGATACCCAGTATTTAGCTAAACTATCGCAGTACAGTCAATTAACCTTGATGAGTTTACCCACAGCCTATTGGCATCAATTAGCTGCAGCGCCAGTCACACTTGGCGAACAATTACGCATTATCACAATTGGTGGAGAGCAAATGCAAGCGGCAAGGTTGCAGCAATGGCAAGCTTATTACAGTAATAACATTATTTTGATCAATGCTTATGGACCGACAGAAGCAACTATTTCTGCAACATTAATTGCGGTAACTGATTATACGGGTTCTGAAATACCGATTGGCCAACCAGTGGCAGGGCTGCAATTACACATCCTAGATAAATATTTAAGAGCGGTTCCCTATTATGTGAGTGGGCAGCTGTACCTCAGTGGCAAAGGGTTAGCAAGAGGCTACCTTAACGATGTAAAGAAAACGGCTGCTGCATTTATTATTGAACCAAACAGCGGCGTTAGGTTATATAAAACGGGTGATAAAGTGCGTTGTACAAATACCCAAGAAGTAATTTTCTTAGGGCGTTTAGATGAACAAGTTAAAATTCGCGGCTATCGTGTTGAGTTACCCGAAATAGAACGTCATTTACTTGCGCTACCACAAATAAACGCCTGTGCTGTGGTGGTTCGTAAAGATAACAGTGGTAATGAACAGCTAGTTGCATTTGTTGATGTGGGTGATCAAGAACGAGCCAGTGAGCCACTAATTCGTAGTTTAGCGGGTGTTTTACCAGCGTATATGGTGCCACAGAATGTTCAATTTGTTGATAACTTACCCTGTACAAATAATGGCAAAATCGATCGAAAGCAGCTTAGTAAAACAGCGCAACAATTAAGTAGCCAGAATGACTTTTCATACAGTGCGCCGATCACGCCATTGCATAAATTATTGGTTGAACAATTTAGTCAGTTGTTAAACATAGAGCAAGTGGGGATCAATGATGATTTCTTTATGCTAGGTGGTCATTCATTACTAGCAATGCGCTTGGTATCGCAATTGAGCTATCAGATGCAGTTAACGGTGCCCATTGATATGTTATTTCGCCATCGTACTGTAAACGGCTTAGCTGAGGCAATTGAGCAATTACAAAAAAGCAACGCTGCTGATCTTCAGTCGACAACTTTAGTTTGTTTACAGGCCGGTGAACAAGGGTTTCAGCCGGTGATTTTAGTCGCCGGTGCGGGAGGATTACTGATGATCTATCAAGCATTAGTTAATCAACTGGATCAACGTATTCCAGTTTATGGTTTGCAGCCCGATCTGATCGCTTTAGAACCCGATATTATTAATTCCTTATCACTGACCGCACACCATTACTGCAACGCATTAATTGAACAGGGGGTAGACGCTAATATTCACTTGGTTGGTCATTCATTTGGAAGCTTTGTGATTCATCAAATGGCGCAGCAATTAGTACAGCGTAATAAAGCCCCAGCCTCACTGCTAGTTATTGATACGCCTATGCCTAATGTTGCGGTGCTAAACCTGCAAGATAGGCAAATAGCAGCGTTACTAATCGCGAACCTGAGTGAATTTTTTCAATTGCACTTAACTGACGATGAGCAGCAGTTATATTGCACGCTTGCTGATGAGCAACAAACACAGTGGTTAAGTAAACATTTAGCCACTGCGGGCTACCAGTTCAGTGCTCGTCAATTGCAGGCACTGCAATGCGTATATAAAGCGCAGTTACAAGCAAAGGTAGCAATAAACGATGAGTTACTTGAGGTGCCGCTGATGGTCATAAAAGCACACGATACTAAAGAGTTTGCAGGCCAATTGCTTACTGATGATATGGGCTGGCGAGTTGTTAACCCAGATCTTGCGGCAATAGAGATCACAGGTAATCACCTGTCAATCTTACAGTATCAGCATGTTGGTGCAATCGTTAAACAAATTGCAAGTAAATATACGCTTTGTTAACAAGTGGGGGAGCTATGTTCTACAGTAAACCCCTTACCTATTAAAAGGATGGAAATGAAATGGATCAGTTATTAGCAATAGATATGGCTTTAGACACCGGCAATAGCGATTGTCGAGTGCATGATATGAGTGCTGAAAAGCAAAGTGGTTTGGCATGGGTTAAAGCCAATACTGACTTAATAAATGATTGGGTAAATCAAGATGGTTTTGCGCTACTGCGAGGACTAAATATTGTTAGTACGCATCAATTTAGTACTATTTTAGAAACTATCTTTGGTGAGCCTCTAAAACAGTATGTGTATCGTTCTTCGCCACGCACTGCGTTGAAGAATAATATTTATACCACCACAGAATACCATGCTGATCAGGTGATTTTGCAACACAACGAAAATGCTTATTCGAATAGTTGGCCGATGAGAATGGGGTTTTTCTGTGTGGTGCCAGCGACGACTGGGGGCAATACCCCCTTGGCCGATAGTAGAGCTGTGTATAACCACATACCCGTGCAGATCAGAGAAAAGTTTGAGCGCTTAGGTGTTATGTACGTGCGAAACTACGGCGATATTGATTTACCTTGGCAAGAAGTGTTTCAAACACAGAGTAAAAGTGAAGTTGCACAGTATTGCCATGCAAACGACATACAATTCGAATGGCTTGATGGCGATAAATTGCAAACACGTCAATGTCGCCCTGCGGTTGTTACTCACCCCTCAAGTGGTGAGAAAGTCTGGTTTAACCAAGCCCATCTTTTTCATTGTTCAAGTATGGACAGTGCAGTGGTGCAATCAATGCGAAGTAGTATCGGTGAAGCACATTTGCCCCGTAATGCGTACTACGGTGACGGCACGCACATTAACCCACAAGATATAGCCGCGATCAATGATGTGTATCGTGGGCTTACATTCTCTTATCAATGGCAGCGCAATGATATTTTGTTGCTTGATAACATGCTGTACACCCATGGACGAGAGGCATATAGCGGTCCTCGAAAAGTACTGGTTGGCATGGCCTAACTGGTTGTTATTATAAGAAGTTTACTAAGACTATGTTCACTTTGTTAGCAGTGATGATTTTGGCAAAGAGATGTGGCTATTTACAGGAGAAGAATAATGAAATGGCTTACGCATGTAAAATTTAAAATCATGATTGTCTGCTTATTAAGTTTGATCTTAGCGTCTTGTTTGCAAAAAAAGAGTGTGGCAAAAAATGTCACTATCACAGCGACTCAGATAGAAATGATTGCTGCAACAGTGCAGGAATATTGCGACACTTTAGTCTTTTTTGGCACTGTGTATATTACTTCTGCTGATGCGGTTGTCTACGAGGCAAATTGTGGACCGCAAAATATGCAATATGATATTGCAAATACTACCGAGTCAAAATACCGAATTGGTTCTAACACTAAAGCATTTGCAGCAACCATGTTAATGAAAATGCTCAAAGGCAAAGATTTAAGAACCCAGACTATAGGTGACTATTTACCTTGGTTTCCTAAAAATCAATGTGCGGATGTGTCATTGCACAATTTATTGACTATGTCTTCAGGCATTAATAATTACAGTGATAATGAAGATGTTTATGATAATTATGGTTGGCGGCCGTTTCTTTATGATCAAACGCTAAATTTAAATGGCCCTGAAGATTTCAGTAATCGTTTCTGTACTTGTACAGAACAAGATGAAAAACCGACATTTACCCCGGGCTCTAAATATCAATATAGTAATTGTAATTATTATTTAATCGGCAATATTATTGAGCAAATTGCTGCGGGTAGCCAAGGCGATATTGATCGCAGCTTTTGGTTCGAAAACCTCCTTAAAGAACAAATATTAGATCCGATCAATATGAACGATAGTGGTTCATTTAGCGCTATTGGCGTGTATCAAAATATGACCACAGGTTATATCTCAAATCAAAATCCATATTTACCACTAGCCAATGGCCGGCCTCCCTTAGTCGGCGGTCCTGCACCATATGAGAATATTTTAAAGAATCCTTATAGCAATCCACTGGTACTTTATGCTGCTGGTGATATGTACTCAACAGTGACTGATATGCATAAGTGGGATCAGGCATTGTACACAAGTAAAATTTTAGATGAGGCACAAAAGGTAGTGGCATTTGCACCTTATGCTAATACCGATAACAGCACGCAATGCGAATACTATGGCTATGGTTGGTTTGTTACATTTATTGACCCGTTACAGTTTGGCAAAGTTGCCGATTGTCCATCCGATCCTGCTGATGCCAATCTGCGAAAGTATGAAAAATTTTTACAGTACTCAGGTAGTTATCCATATTCATGGGTGACGAGCTTTAATCGTTTAGTGGAACGGGATCAGTCAGTGATGGTCTTTAGTAATTACGTTAAAACAGGGCTAGAGTCGGACTGCATCGCAAGTGAGATCAGAAATATAATTTTTTACAGTGATAAGCACCGTGAACAGAAGTGCCAAGCGCTATTAAATGATGCATAAAGTTGTGTCGATGGATTAATAAGTGCCAAAAGAATTGCATTGCTTAGTCCCTTGCATTAGCAATGGGCTAAGTACTAATAAAGTTGGAACCAAACCTGAACAAGGAGTGGTTGTAGTCCAATTACTGTTTGCATGTTTATGCAAAGTGTTACTTTTCTTTTTATATTCATGAAAAGAAAAGTGAAAAAGGGCAAGTTACTGACTAAAGTTTTACTAGAGCAGTAATTTGGTGGGTTCAACAACTGTTAATTTAATTCATAGAGGAAAAAATATGACAGCGGCAAAAACAGCGAAGGACGAAAAGGCGAATACTGACACCGTTTCTGAGCAACAAGCAGATCTCGTTGAAGCAGAAAATCGAGTGGCTGTAGCGCAGATCATTGTCGATAAGTATAGCAAATGGTCATTTGGCAGCGGACTTATTCCAATTCCGGTGGTTGATTTGGTAGCTTTGACAGGTATTCAAATAAAAATGATTGATGAGATTGCTAAGGTATATGGCCAATCCTATAGTGAGAATAAGCTGCGAGGCACTATTAGTGCCGTAATTGGTGGCTCTTTTCCACAGACATTAGGTGGGGCTGGTTTAAGTAGTTTCCTCAAGGCTATTCCTATCATTGGAACACTCAGTTCCATTGCATTTATGCCTGTGATCTCGGCGGCATCTTCGCATGCAGTCGGTTCTACGTTTATTCGACACTTTGAAAATGGCGGTACATTGATAAACCTTAATTTAGCAAGTATTAAAGGTGATATCTCTGAGATCGCAGCGAAGTATCGTAAAGACAAAGGTGATGTAAGTGCTCAACCAAGCCAAGCTGCAGTGTAAGTAGAATGAGCTAAACCCTAAATAAACCAGCAGTTATTGCTGGTTTATTTATCAATTGATTACAGCTTAACTGAAAGGAATTAATAATGATCGTCATTTTATATTTAGGATTATGTTTATTGTGTGGTTACTGGGGGCGAAATACGTTTGCAGGCCCTGTTGGCTTTTTTTTGCTTTCGCTGATGCTGACACCTTTTGTTGGTTTATTAATATTGATTTTTGCGCATAAAAAAGAGTCGACACATAGCCAAGATACATAACAACTAATACAGCGACATGGATAACAACGTTTAACGCTCAATTACTTATACAGCTTAGTTAAACCATTTGTTTAGAAAGCAGTGGTAATACTACTTAGCTGTACGTTAATGGGTGTTGATAAAGACCATCAAAAACAATAAAAGACCCTAACATGGTATTATACGATTTAATTAGTCGAAACATCACAGTTAAAAAAAGAACATTTGCTGCGCTAGGCTGTATTTCCGGATTAGCAAATGCCCTCGTTTTAGCGCTAATAAATAATGTTGCGGAAAATATTGCTGATATTCACCGCGAAAATCATATTCTTTATTATCTCGCTTTATTTTCGTTAACCATTGCTATTTATGGTCTCACCCAACATAGATTAATGACTAAAGCCGCAAAAATGGTTGAACAGGCCATAGATGGGTTACGTGTCGAGTTATTTGAATGTGTTCGTCACACTGAACTGGCGACCTTAGAGAAGATTGGTAAAGAGAGAATTTTTACTACGCTAAGCAAAGAATTACAGACTATTTCTCAGTCTGCACAATTGTTTGTGATTATAGGACAGTCAATTAGCTTAGTTTTTTTTACATCTATGTATATTGCATATCATTCCTTTGTCGCTTTCATTGTGTTGGCCGTATTGATTATGCTTGGAGGCAGCATTCACCGACTGCGGGCAGACGAAATACAAAAGAATATGCAGCAGTCATTTGAGAGCGAAAACAAATTAATTCAACGCTTATCTGATTTACTCGATGGCTTTAAAGAAGTAAAGCTAAGTGTGCCAAGAGCGGATGATCTTGAATATGAGTTTGCAATGGACTCAGCACGCGCTAAACGCTCGAAGACCAAAACACAAACTTTGTTTGCCAGCGATTTTATTTTATCGCAAATCAGTTTTTTTGCGGCAACTGGGGCTATGGTTTTTATTGTCCCCGTGTTATCGCATGTCTACACCGATGTGGTTATTAAAGTCACCACAGCTTCGCTATTTTTAATTGGCCCGATCACCAGTATTGTCGGCGGTATTCCTATTTTTACCGCTGCCAGTGAGGCAGGGCAAAATGTGTTAGCGTTGGAAAAGGAGTTGCAGTGTGAACAGGAAAAAACTCAACATACAAACTCGGCTCATGCTGAGCTTGCAACATTTGAGCAGATACAATTAAGTGGTGCATATTATCAGCATAATCGTGCCCCAGGTGAACATGCCTTCGTAGTTGGGCCCATTGATTTTCAGCTGCAGCGGGGCAAAATTACGTTTATTACTGGGGGAAACGGAAGCGGAAAAACCACCTTTATTCGTATGCTCACCGGTTTATATGAGTTACAGGCTGGAAAAATACTCCTTGATGGTCAACAGCTCAATGAAACTTCGCTGCAAGGTTATCGTAGCTTATTTACAGCGGTATTTTCTGACTTTCATTTATTTAAACAGCTGTATGGTATTCACGATACAAAACAGCAAGAAATTGATGAATGGTTGGCATTTTTAGAAATGAACACCAAAGTGAGTATCGTCGATGGTCAATTTAGCACGGTTGACTTATCGTCAGGACAGCGAAAACGTTTAGCGCTATTGAGTACAATTTTAGAAAATCGACCTGTATATATTTTTGATGAATGGGCAGCCGATCAAGACCCTATTTTTAGGCGTAAATTCTACGAGCAAGTGTTACCGCGACTCAAAGCAAGAGGAAATACAGTGATTGCAATTACCCATGATGATACATACTTTCATTTAGCCGATGCCCACTTAAAAATGGTGGAAGGGCAGTTAACCGATAATAACGATATTGTAAGCAATGGGGTCTCATCATGAATATTGTCATTACTCCCGATTTGACCCTGTTGGTGCTTGCGGGTTTACTGCTTGCAGTATTAATCACTAATATCAGTATGCGGTTTATTAAACGTTACAAGCCTAAATTTCATAAACGTATATTGTCATGGCGTTTTAGGGCTGGGATCACATTACTGATTTTTATGTTTCTAGCCATGGTGTTGGTGCCAGTGATGTTTATTAAAATTGATTCAGGCCAAGTCGGAGTTTTGTGGAAACGTTTAGGCGGTGGTACTTATTTGGAAAAACCGTTTGGTGAAGGAACCGTGTTAGTGTTGCCTTGGGATACGCTAACTTTATATTCTAGTCGATTTCAAACCGCTGATGAAACCATCCATGCTATTACGTCGCAGGGCTTACAAATTTCGTTAGAGGTGACTGTGCGTTATCGACCTGTGGTCGCACAAATACCTTATCTACATAAATTAGTTGGCACGGATTACTTAAAAGAAACAGTGTTACCCGAGGTTAACTCTGCAGTGATCATGATTGTATCGCGTTACACGGCAGAGCAAGTGTACGGTAATATGCGTTTACAAGTACAAAAAGAGCTTTTAGATGAAGTATTAAAGGAACTGCAATTACAAGAAAAAACAATTTTACAGCAAGAGAAAACAACGCATACAGAGCAAGTGTTAGTTAATTTGGATGATATGTTGATCAAACGCGTTAATATCCCAGAAAAGGTCCATAATGCGATTATCGCAAAAGTGAATCAAGATTATTTGAATGAAGAATACGACATGCGTTTAGTTGTAGCCAGAAAAGAAGCACAACGTAAAAAAACGGAAGCCGAAGGGATCCGAGATTTTCAGCAAACAGTCAGTGGTGGTATTTCTGAAACTTATTTACGCTGGCGAGGGATTGAAGCGACCGTTGAGTTGGCCAAATCTAACAATAGTAAAGTTGTGGTGATAGGTGGTGGTAAAGATGGTTTACCATTAATTTTGAACACAGAAACAACGCAAGGCTCAGTCGCGCCAAGCCCTATACTGCCTAGTACAACAGCTGAACAAGCGGTTACGAAGGATGATCCTGTTTTACCATTCAAGTAAACGCCTGCCAGTGCAGAAAAAACATTTTATAGCCAGTTAGTTGCTCGTATATTATAAAATAACGCGCTAATGGCTTTTGCTGTTATAGATCAAAAGGTGTGATGTTGACACCTTTTAGTCTTACTACAGAATCTTGTTTCAGTAAAAATCCGTTTTTACAAAGCCTATAAGATAAAGTCTATAAGTTAATTTTATTCATCTATCGGGTTTATTTTTATCGTTTGTCGAAATTGAGCTAACACTCTAAAGTTCAATTGTCGGCACCAGAGACGACAGGACTCAACCAAATAGGAATATAATCATGAAATTATCACTCATAAAAACCATCGCACTTGGCTCATTACTAACTTGCTCAGCAGCTGCTATGGCTGGTGGCAGTGATTACAAATTAATGGTTATTGAAACGGCCAACGCAGCACAGCCAGTTGAGCTGTCGTTTAACAGCTGCGCATTGAATGTTAAGTCAAAGAATTATGAGCAAGCAGAAGCAATTTGCACCAAAGCGATTGCACTTTTAAAGCAAAGCAATGCGCCAAAATTTAAAGTACGTGAGTTAACAGCGTATGCATTAAGTAATCGTGGTGTGTCACGTATGATGGCTAATAATGATACGGCTGGTCTTTCTGATTTATACGAAGCAGCACAAATTGCGGACAGCGCAATGGTATCGCATAACCTGACTCGCGCTAAAGAGTACCTTTCTCTATAAGTTATTTCTGTATCACTACAAGCCGTTTTAAAAAGAAACCATATTGATTAGTCAATATGGTTTTTTGCGTTTTAATTGGATTATGATTTATAGAGCAATTAAAAATAAATTAAAAAAGCCGTTGTTTTAAAACAACGGCTTTTTAGTCTTTAACTTTTTACCAGTCGAATTACATTACTCGCATGCCTGGCTCTGAGCCATCGTCTGGGTTGAGTATGTAAATTTCTTTACCACCAGGGCCGGCAGCTAAAACCATGCCTTCTGACATGCCAAAGCGCATTTTACGTGGTTTTAAATTCGCAACCATAACAGTTAGTTTGCCCTCGATGTCTTCTGGCGCGTAAGCTGATTTAATACCAGCAAATACTTGACGTGTTTCGCCGCCTAAATCGAGGGTGAGTTTTAGTAGCTTGTCAGCGCCTTCAACGTGCTCTGCTTTAGCTATTTTAGCTACGCGTAAATCTACTTTGGCAAAATCATCAAACTCGATTTCAGCAGCGATTGGCTCTTTAGCAAGTGGGCTGTTAGGATCAATTTTGTCTTTTGCTGCTAATAAACTTTCTTTTGATTCTTCAACCATTTTGTTTACTTTATCCATTTCGACACGTTGCATTAACGGTTTAAACTTATTGATAGGGTGGCTTACCAGCGCAGTTTGCGCGCCTTGCCATGATAGCTCATCATTTAAAAACGCTTCTACATTGGCTGCCATACCCGGTAATACTGGCTTTAAGTAAGTCATTAATACGCGGAATAAGTTAAGTCCAAGCGAACATACTTGGTGCGCTTCTTCTTGCTTTTCTTCGTCTTTAATTAATACCCAGGGTGCTGCGGTATCAATAAACTGGTTGGCTTTATCAGCAAGTGCCATGATCTCACGAATTGCACGGCTGTAGTCACGGTTTTCATAGTGTTGAGCAACAGTGTCGGTAGCGGCTTGGAATTCAGCTAATAATTGTGGCTCCATTACAGTGTCACTTAATTTACCGTCAAACTTTTTAGTAATAAAACCGGCACAACGACTGGCGATATTAACCACTTTACCCACTAGGTCTGAATTTACGCGCAGTGCAAAGTCTTCAAGGTTTAAATCAAGATCGGTAATACCACTGTTAAGTTTTGCTGCGTAGTAATAACGTAAAAACTCAGGATCTAGGTTGTCTAAATAAGTACGCGCTTTAATAAACGTGCCTTTTGATTTAGACATTTTCGCGCCATTAACGGTGACAAAACCGTGCGCGAATACATTGGTTGGCTTTCTGAATTTTGCGCCTTCAAGCATTGCAGGCCAAAATAAGCTGTGGAAGTAGATAATATCTTTACCGATAAAGTGGTAAAGCTCAGCGTCTGAGCTTTCTTGCCAAAATGCATCAAAGTCGATGCCTTGTTTGTCGCATAAGTTTTTAAAGCTGGCCATGTAACCAATTGGCGCATCTAACCATACATAAAAGTATTTGCCTGGTGCACCCGGGATTTCAAAACCAAAATAAGGTGCATCACGGCTGATATCCCACTGTTGCAGGCCATCGGCAAACCATTCGTCTAACTTGTTGGCCATTTCTTGCTGAATAGTGCCGGAGTGAAGCCATTCTTTAAGCATGTCTTCAAACGCGGGTAAATCGAAAAAGTAATGCTCAGAATCTTTTAATACAGGCTCAGCACCCGACATCACAGAGCGCGGATTAATTAGCTCTGTAGGGCTGTATGTTGCACCACATGCGTCACAGCTGTCGCCATTTTGATCTTCAGACTTACAAGTAGGGCAGGTACCCGTTACAAAACGATCCGGTAAGAAAATGCCTTTTTCAGGGTCAAATAACTGCGAAATAGTGTGCTTTTTGATATGACCGGCATCGTTTAGGCGATTATAAATAAGTTCGCTTAATTCTTTATTTTCTTGGCTGTGAGTGCTGTGATAGTTATCAAATTTAATATTGAAGTCTGCAAAGTCACGTTGTCGTTCAATACTGACATTTTTTACCATTTCTTCCGGCGTGATCCCTTGCTTCTGCGCATTTAGCATTATTGGTGTGCCATGGGCATCGTCGGCGCAAACATAATAAGCTTCGTGGCCTTGTAATTTTTGAAAACGCGACCAAATATCAGTTTGAATATATTCCAATAAATGACCTAAATGTGTTGGGCCATTGGCATAAGGTAATGCGCTGGTAATGAGGATCTTTCGCTGTGCCATAATCATTCCGAATTGACGGTTCCGGTGAGGGAACGGATGAAAATCATAATATTATCAGCAAACCTAAAGGAAACACCTTAGTGGTGAGCCGATTTTCATTAATTGACTGGTGTTAATGCCCTGAATGTTACATAATTCCGAGGCAATTTTCATCAAAGAAACACTATTTTATTGCTATGTTTGGACTGTCGAAACTATTCTCTTCTAAATCGGTGCAAAAACAACCGATTATTGCTGCATTAGCAGGGTATCGCAGTGCCGCTTTTGCAGTTGGCGTTGATGAAAAATTTATCAACCGTATTGAACCACAAAATGATAACTCATTATTACTCAATTTAACGCTGCCATTTGCTGCGCTATCTGAAATGCCACAAGTGGCTGAGTTTGTCAGCGAAAAGCTTAAGCAAACGGTGGTGATTAACGCTAATGTTGAGCTGCCTGGCGCGTGCAAATTCAAATCTATTAAACATATTGTATTGATTGCATCTGGCAAGGGCGGGGTTGGTAAATCAACTACAGCTGTGAATTTGGCGGGCGCCCTTATCGCTGAAGGTGGCAAAGTTGGGATTTTAGATGCGGATATTTATGGTCCTTCTATTCCTATGTTGTTGGGGCTAAGCGGCGCGGCGCCTACGACACAAGATGATAAACAATTACAGCCCTTTGATGCTAATGGCATTAAAGCTCAATCAATCGGTTTTTTAGTGCCCAGTGATGACGCCACGGTATGGCGTGGGCCAATGGCCTCGGGTGCGGTTAATCAGTTACTTAACGAAACAGCTTGGGGCGAGCTTGATTACCTGATTGTAGATATGCCACCGGGCACTGGCGATATTCAATTAACTATGAGTCAAAAAGTGCCTGCCAGTGGCACTGTGATTGTCACCACGCCACAAGATTTAGCGTTGGCAGATGCACAAAAAGGCATCGCGATGTTTAATAAAGTGAATGTGCCGGTGTTAGGTTTGATTGAAAACATGAGCCATTTTTTATGCTCGCACTGTGGTGAGCCTAATCATGTATTTGGCAAAGATGGCGCAATAAAATTAGCCCAGCGTCATGGTGTGCCTGTGTTGTCAAAAATTCCACTGGCGATTGATATTCGCGAATACTCAGAGCAAGGCAAATTAATAGCAATGGATAACCAAGCTGCTGTGAGTAAAACTTATGCTGATGCTGCGCGCTTAATTGCCAGTACGCTTTACTATCAACAACCCCATCATGACTCAGTTGAGATTGTGATTACGGATGATTAACTAATGAGATTATCAGATACCCATATTAAAGAATATATTGCCCAACAACGTATTATTATTGAGCCAAGTCCGACCGATGAAATGATTTCTGGGGTAACGGCAGACTTACGGTTAGGCAATAAGTTTCGTGTGTTTCAAGATCATACCGCAGCGTATGTTGATTTAAGCGGTCCTAAAGATCAGCTTAATAAAGCGATGGAATCGATAATGAGCGATGAAATCGTGCTAAAAGATGGCGATGCGTTCTTTTTACACCCGGGTGAACTCGCACTTGCAATGACTTACGAAAAAGTAACGTTACCGGCTGATATTGTGGGTTGGCTTGACGGCCGTTCGTCATTGGCGCGACTAGGTTTGATGGTGCACGTTACGGCACACCGGATAGATCCAGGTTGGTCTGGTAATATCGTGTTAGAGTTTTATAACTCAGGTAAGCTGCCACTGGCGCTGCGGCCAATGATGAAAATTGGCGCAATGAGTTTTGAAACCCTGTCAGGCCCTGCTGAAAACCCGTATAACATTCGTAAAGATGCCAAATATAAAGATCAAACCAGCGCCGTTGCTAGTCGTATCAGTGACGATCGCAATTAATTAAAAATACATTTTAAAATAAAGGTTTACCAGAAGGTAGGCCTTTTTATTTATTAGAAAAACAATATCTCTTCGGTTAATTACTGGCAATTTCACTCAATACTTCCATACTTTAGTTATCTTTTTGCAATGTACTATAGCTTAATTACATCAAGGTAGAGAATTCAGCGTTTCACTGGGCTTAATCTCAAGCGTTACTTTATAATCAATGCTTTGCTTTTAATGCCAATGATGTTCGGATCTTGGGGCTAATTAGCTATATATGTTAAAAGCACATGGAGTGACAGTGATTCAGGTAAGTACATTCGCACGAACAGTGTTTATAAATTTTTTGCTCGTACTTTTTAGTATCGCTGCTTCATCGTGTGCGATAGCTGCAAATGACTCCGTTGTGACAGGCTGGATCGTGCCAGCGAATGCTCCCTTTGAAACTGCCAAACCCTTGCTACAACATGCAATAACAGCCTACGCTAAATCAGACTTATCACAGGTTCGGTTGAAAGCCGAGCAAGACTATTGGTTTATTATTGATTTATCTCAGTACCAACAATCACAGTCAAACGTTATTTATGCTGATAATGTTCATTTATCACACGTTGATTTTTACACCCTAGATGACAATTTTAACCAGCTAGTTGCAGTAAATAATGAAGCTCACCGCGCCATTAATAAGGTGTTGCCCCACGTAGTATTTACCGCCGACAGGGCGCATTGGGCTGTGCTATCCGCTCGCCACAATGATGATGAGTGGATCAACATTGGTTTTGCTACGGATCAACAATTTATTGAGTTAGTAAATACTAAACTGCGAAATTTTATATTAATTATCGGCGTATTACTGCTGTGTATTACGATTGCTGGCACTGTTTACATTTTGTCACATCAAACTAAAGCACTTTATTTACTTGCTTATCTTGGGTGTATATTAAGTGAGTTTTTAATAGCGCAAGGGGTATTGAATTATGTTAGTGATGCGCTGTTACCTTTATGGTATGCAAAGCTACAGTTTTCATTTCAAGTGATGGCACTGGCGGTGATCAGCTTTTGCTTTATTCATTATTTACAATCACAGAATATTTTAAAACCACGTCAGTATAAGTTATTAGCGTATGTTAGCTTATTTAGTATGACAGCAATTTTAAGTTGTTTTATGAAGCAATCAGTGCACTTTGTTGTTGTGACTTTGAGTTTGGGTTTTATGCTAGTGCTGCTAAGTTATTTATTTTTTTATTGGCGTAGTAACACCAAACAACCAATCCAGTATGAGTTTTTAATTGTCTGGTGTGCTGTCATTTTACAAACGCTGTGTTGGCAAGCAACATTGGTGGCTGGTGCACAGTTATTCCCATTTAATGATGTATTAATTGTGGTAAATGCATTGGCGTTTGTGATGGCGTTACTTATTCATGAACGAAAACGTGTTAAGCAATATAACCATAATCTCACTCATGATGATGAAACAAAACTACCGAATAAACTGTTACTAATAAAACGCCTTGATAGCCAAGTAAAACTAACCACAGCGCATTCTATATTGCTATTTAGGCCCGCAGTATTGTCGAATGCACGGGCAAATTTTGGTTATGAGCATGTCAATGAACATATAAAAGTGATTATGAATAAATTGACGCAGCAATTAGCCTCAATGAATGTATTGTGCGTTGAAACGAATACACAAGGAGCACGAAGTATTGTTCGACTTGATGACAGTACTTATGCAGTGGTAGTACTTGGTAGGCTAGAGTTGAGCCAAATAGAGCAGTTGGTGTGTGTGATCAACAGTGTGTTTGCTGATGGCATTACCCATAAACGGCTTCATTTAATTGATAAAGTTGATATTGGCGTGGCAAATTACCCGTTACATGCAAGTACAGCTTCGCAATTGATCCAGCGCGGCTTACAAGCATTGGGTGCAAAACCATTGCATGGTGAACGTTGGCATATGTTTAATATTGAAAATGTCACTCTTTCGCAGCGTCGTATCGCCATAGCATCAGCTTTAAAAGAAGCGATTGAATATGATCAACTTAGCTTGTTTTTCCAACCTCAGGTTGATTTAAACACAGGGAAAGTACATGGGTGTGAAGCCTTATTGCGCTGGGAACACCCACAATTTGGGCATGTGCCGCCGGATCTATTTATTCCGATAGCTGAATCATCTGGGATCATTTCAGAGCTAACCGAATGGGTTATTACGCACGCGTTGATTTACCAAAAACAAATGACGGCATTATTGCCGGAGCATATTATTTCCATCAATATTTCTGCTAAAGATTTAATGTGTAAAGATTTACCCGTGTTATTTATTACATTACTGGATGAGTTTAAGCTTAATGCGAGTAACATAATGCTAGAGCTGACCGAGTCTGCGACGCTTTTTGAAGGCGTTGATATAAAGAATGCACTGAATGATTACCGTTTAATTGGCGTTAAAATAGCCATTGATGATTTTGGCACTGGCTATTCATCACTGGCGTATTTGAGCAAAATGGGCTTTGATGAAATAAAAATAGATAAGCAATTTGTGATGAACATTGAGTATTCAAAGAATGATCAAACAATCTGTCGCGCGACCTGCGATATTGCTAAATCGTTGGGTTCTTATGTTGTTGCTGAAGGGATTGAGGACAGCCAAAGTATGGTTAAATTGCAAAGTTACGGCTGTGAAATTGGCCAAGGATATTACTTTTCACGGCCTTTAACGTTTGTTGATTATATGCTGTGGCTTGAGAAAAACCTTGAAAACACTTCGTTAGTTACACGTGATGATGAAAGAGCAATTGGCCTAATCGAGAAAAATAATTATTAAGCGCCCGGTTGCAGGTGGTCAAGGTGTTATTGTCAGGGTAAATAAGGCCTGAACTATTGATACCCGATACTAAAAAATGATTAATGATTTGCTCATTTTGGGCAATACAGGCTTCAAAGCTACGTGCGGCTAACTCTTCAGGCATGCTCATATAATATTGCTGATGGTGTTTATCAAATGCGATACATTGTTGTACATAGTGATTGGCGTTTTCACCTGTTGGCTCTAAAAATACACTCTGGTAAAACTTATTTAGCGCTAAGTTGAGCGAATGGGATGGCGCTATAGGATGTTCAAGCCACAGTTTCGATGCAAAATGGTTTTTTGAGTGTGCGGGAAAAACATGCCCGGTAATATGATGATCAAAGGCATGAAACCATTCATGGGCCAGCGCGCCAGCTCCGGCATTTTTTGCCAGTGCAAGGGTACGTGTTCGGCTATTATAATGCGCCTGCACGTGTTGTTGACCGCCATGACCAAAGGCAAAGTTAAGCTTTCCTCTGAGGCCAATCGCGTTAGGGGGAACTTGCAGAATTTGGGCTAAATCAGCTAAGGCATCATAGATCAAATTAGCACTAATAAAGCGCTCTTCTTTACTAACCCATTTACCAACCACCATAGTACGAAAGCCAAAAGTGTCACGAATATCGTTAAAATCAACTTGGTCATCAAAGCGATAATTGGGCCCTTGGCGGTAAAACCCGCGTTGTAAGCGATTTTTAGCCGTCATTTTACTTGATAGCGGGCTTTAACATGCTCCGGCATAAACTGAGTTTGTTTGTTGTTAAGCGCTTCTAGTGCTTGATATAAAGCTGCTGGGTTTGCGTGTTCAATTAACGCTAAGCTATGTGCTACCGCTTCTAAGGTCGACAAACTATCTTCGCGTGGGGCTTTACGAATGCGGTAGCGATTTGGTGGAATTGTGGCAAAGCTGACTTTCTTAAAGTTGTTTAGCGCAGGGGTCAATTGCATTAGCTTAAATGCTTTTTTCCATGTGCCATCAAGCACAATTAAATGGCTTAACTGCGCGGTAAACTTTTTGGTTGAAATGCTCGCATCATCTAACAAAATGGCATCTTCAGCAGGGTAGAGCAGTGCTGTTGAGGTGCTGGGGAGTTTTTCTAAGATACTGAAGTCAGTCTGCGTTTCACCAATAATTAGTTCACATTGAGTTAGACAAAGCGTTAATAAGCGCGCTGTGTTTTTACTCACTTTGATTTCGTTAGGATCCTGTAAAATAATAATTTTAAGTTTATTATCAAGCACTGATAAATCTTCACAAAGGCAAGTTGATAAGCTAAATTTACAATGAGCACACAGTGAACGAGACATAAAATAATCTATTTATTTGTGAATAGTTGAAAAACCCGTTAATTATACGCTGAATGAGACGATTAGTTGGTTTTTTTTTCGAGATAACATTAGGGTATGCACATTACTGCAAGTTTAACCTCGAAAGATAAGCAGACTCTAGGGTCTATAATTAACATAAGTTACTGATGTCGTGTTGCATGAGTAAAAAAGGATAAAGAATGAACACAATTATCATTGATGAAAACGCATTGGAAAGTATGGAATCGTTATTAGGAGAGCAATTTAGTGATACATTGGTGTTTTGCTGCGCTGAATTTGAGCGCTTAAGCTCAGCAATATTAGCAACGATCCATAACGATATTCAAGTCGCCAGCCGTCATGCTCATAGCTTAAAGTCGAACGCCGCGCAATTTGGAGCGAGTAGTTTGTCGGAAGTGGCAAGGACAATCGAGCAAAGTTTGAACAATCATAATACGGCGCAGGCACTCGAGGCATCACAACAACTAGATAGCCAAGTTGCGGGCTCAAAGGCAAAGTTAACTGATTGGTTGCAAAGCCGTTAGCCATATACTCAGACGTGAATTTATTTCAGTTTTAAAGCCTTAAATACACTAGTATTTGGCCCCTCTACTAGGGTAATCTAGTTGTTCCACTAGTAGAGGTAAAAATGTCAGAAATTAAAAAGAGTCATAAATTACAAGGCGTTTGTTATGACATTCGTGGGCCAGTGTTAGTACAGGCTCGCAAAATGGAAGATGAAGGCCAAAAAGTTTTAAAATTGAATATTGGTAATCCCGCGGCGTTTGGCTTTGATATGCCAGAAGATATGCACCGTGATATTATTCGTAACTTATATTCAGCCCAAGGCTATTGTGACTCGAAAGGCCTCTACTCAGCCCGTGTGGCTATTTATCAGCACTACCAACAACGCGGTTTATACAATCTAGACGTAGATAATATTTATATTGGTAATGGCGTCAGTGAATTAATTCAAATGACGACTCAGGCGTTACTCAATAATGATGATGAAGTGTTGATCCCTGCACCGGACTACCCATTATGGACAGCGTCAGTGAAATTGGCAGGGGGTAACCCCGTTCATTATTTATGTGATGAAGAACAAGATTGGTTTCCAGATATTGCTGATATTCGTAGCAAAATCACCTCAAAGACCAAAGCGTTGGTGTTGATCAACCCAAATAATCCGACTGGTGCGGTATACGATGATGCGTTATTACAACAGTTAATAGACGTAGCTCGTGAGCATAAGTTATTGTTATTAAGCGATGAAATCTACGAAAAGATTTTATATGACGGGATCACCCATAGCTCTATTGGTGCGCTTTGTGATGACGTGCCGATCATCACCTTTAACGGCTTAGCGAAAACTTACCGCGCAGCAGGTTTACGGATGGGCTGGATGGTACTCAGTGGTCGCACCTCGGTCATGGACGATTTACGCAAAGGTTTAGATATTTTAGCTTCAATGCGTTTATGCGCTAATGTGCCTGCGCAATATGCGATTCAGCAAGCGTTAGGAGGCGTACAATCAATTGATGAGTTAATTAATCCTGGTGGGCGCTTGTACGAACAACGTGATATCGCCTGGCGTGGTTTGAATGCCATAGATGGTATTTCTTGTCTAAAACCAAAAGGGGCTTTGTACGCTTTTGCTAAAGTGGATACAGAACGTTTTAATATCAAAAATGATGAAAAAATGATCCTCGATTTACTCAAAGCAGAAAAAATATTGTTAGTGCATGGTAGGGCATTTAACTGGCCTAGCCCTGATCACTTTAGATTGGTGTTTTTGCCTAATAAAGATGATTTAACGACCGCGATGGGCAAGATGCAGCGCTTCTTTAATAATTATCGGCAAAGTTAAGAGTTAATACTTGGCAACAATAAAAAAGCGAGCTCATAGTTAAATGATGGCTCGCTTTTTTCATTTCAGATCAGACTAGCTAAACTCAGTAGGCTTTATCAACGCGGACGGTGTTATCTGATAAATACACTAAGCGCACGCTGTCACCGGTGTTAAAGGTCATTTGACTGTCTTTGTCTTGAACCACCATAAATTGCTTACCGTTTTCAACTTTGATCATTAATTCAACCAAATGATATTGGTTGTAATGACTGCCTTGTTGGCGGTTATGCGCAACGCTGCCACCAATTACAGAGCCTAAAATAGTCGCGGCGGTGCGGCCGCTGCCACCACCAAATTGATTACCGATCACACCACCTAGTAAGGCGCCGCCAAAGGTTTTCCAACCACTATTTTTGTCTTGCACCAGTTCTTGTTCAGTAATATTACGCACTGATTGCACATTGCCAAACAGAACTTGCTGTACGGGCACGGCTTTATTTCGCTCATATGCCGCAAAACTTGGATTACTGATGAGCAGGGCTGTACACAGCCCAATTATGAGTTTATTCATCATTTACCTCCTAAGCTGCATTACCAGCCAAAGGTTGATTTTTCTCGGGTTTTCCGAATTTCTGTTTCGTCAGCCCATTCGACTAAGCCACTTTTTAAATCCATTAAGCGCATGGTAAATTTATAGTACACATCGGCTTTATCTTTGTTTGACTTAACAATGCTTGATAAATTGCCATACAGCATATATTGCGCGCCCACTTGTTGACCAAAGGCCACTGCAGTTGAAGGGTCAACTAATGCATCAACATTTTGAAAGTTAAGTTGCTCTCTTACCGCTTCTACACGG
The DNA here is from genome assembly GCF_011050055.1 of Pseudoalteromonas prydzensis. Classification (GTDB taxonomy): domain Bacteria; phylum Pseudomonadota; class Gammaproteobacteria; order Enterobacterales; family Alteromonadaceae; genus Pseudoalteromonas; species Pseudoalteromonas prydzensis_A. The sequence goes on along the minus strand of NZ_DRGM01000210.1, from coordinate 103,733 downwards.
CCCATATCCACAAAACGGAATTTACCGCTGCGCAGTAGTTGGGTTGAAATTGAATCAGTGATCGATTCAGTATCAATATGCTCACTGGTTTTGTTTTTAATACGTTCAACAAATACCACTGGGCGTGTATTAGCGGTCATAGTACCCACCACTGGCGAAGCCAGCAGCGAATCGGTCATTTGCGTAGCGACTTTTTGCAAGTCGGTTGAACCAAAGTTAATATCGGTTGTTTCAACAGCTTGTGCGTCACCGTAGCTAACCACCGCTTTATTAGCACAGCCACTGAGCGCTAAAGCGCTTAAGCCAAGTAAAGCAAAACCAGAGAGTGCTTTAAATGTTGGTTTTTTCGTTGTGTTTTCAGTATTCATAGTGGTGTCCTTTACTTTTTAAATTCTTGTGCTTCAGTCGATACTTCGCGAACTGCTAATGAAAATGTGACTGCATCGGCTGTCGGTGCAAGGCCAGGTAGCTGCATATTAGCAAAGCCAAATAAAGTCAGCGCTTGCCAAGGTGAATGATTGCCTTTGATCACAAAACCATCTCCGTCGTACCAAGTAAACTGGTACTGCAAATATTGTGACTTTTTATATTGGCTAGACAGTGTCACTACGACATCGGTTAACTGATTAGTTTGGCGAGTCTTTACATCAGTGATGGCCAGTTTTTTAGCTAGTTCAGGGTTATCTACTTTTAACTGTTGCTGGTATTGTGCTGAAGCTTGTTCAACACTAATACCTGATGTGGTTGGTCTACTTGTACAGGCTGCCAGTAGACACACCGCTAATAATGGCACTAAATATTTCATGGTAGCTCCTAAAGTTGCACTACATGGGAATTAAAATAGTTGTTAATAGAGGTTAGATAAATCAAGGTTAACCCTTGCTTACTAACGGTAAAGTTTATGTCGCTATGAGCACCAAGTTTTAATACATGATCCCCTGCAGCGAGCTGGGTACGCGCGACACTTATTTGATTGGGCAGCGTCAACCAACTACGGGTATCCGCTTGCTCTGACGCTAAGTTGTAAATATTCGCGAGAATATTGCCGACATCGCCGCCACTGCGTGCTAATTCTGCACGTACTTTTTCTTTTGCTACTAAACGCAATATTTGCCGAGAGACTCTCGCCGGTGTTTGCTCTTCAAGGGTTTTTGCCGCTAATGCTTCTAGGCGTACCAAGGGGCTCAATGGTAAAACCTGTGCTGCGATACTAATTTTGTTAATCGCGGGTATAAATGCGTTATCTTTATAAACGGGCATCGCTAAACTGTAAAAGCGCGCATCGCCACGGGATGTATAAATCGGCAAACGCAATACAAACTCATCTTTTTCTGGCACTAACCCTTGTTCAACTAGCACCACCACATCACCGCTGTTAGCGGCGCGCTTAGTTGGCTCACCAAAGCGCTTTTTAAATTCTGCAAAGTCTTGATCAAAGCCTTGTCGCTTGGCAAGCTGCAGTACATCTTGCTGCAAATAGGTGTTTTCTGGATTGATCTCCAGCGCTTTTTTAAAATCAATGTAGGCATCATCGTATTGCTTATTACTTTGGTAAAGTAAGCCTGACAAATAAAACGTAAACGCATTTTGGTAGCCATTTTTTACGTTTTTAATCACCTCATCCATGCTGGGATAATGCTTTTGCGCTTCTTTTACGCTGGCATCAAGGTCATCTTGATTGGCCGTTAATGCATCTGTTTGTACTTTATTAGCGCGGCGCACTTCAACCAGTGCACCTTCAATATCATTTTGATAAACATAACTGAGTGCTTTATAGCTATGCAGCATACTCATTTCATAAGGCGCTGGCGTATACGCGATGACTGAATCATTGGTGAGCAGGGCGTTACTTTGTTCAAGCCCTGCACTGAGTTGTACTTTGGCGGCTTGGCGTTTTATTTCCATTTGCTGATAGACCGCTTCATATTGCGGTTGTGCAGTATCATCTTGATTCGTTAGCGTGTTTAACCGAGCGTGTTCTAATTGATTGAGCAAGTAGTTGCTGTGCGATTGCCCATTAGTTGGCAATAGCTGCTGGGCTTGAGCCATATTATTGCTATTAATTGCTTGGCGTACAGGCGTCATTTGAGTGGCGTAATCAGTAAAAAGATCACCAAATCCAATGGTACTGCATCCACCTAAAATAGCACAAAAGCCAAAAATAACACTACGTTGCACATGGCACTCCTTTTATCACCGTTAATACAGATTAGCATAAACTAATCTGAGGGCGATGATAAACAATGTAAAAAATCGTAGGCACTCATTCTATAATTACGTAACTGAGCTGCAATAGATCAGCAAAGCCGCTAGTTTTCAATTTAGAATATTTCATAATCAAATAAGTAGTCGATTAAATGACGAAAACTCATCGACTTTACTGTGTTGCTAAGTGTGTGCTATCCCAATACCAATCACTGACACTACGATTACAACAGGTAAACTTTGCGCAATTATGGCAATCCTGTATAAATGATATACCCAGTGAGCAAATTGCTGGCTTTCTTATCAGTTTGATAAATCAATGGCTCGAACGTGGTTGGCTGGTGTCAGCGACAACATAACAAACCATACACGCTGCATGTGCAGTAACGGTTTTAACTAAGGAACACTTTGAAAGCAACATTGTACACGGTACTTGCCTTGCTGGCATTTGCAGCAAACTCTCTTTTATGCCGTATGGCATTAGTTCAAAACTACATAGATGCTTGGAATTTTACTGCGTTGCGGTTACTCAGTGGCGCGCTGTGCTTAGGCTTTATCGTACTTATACAAGCAAAATCAATAGCCAATCCGGCTAATAATAATGACGATATTGAGCTCGACGTGGATGATCGCGGCAGCTGGCGCAGCAGTATCAGCTTATTGGTGTATGCACTTTGCTTTTCAATTGCCTATGTGGAACTTGATACTGGCACTGGTGCGCTTATTTTATTTTCAGCGGTGCAGCTAACCATGATTGGTTGGGGTATTTACAATAAAGAGCGGCTCAGCACTGTGCAGTGGTGTGCATTTATTATCGCTGTGATTGGTTTTGTATATCTGATGTTGCCCTCGGCAACTATTCCATCAGTGATACCAGCACTATTGATGATGCTAAGTGGCGTAGCCTGGGGTATATACAGTATTCGCGGTAAGGTATGTATTTCACCGCTTAAAACCACCACCTTTAATTTTGCCCGTAGTTTATTTGCGTTACCTGTGTTATTTATGATTGGTTTTAGTCATTTATCGGGGCTTAGCTGGCAGGGGGTTGCGCTTGCTTGTGCCTCTGGTGCACTGGCTTCGGGTATTGGTTACAGTATTTGGTATGTTGCTATGCCTTTGTTAAAAAGTAGTCAGGCTGCGGTGGTGCAACTGTGTGTGCCGGTCATAGCGGCATTAGCAGGCATGTTATTTTTAAAAGAAGAACTCAGTATACAGTTTGTGATTGCCAGCGCCGTTATTCTCGGCGCTGTATTGGTGTTTATGTTGGCTAAACAGCCGGGGCACTCACATTCAACACATAGCGCTGATAAAGCTGCGGCAAATGCGCCAAAATAGCGGCTTTGCCCGCAACTTCACTGTTTTCGATAATATCCGTTAAGGCGGCAATACTCTGGTGTTGCATTAACTGTTGCGCTTGTTGAATATGACTAATGTGCCAAGGCTCGGGCGCAACGCCCCCTAAGTCTTGTTGATAAGGACGGTAAAAGCCATAGTCTTCTAAATGATTATCAAGCCACTGAGTCATTGCCGAAAAAGGGCCATTTCCAGTGTATTCGCTCGGCTCTAGCTGCAATTTATAGTCTGCTGACACGGCGGCTTGATCAAAGATGTCAAGATCAGTGCCAAAGTGATGTCGGCTGGTACCTGGCAGTGCAGAGTAGAGCATAATCGCATGGCACTTTTCAATATCCGGCATACTCGCTAAATCAACGTGCTGCTGTTGTTTATTAAGCACCGGACGTTGTCCAGTAAATTTAGCATTCCAGATCAACGCTTGGCGTTCAAAATCCCGAAAGCTAGATGCGATGGCTAGTTCAAAGCCCGCATCACGCGCCGCATTTTGTAAGCGTATAAAGTCGTCAACAATCTCTTTATGCAGTTTATAACCTTGATACTCAACAAGCTGCAGCTCATTTTTACCGCACGCACACTCAGCTAATTGTTGTGCAGTGAGTGTACTTTGGCTCATGTTAACAGCTGCTCTAAAATATGTTCGTAAATATCGGCAAGGGCAATGAGATCGTCACTGCTTACACACTCATTGACCTTATGAATGGTGTCATTACGTGGCCCAAGCTCAATCACCTTTGCGCCCGTTTGGGCAATAAAGCGTCCATCAGACGTGCCGCCAGTGGTTTCAAGTACGGTGTCTAACCCGGTCACTGCTTTTATTGCTGTAACCGTTGCATCAATTAATGGTCCGCCTTCGGTGATAAATGGCTGACCATTAACAATCCAATTCAGCTCATATTCAAAATCATAGTCAGCTAACATATCAACTACGCGTTGCTGTAATTGCTGATGGGTGACTTCAGTACTAAAACGAAAATTAAACTGCACTTCAAGTTCACCCGGGATCACATTACCCGCACCAGTGCCACCATTAATGTTCGATATTTGAAAGCTGGTTGCAGGGAAAAACTCATTACCGTTATCCCACACTGTTTGGCTGAGCTGCGTAAGTAGCGGGGCGGCCAAGTGCACTGGATTTAAGGCAAGTTGCGGATAGGCCACATGTCCTTGAATACCTTTAACGGTTAAAAAGCCTGTTAAAGAACCACGGCGACCATTTTTAACCACATCACCCAATACATTGCGCGATGATGGCTCACCGACTAAGCACATATCAATTTTTTCACCGCGCGCTTCTAGGGTATCAATCACGCGGGTTGTACCGTTGATAAAAGGGCCTTCTTCATCGGAGGTGATTAAAAACGAGATAGAGCCTTTGTGATCGGGGTGTTTTGCAACAAAGCGCTCCGTTGCAACAATCATCGCAGCGAGTGAGCCTTTCATATCAGCAGCGCCGCGACCATGTAGCATGCCATCGGCAAGCAAACCTGAAAATGGCGGGTGTTGCCAGTTTTTTTCAGGCCCAGTCGGTACAACATCGGTATGGCCTGCAAAGCAAAAATGAGGTGACTGTTGGCCTTTTCGTGCCCACGTATTCAAGGTATCAGTGAAAAACATTGACTCAATATTAAAGCCTATTGCTTGTAAACGCTCATTCATCATCGTTTGGCAATCAGCATCTTCAGGCGTGACAGAACGACGTTGGATCAAGGCTTGAGCAAGTTCAATTACTGGATGGATCATGATGCGAAAATCTCATCGTATTGCGCCACTTTAAAACCTAAGTGGTAAGTGTCATTGTGAATTAATACTGGTCGTTTGATCATCGCTGGCTGCTCAACCAAAATGGCCAGTGCGCTGTCTTTATCAAGATTTTGTTTTTGTTCATCCGTTAATTGGCGATAGGTTGTGCCGCGTTTATTAACTAACTCTTGCCAATCGATGTGATTGGCAAACTCGCTGATCATCGCTAGGTTTATGCCGTCTTTACGATAGTCATGAAACGTATAGTCAATGGCGTTATCGGTTAAATATTTTTTGGCTTTTTTTATAGTGTCACAGTTACTGATGCCGTAAAGAGTGGTCATATTAATTACTTCTTAGTGATAGTTAAAAGGGTGTCTATCCCTGCGCTTACGTGGGATAACGAATAATGCATGGGTATAAGCTGATGGCCATTGAGCAAAATCAGGCAGGCGAGTAATGGGCTACTGAGATCTCTGAGATCAAAATAGGCGAGTCGCTGACCTTTTGTCACTTTACTGCCATTAAGCTGAGCAATGTGTGTTTGCTTAATGTGTTGCTGTGGGTCTAACTGTAAATTCAGCAGCACTTTTAAGCCATTATTAGCCTGTAAAATAAATTCAGTGCCGGCATTTTTTACTTGCAATAATGTGCCATCAAAAGGCGCTAATATTTTATGATTGCTCAGGGCAACCATAATGCCAGGGCCCAGTGTGCCATAGCTAAAAAATGGTTCAGGGTGCTCATTTAATGGCATGACTTTACCGCTAAACGGACTGCAAATTGCAATGCTGTTTGGCGTTAATTGTCGCTGTGGTAAATAGCTAATCTCAAGGTTTTTCATTATGCCAACTTAGTGTCATTAAGTAGCTGATAGCCATCTTTTTTTAATGCTTTCATGGCATCATTAATGCGTTGTTGTTTTACTAGCACATAGTCAGTGTCGTAAGTTGAAATCGCAAAGATAGAGATATTAGCCTTGGCTAAAACCCCAGAAATATTCGCCATGATCCCAGTGAGCGAAAAACCAAGTGGGCCAATAACTTCTAACGCGCGCCAATCATGTTCAGCATCAAGGCTGTCAATGGCAAACTCACTAGGGCACACAATCGATAATTCATCTTTAGTTTTGGCTACCACAAACATAGACTGGTTAAATAACTCAGGTGGGATCACGGCAGTCACTTCAAGGGTATGAATGGTAAAGGTTGTACTATGTAGCTTTAAAGTTTGCTTAGACATTGCGGACCCTTTTTAATTGTAAAGCTTTCCATCAGCATATACTGATCAATAGTATAGATTATCAGGGTGAAATAAAAGGCCAATGTTGTCCACAATTTCTGTGGATAACATTGGGAGTAGTGAGGTATAAAGTTAATAACTTACTTATTTTATTGACTATTTAAAATAGGGTTAGATTAACAGCAAGGGCAAAGTGATCAGTGTTTGATCACTTTACTTTAAGCGTTAGTTACCCTGTACTTGTGCTGCTTGAATAGCGGTAAGTGCGATTGTATAAACAATATCGTCGACTAAAGCGCCGCGGCTTAGATCATTAACGGGTTTACGCATACCTTGCAGCATAGGCCCAATGCTGATCAAATCAGCACTACGTTGCACCGCTTTGTAAGTGGTGTTTCCGGTGTTTAAATCTGGGAAAATAAATACCGTCGCTTTACCCGCCACAGGGCTATTTGGCGCTTTTTTAAGGGCGACGTTTTCCATAATTGCCGCGTCATATTGCAGCGGCCCATCGATGATCAGATCAGGGCGCTTTTGCTGTGCTAATTGCGTTGCTAGGCGGACTTTTTCTACATCCGCGCCAGTGCCAGACGTGCCGGTACTGTAGCTTATCATTGCAACGCGTGGCTCAATACCAAATGCAGCAGCAGAATCGGCTGACTGAATGGCAATATCAGCTAATTGCTCGGCCGTTGGATCTGGATTAATCGCGCAATCGCCGTATACCAGTACTTGATCGGGTAAGAGCATAAAAAACACCGATGATACCAATGATGAACCCGGGGCTGTTTTTATTAGTTGCAGCGGTGGGCGAATGGTATTCGCTGTGGTGTTAACCGCACCAGAAACTAAACCATCCACTTTGCCACGCTCTAACATCATAGTGCCCAGCACCACGTTATCTTGTAATTGCTCAAGCGCTACAACTTCGGTTAACCCTTTGCTTTTACGAATTTCAACCATAGGAGCAACATAATCGTTGATCACATCTTGGGGTTCGATAATGGTTACGTTTTCGTTAAGCTCAACACCTTGCTGCATTGCGATACGTTCAATTTCTTCGCGATCGCCTAATAAAATGGTTTTTGCAATACCACGTTGACCACAAATAGCCGCGGCTTTAATGGTGCGAGGTTCATTGCCTTCAGGCAGTACAATCGTTTTTGCCGCTTGACGGGCTTTATCTGTAAGTAGATAGCGAAACGCAGGCGGCGACATTTTCCGGGTTTTACCAACGCTTTTAGCAAGGGTATCTAACCAATCAGAATCAATGTGGCTGGCATTATGATGCTTAACTTTATCAATACGTTGGACATCGTCACAGGGTACTTCCATATTAAAGTTATGTAACAATAACGAGGTACGCCATGTATCCGCATCGGTACTTAAAATTGGCAAGCCAGTGGCCATGGCCTGTTCGCATAAAGTCATGATCCGTGGCTCTGGTTTAAAGCCACCAGTTAATAAAATTGCGCCAATTTTAGTGCCGTTCATAGCTGACAAACAGGCTGCAACTAGTACATCAGAGCGATCACCTGGCGTGACAAGCAGTACACCTGGCGTAAAATGGCTCAGGATGTTAGACACAGTGCGAGCACAAAATGTGACACTACGCAGTCGTCGATGCGCCATATCACCTTCGTTGAGTATTTGCGCTTTTAAATAGGCTGATAGATCTTTCACCCGCGGTGCCACCAGCTCAAAATTCCATGGGATCGAGCCTAATAACATAAAGGGGTGTTTTCTAAAAATGGGCAGTGACGCTAAACGGTTCAGCTCGTTTTCAAGCGCATCCGGCTCGTGTGATTCAACCAAGTCAGCGCGGGCTCTGCCTTCATCATCCAGTGGGGCATTTACTTTATTAAAAATGCAGCCTAATACGCGAGCATGATCAACACTGCCATAATATCCGGCGGCAATTTCTAATCTGTCTTCAATTTGGTCATTGCTGTCATTGCCGGGAGTGAGTACAAATACAATATCAGCCCCAAGCGTTTGCGCGATTTCACGGTTTACTCGCCCAGCATAAGGTTGGCGACGGGTAGGCACCATGCCTTCTATAATAGCGACGACATCATCACCAATGGCATTTTCAAAGCGCTCGACTATTTCTTCAAGTAAGTCATCACCTTTACCATCACCAATCATTTGCTCTGCGTAATCAAGAGCAAAAGGCACGGGAGGGGTAATAGCCGATCCTTGCGTAACAATTTGAGTTGATTTTTCCGGCCCAGTTTCCCCAGAGCGAGGTTGTGCAATCGGTTTGAAAAAGTTAACTTTAACGGTTTTCTGCTCAAGCGCGCGCACTAAACCAACTGATACTGAAGTTAAACCAACCCCCGTTGAGATTGGAACTAGCATAATTCGACGTGCCATTGTTATAGCTCCTGTGCAATTGCGGCGGCATCACGGGCGATCACCCATTCTTCGTTGGTTGGCATGACCACCGCTTTTGTTGAGGCGTGTTGTGAACTTATCACACCTTGCGTGCCAAAGCGGGCTGCAAGGTTTGCGCCGTTATCACAATCAAGGCCAAGGTAGGCAAGTTGAGTAATCACTTTGTCACGAATAATATCGGAGTTTTCGCCAATACCACCGGTAAAAATTAATGCATCAAGGCGCTGCAATGGCACCATAAAGGCGGCCACTTGTTTCGCTAAGCGATAACAAAACATTTCAAGTGCTAAAATGGCTTTTTCATTGCCAGCTACAGCTGCTTCCTCGATAGTACGGCAGTCGTTTGACAATTCACTAATACCAAGTAAGCCGCTTTGTTTATTTAATAAATCGTCAATTTGTTGGGCGTCATAATTTAGTTGCGTGGTTAAAAAGTTAAATAACCCAGGGTCGATATCACCGCTGCGGGTACCCATCATCAAACCTTCCAGCGGCGTTAGGCCCATGCTGGTATCGACACTTTTGCCATTTTTAATCGCGCAGACTGAACAACCATTGCCTAAGTGGGCGCTGATAAAGTTACTTTGCTCTATCGGTTGATCCAGGAGTTCGGCTGTTTGACTTGCTACATAATAATGGCTGGTACCATGGAAGCCATAGCGTCTAACACCGTAGTCTGTGTAGAGCTTATAAGGTAGAGCATATAAATAGGCAACCTTCTCCATGGTTTGATGAAATGCAGTGTCAAACACAGCGACTTGCGGTAATCCTTTAAAGGCGGCTTGTGCTGAGGCTATGCCTAACAAATTTGCATGCCCGTGTAATGGGGCAAGCGTAGCCGCTTGGGTAATGCCCTTAATAACCGCATCATCAATCAGCATTGATTTAGTAAAGTGCTCACCACCATGCACTACACGATGACCCACTGCAATGAGGTTACTTGCTAAATTCTGCTCATTAATAAGTTTAACCAGGGTGTCGATTGCTTCTTTGTGTGCTTGATTGGCTGTCAATTCAAGTAGGTATTTTTTGCCTAAGTATTTGTATTTAATAGATGGCGATGATGATCCTAAGCGCTCAGCCAAACCTGAAATGATTTCTTCAGAGCTGATGGCATCTAAAATAGCGAATTTTAAACTTGAACTTCCACAATTAAGAACAAGCACGTGGTGTGGCGATGAAGGTTGCGCAGACATATCAGGATCCCATGTTTTGACAATATCGGTAAGTGCACATTAAGCTTAGTTGTAATATAACTAAGCATCGAACTAGATTGACTAAAGTTACCGTGTTAACGGTCGATAAATTGCAATGGCTATACTAAAATCTAGTTGACTTAATGTGCGTTTATTTTACCTGATTAATTTATTTAAGGTAAGTTTAAACCATGATCAAAATATGTTTTGGACGAAAAGGTGGAAGGGATTTTACACAGGAATGTTGCCATCAATGTGATACACTCGCTCGGCTAACATTTATAAATACACCAGCGACACCTAGGAGTCATGATGCAAAAAAGTGTGATGTCACAAGTTCAAACTGGTCGTGAATATGCTAAAAAATGGCCGATGCGTAAAGAGCTAGCGCCTATTTTCACGGAGTTTAGAGTGATTAAAGCCACTGAGTTGGCAATTACCGTCATGCCGATTTTGGCAATGCTCACTTTATTTATGCAAATTAATTATTTAGGCAGCAGTTTTTTACCTCAAGCAATCGCCATTGCATTGTTTTTTGTATCGTTACCGTTGCAAGGTCTACTGTGGTTAGGCAAGCGTGCAGATACTGCGCTTGAGCCGGCTATGGAGCATTGGTATAAAGAGCTGCACAGCAAAATGGTTGCTAACGGCTACCAAGGCCATACCCCTAAAGATAAACCTAAATATGCAGAATTGGCCCATTTACTCAATGATATGTTTGATAAAATGGACCGTGCTTTTACTAAAGAGAATCTGTAAGACGGGTAAATTGACTCACATAAAATGACAAGGTGACAACTTGTTCACCTTGTTGTGCTAATTGTTGCCAATGCTCTGGGCGAAACTTCCACGCAAAGGGGGTCATAGTTATCAGGTTTTTCACGTCATTAAATGGCACGCTTATTTGTTGCTCTAACAAGGTTTGCTCAACCAACTCAAAGCCTGTCGGTACACTAATGGGCGTGTGTGCATTAACGTCGCGGTAAATGTATTGCTTCAGCTCTTTTAAATGCCAAGGGCCAGGGCTTGCCACAATAAGTGTGCCATCCGCTTTAGCTAATCGTGCTAATTCAGCATCAAATAACGGTGCAAAAATACTCACCAACACATCAGCCATGCCCTCATTAAACGGTGCTTGGCTTATTGATGCTACGCTAAAATTACAATTACAGTATCGTTTTGCAGCGTATTTTATGGCTGATTTTGAAATGTCTACCCCATAAACCTTGGCATCGCACGCATTGGCTATCGCTTGCGTATAAAAACCTTCGCCACAGCCTAAATCGATAACACATTGTGGAGAGTGCGTTGCAACACGCTGAGCAATGGCTGTTTGTAAAAACTGATAATGCCCGGTTGTTAAAAATGCACGTCTTGCTTGCACCATATCAAGGTTATCGCCCGGTTGTTTAGAGTTTTTTTGTTGTACTGGCAATAAATTTACATACCCTTCTTTGGCCGTATCAAAACTATGGTTGTTGCTACATTTGAGTACATTAGCGTGTAATATTAGCGATTGCTGGCAAAGCGGGCATTGATAATCAAGACTCATGAGTCTAGGTAATCCTTATCGTAAAAAGTTTTCACCCAATGTGGGCGATAGGTGATCAATAAAGTGATGGCCATACCATTGAGCATCGCTTCTGGAAACCAAATGATGGCACATAAGTAGAGGTAATTTTCACTTAATTCAAACCAATTATAATTGCCCGTCGCATAATAAAAGGCACTCACAGTAATAATCTTCAAACAGGCAATTAAAGCGGCACAAATAAAAGCACAGACAAAAATATAGATGAAAAAATGCCGTGGCAACAGGCTGTAACACAGTATAAATAAGCCATAACTTACTAAAATCGGCAAGTAAGCACTCAGCAGTAACTGTATCGGTAACTGTGTAATGCTAATTTGATTAAAGGCAGCCAATAGTAAGCTGGCAAGCGTAGCGCTCAATAATGCAAATCGCCAACCAAGAATAAGTGTGATGGCGGTAACACCAAGAATGTGTAATTCAAGGCCTGGTAATATGCCCGCTTTAATGCGCCACAGCAGCATAAACACTAAAGCGCAAGCGAACACGCCGGTTTGTCGTGCTGGTGTAGCTAGTAACTGTTGGTATTGTTTGTTACTAATACTGAGCCAAACAATGCAGCCGACAATAAGCCAAGCAATTACTTGTAAATTGCTGCTTATTATCGGCGCTGTAATTAACTCATGCATGTAATTAGCTAAATGTTGACCAAATGGGGGCGTGATCGGATGGTTTTTCGATACCACGCAGCTCATAATCAATACCGGCATCAATACAACGCTCAGCAAGTGCAGGCGTTGCTAATACAACGTCAATACGCAGGCCACGGTTATCATCAAAACCTTTTGAACGATAATCAAACCATGAGTATTGCGCTGTTGTGTCTGGGTGAAGTTCACGAAAGGTGTCTTTAAAGCCCCACTCCAGTAAGGTTGCAAGCCATTGACGTTCTTCAGGTTGGAACGAACATTTACCTGTTTTTAACCAGCGCTTACGGTTTACTTCACCAATACCAATATCAAGATCGGTCGCAGAGATATTGATGTCGCCCATCACAATCACATCTTCATCATTATTATGATGGGTGTCTAAATGGGTCATTAAATCGCGGTAAAACTGGCGCTTGTATGGAAATTTAATTTCATGACTGATGTTATCACCTTGTGGGAAATAGCCATTCATCACCGTTAAATCACGGCCATTTTCTTGGCTGACAGTGACACTGATCATACGCTTTTGCGATTCTTCAGTATCAGTTGCAAACCCTTTAACTACAGATTTAGGTTCATTTTTGCATAACATAGCCACACCGTAATGGGCTTTTTGACCATGAAAATACACGTGATAACCCATCTTTTGCACATCTTCGAGTGGAAAAGCTTCATCGTGTACTTTTATTTCTTGTAAACCGATGATATCAGGCTGATGTTTCTCAATAATTGCTTGTAGTTGATGCAGGCGAGCTCGCAGCCCATTAATGTTAAATGAAATTACTTTCATGGCTAGACCTTAAATTAGAATTAGCTTTTCGCAGATTATGGCAAATTCTACCATCAAATAAGGTGTGGTACATGTGCTTATTTATTAAAAATAAATTGCTTAAATGATGAACGAATTATGAATGATGATTAAAAATTGTTAATGCAATTTAAAATAAAAGATTAACTATATAATCCAGTTGATTTGTCTTTTTTGGTCTATATAATGCGCAAAAATCACTCGCTTTATCACTCCACCAAAGGTAAATCATGAAACTACAATTATTAGCATTGTTTGCGGCAACGACTGCATTTTCTCACACTGCAAGTGCGGCACAATACTTTAATGCGGATCAAAAAATTGAATCTAAACTGTGTTCAATTAGCGCCAACCAAGGATTTACTGCCGCGCGTAAAGTTGCAGCACAACATAATGTCTATCTATCGCGTCAGTCAAAAAGCATTTTATGTAATGGCGAAGATATTCGCAATATTGCTAAAAAGCGTGATGATAAAATTCGCCAACAAAAAGTAATTACAGTGTTTGCTAAAAACAGCAAAACAGAAACGCAATTATGCATGACGGCATTACAACAAGGTTTGGCGCCAGTAAAAGCAAAAATTGCAGATCTTAATTCTTTGCAATGTAATGGTGAAGTGGTTACCGAGTTTGTGAAACGCTATCAAGGCGCAACTATTTGATCAAAATAGGCTGTGCTAATGCACATTTCGATATTAGCGGTTGTTAATGACCGCTAATATTGTCTTTTTAAATAATAACTTTTCCAACCTTTGCATAGTTCTGGCATAATAGCGCGTTGAATATACCTCAGCGTCTTGGTGTCTATGGTGACAAAATCGGCTACAAAACGAATTAGTGATGAGCAACTTGTTGAGATCATTGAAGCGGCTATTTTTGTTGCTGGAAAACCCCTCAGTAAGCGACACTTAAAAGAAACGCTATTAAGTGACTTGAGTGTGTCGATGACGCGCATTAACCTCGCAATTGAACAAATCCAAATTCATTATCAAACCCGAGGTATTCGGTTAGTTGAAGTGGGGAGTGGCTTTCGATTTCAAGCATGTGCGAGTTTGGCGCCTTGGTTAAATAACCTTTGGCAAGAACGAGCACCTAAATATTCTCGTGCCTTATTAGAGACGTTATCCCTTATTGCGTATCGGCAGCCAATCACCCGAGGTGAAATAGAGCAGGTACGTGGCGTAACTGTTGGCTCTGGTATTATTAAAAGTCTGCTCGAACGCGAGTGGATACATGTTGTAGGCCATAAAGAAGTGCCGGGTAGGCCTGCTTTATATGCGACAACTAAACAATTTTTAGATTATTTTTCGTTAACAGGTTTAGATAATTTACCGCCACTGCCAAAACAGCAGCAAAGTAAAATCGACCAGTTATTGAGTGATCCTTCTGTGAGAGAACTATCCGAATGAGTATACAAGGTGAAAAGTTACAAAAAGTCTTAGCAAGAGCGGGCGTTGGTTCGCGACGTGAGATGGAAAAATACATTGATGCGAATCGCGTCAGTGTAAATGGCAAAGTAGCAAAATTGGGCGATCGTGTTGAAGAAACAGATTTGATCCGTGTTGACGGCCATACCGTTAAAATTGAAGAAAAAGCAGAACGTATTTGCCGTGTCATTATGTATAACAAACCTGAAGGTGAGTTATGTACACGTAAAGATCCTGAAGGACGTAGAACTGTATTTGATCGTCTACCACGGGTTGATGGCGAACGTTGGATTGCAGTCGGTCGTTTAGATATAAATACTGCCGGTTTAATGTTGTTCACCAATGATGGTGAACTTGCCAATCGCTTAATGCACCCAAGCTATGAAGTAGAGCGTGAATACTCAGCCCGTGTATTTGGTGAAGTCACCGCTGAAACCATCAAGAATTTAACCAAAGGTGTTGAACTTGAAGATGGTATGGCTAAGTTCCTAAATATAAAACCACTGGGCGGCGAAGGCATTAACCGTTGGTATAACGTTACTTTAACTGAAGGACGTAACCGCGAAGTACGTCGTTTATGGCAATCTCAAGATGTTGAAGTGTCACGTCTTATTCGTATTCGTTATGGTAAGTTAGAGCTTGATAAACGGCTACCGCAAGGTGGTTGGGCTGAGCTTGAACTCGAGACCGTTAACTATTTGCGTAAAACGGTGAAGTTAGGGCGTGAAACACAAACTAAGTTGTCAGTAATGCCTGAAAAGCGTAAAGATAAACGCGCTAAAATTAATCAAATTCGTAAAGCTGTTAAAAAACATAATAACCGCGTTAAACAAACGAAACGCCGTTAAGCATAAAGTAAACCGCGCAGCTCTGCTTACCGAGTAAGCGCAAGGTCAATGATCCGTAATTAGTTTTGCTAATTACGGATTTTTTTTATGGCAATGTAAACCACATTGAATCGCGTTTGCTAGTTACCTGTCAGCAATGGTTTGCGCAAAGGCTAATAATTCGCGGCGTAACCATTGATGAGGACTGGCATGGTGAAGTAGCGGGCTCCAGAGCATTTTTACTTCAATAGGCACAATTTGAAATGGCACGGGGCTTATGACTAACTCAGTGTGCTTTGTAAGTAACATAGCTTGGCGCCGTGGCAGGGTGGCTATTAGCTGCGGCGATTGGCAGAGCAAGCTGGCCACCATGTAGTGGCGAGTAAACACCCGAATATGACGGGTTTGTTCAAGTTGCCACAATGCTTCATCTACCCAACCGAGTTTTTGGCTGCCCGATTTATTGGTCACTGCCGCTTCTGCTCCCCAACCGGCACGATTAACCCAAATATGCTCACTCGCTAAATACTGCGCTAAATCAGGCTGTTTTAAATAAGGGTTTGCAGGGTGCATTAAACAACAGTAATTGTCACGCCACACACTGGCTTGGTGAAACGAGCGGGGCAAGCCATTAAAGCGATTGATAGCTAAATCTATAGTGCCTTTTTCCATATCTTGTAGGCTCACATCGCTTGGGCTGAGCACATCAAAATTAAGCCCTGGGTGTTTGTTAAGTTGCGCGGTGATAAAAGGAGCGACTAAGGTTGATTCTAAGTAATCGTTGGCCATTATGCGAAAGGTCATTTGCGCAGTGCTAGGGTCGAAAATATCACTGGGTTGAGTGATCGCTTCGGCCATCTTTAATAAAGCCTCAATTTCAGGCTTTAAGCTCAGCGCTTTTGCGGTTGGAGTCATAGAGCCTGCGGCGCGTACCAACAAAGGATCATCAAATAAATCACGTAAACGCTTCAGGGCATTACTCATCGCAGGTTGAGTGAGAGCCAGTTTATTCGCCGCTTTAGAGACATTTTGCTCATCTATGAGTACATTTAAGTACACCAGCAGGTTGAGATCGACATTACGTATATTCATTTGATCAATCTTATTCATTCGCTGTATTAATTACCTAAATTAAAGCCTGCTTGCTAAGGTGTGTAAACCTATAATGATAAATAGTCGCCATAAGTGATAAAAATATGCCTGAATTAGAGCCGCAAACTCCCTTATTA
This sequence comes from Pseudoalteromonas prydzensis, assembly GCF_011050055.1. Taxonomy (GTDB): domain Bacteria; phylum Pseudomonadota; class Gammaproteobacteria; order Enterobacterales; family Alteromonadaceae; genus Pseudoalteromonas; species Pseudoalteromonas prydzensis_A. The sequence continues at coordinate 87,062 of NZ_DRGM01000210.1, read as the reverse complement.
ATTGAGCAAGAAAACGCGCTACAACAAGTGATTGCAACTAAATTAGCCCGTGCGGTATTTGCAGGTTTTGAAGCCATGTTTGCAGAGTTTTTAAATATCACGCTGGGGGCGCAAAGTCGTTTTGAGCAACAGCAATGGCAAGCTGTGCAGTCAGCAATGCGCGAGCGATTACAAGTCTACGAACGGCAAGTTAAAAATGTCAGTGAAGCCGTGCGGATCATTGCTTTTCAAGAACTGCACGAGCCACTACTTTGGCAACGGGCAAAACACATTTATGGGCAAATGGTTGCTGAGCATGAAAACCAGCCGATTGCGCATACTTTTTTTAATTCGACCTTTGGCTCGATTTGGGACGATAAAAAAATTCGCACTGTGCATTTGTTTGTACTAAAAGCCAAATATCGCGCCAAGCCACGGCCATTTGATAAGTTAGTGAGCCGTATTTCCTTACAAGCTGGCTTTACCCACGCAGTGCAGCAACTTATTTACCGCCAAGCTTTTCGGGTTAAATTTACCGATTTAGCTAAAGATATTGATAATTTACAAGCTACGCTCAGACTAGGCGCAAAGCAGCAGTGCCGCCAAGTGTATGAATTAATGAATTTGAATGACGGCTATATTGAATACGCTAATTCACTGTTTTTTAGAAATAAAGCCTGTTATGTGATTGGCCGTTGCATTGCTAAAAATGGCGATAATATGCCCTTTGCAATCGCCATTTTAAATACAGATGACGGCTTAAAGCTAGATGCAGTAATGATGGGAGCCGATCAACTGAGTTTATTATTTGGCTTTGCGCGCACTTATTTTATGGTCGATACCGATCAACCTGCGCGTTATGTTGATTACTTATCTGTACTGATGCCTCATAAACAACGCTTTGAACTATTTAATGCCATTGGCTTTATTAAACATGCCAAAACAGAGTTTTATCGCTACAAGGTAGACACCACAAAAAATAGCCCAATTGAGGATAAATATATTACCGCTCCAGGTACGCCAGGCATGGTGATGCTGGTATTTACCACCCCAGGCTCTGACTATGTGTATAAGGTGATAAAAGATAAGTTTAATGCACCAAAAACAGCCACCAAAGCACAAGTTATGGCGAAGTATGATTTTGTAAAGCAAGCCGACAGAGTGGGGCGTTTGGTCGATACCCATGAGTTTCGTTATTTGGCGTTTGATTTAAGTCGTTTTAGTGATCAGCTACTTGCGCAAATGCACGCTAACATTTCCAGTAGTATGTCGATTGCAGACAAAGCATTGGTACTTAAACATGTGTATGTGGAGCGTAAAATGACCCCGCTTAATTTATATATTAATCAGTGTGATGATAACCAATTGAAGAAGGTAATGCATGATTATGGTCAAGCAATTAAAGACTTAGCGGGGGCGAATATTTTCCCCGGTGACATGCTGATGAAAAATTTTGGCGTTACCCGTTGGGGGCGCGTGGTATTTTATGATTATGATGAGATTTGCCCACTCACACAGTGTCATTTTCGGCAATTACCCAGCAGTGAAAATAGCTTTGATGAACTCAGTAATGAAAGCTATTTTGATGTTGCCGAGAATGACGTGTTTCCTAGTCAATTTAAGGTATTTTTTACTGCTGATCAGCGTGCATTCAACTATTTTAGTGAGCAGCATAACGACTTATTCAGCCCTGAGTTTTGGCAGCAATGTCAAACGCAAATTAATGCCGGCTACGTGTATGATGTTTACCCTTACAAACAGAGTTGGCGATTTGGATAAATTAGCCACAAGTCTGATAGGTGTTTTTTACAGCAACAGGTACAATTTATAAACAATATAAAAAAACATCAAAGGACATACCATGAAAACACTGATTTTAACGGGGTTATTAGTTGCCTCTCCTCTGGTTTTGGCTAACCCGCTACTCGGCAGTTGGGAATTTGTAGAAGGAAAATACGCGGTAGAGCAGGGCTATGTAACCGCTAAAGCACCTGAGCTTACGTCAATTAAGTTAATTACCGCCACCCACTTTAACTACATTACGCAAAAAAACGGTGCATTCCATTATGCTGGCGGCGGCAAGTATACCCTGAAAAACCAACAGTTTGTTGAAACATTTGCGTATGGCAATATCCCCTCGTTACTGGGTAAAAGCATGGCTTTTGATTACAAAATTGAGGGTAATTTATGGCATCATTCTTTAACTGAAAATGGTAAGTTAGTGGAAGCCGAAGTATGGCGTAAAATCGATTAAATTTAGCCAACCTAGCTAGGAGCCACAATGCAATTTATATCTCATCACGATCAGCAACTAAGCTTAAGCGAAACAGACAAACCATCATTGCAGCCTCATGAGGTATTAGTAAAAGTGGCGGCAATAGGGGTCAACCGAGCCGATTGCATGCAGCGCCAAGGTAAGTACCCCGCCCCAAAAGGCGATAGCCCCATTTTAGGACTTGAGTGCGCAGGTACTGTGGTAGAGCTTGGTGCTGAGGCAGATAGCAACTGGCTTAATCAAGCAGTGTTTACTTTATGCGCCGGCGGTGCATACAGCGAATATGTGGCTGTGGATGCAAGCCAACTGATGCCGTTACCCGAGAGTCTCACTATGGCGCAAGGTGCGGCAATCAGTGAAGTCTATTTAACTGCCTTTGGCGCACTGTTTCAGCTTGGTAATTTACAACAAGGGCAAACTGCACTTATTCATGCCGGTGCCAGTGGAGTAGGCGGCGCGGCTATTCAATTGGCAAAACGTGTTGGGGCAACGGTGGTGATCACCGCAGGCAGTGATGAAAAATGCCAGCATGCTAAAGAGCTGGGTGCCGATCACGCCATCAACTATAAAAGCAATGACTTTGTTGAATATATGCAACACCATCAGTTAACAGCCAACGTCATTGTTGATCCTGTCTCTGGGCGCTATTTAAATAAAAATGCTGAGATTGCCGCAATGGATTGCCAAATCATTATGTTAGCATTTTTAGATGGTCGCTTTGCAGAAGTAGACTTTGGTCGTTTATTGCAAAAGCGAATTTCCTTTCATGCTTCAACACTTCGTAACCGCAGCCAAGCATTTAAACGCCAACTTAGGGATCAGTTTGTTGCACAGTTTTATGATGATATTGCCAATCAACGCTTTGATTTTAATATTTATAAAACGCTACCATGGCAACAGGCTGCTCAAGCCCATGAAATATTAGAACGTAACGAAAATGCCGGAAAAGTGGTATTAGAAGTTCAGTAATTCAATTGTGCAGGTTTAAAACCAGCAATTTGCCCATATAACTGTGCGTAACTAAAAAGCGATTTAAGGCAAAAATATGAACCCAATTATAGCAACATTGCAAGAACATAACGTCAGCGACGAAAAAGTGCATGAGCTTTTTCAAGCATTTACCCAAAACCCAATGATGGCAATGGCGCTTGTGCAGCAGCTTGGTATTCCACCAGAGAAACTGCAAGCGTTAATGGGGTTGGTAATGACTCAGCCACAGTTAATTAAAGAAGCCGCAGCGTCTTTAGGTATTGCCGATGGTGAGCTTGAAAAAGCCAAACAGCAGTATAAAAATCAATAAGCGTTGATTTTTAAGCTGTCAGCTTTGGTTTGTAATAGAAGTAGAGCTGACAGGTGATTTCAGTAATTTATAGTATTAAACCGCTGAAACTATGCTTTAACCATATATAAGCAATTGGCTAAGGGGATTTGCTCTGGATAGTCATTAAACGAAGATAAATTAAATGGATACCTGAAATTTGGACCCGACCAATTTTGTAGCTCTTGTTCATCAGAAAACCAATTCATCATTTCTATTAAGTGATGCTCTTTGGCTTAATCAATTTCATATTTATCAAGTGCTCATTTAAATACATGGTAATAGTCTCATAAAGACGCTTAAGCTGATCTGTTGATAAGGTTTCCCGCCACTAACGTATAGTTTTAACTAACCAAAAATGACTGCTTGTGCGTTTATTAAAGTAGCATTATTGGCCAATATCAATTGCGTAAGCGGCCAGTAAATTATGCATTTTTTGTTGCTCTGACTCTGCAAATTCAATCCCAACATTTAAACGGTTGCCTTGCATTTGATTATTACGAATATGAGCACTGATCACTACAGATTCATTGTCGATGGGGGATAGTAAGTGCACGAATACTTGGCGTTTTTTTAGGGCTAAAAATCCAGAGTTAACGTGCACGGTAAAGCGACAGCCGGTGGCGGAAATATCAATGATGATCCCTTGCAGTAGGTTTTCGCTGTCATAATGTTGATCTTTGTTGATACTAATTTTTGCTGGGATGTGGGTTTGTAATCGGTTTACTTCTCGCAGTTGCCGGCTTTCAATTTGTTTAGGGTAAGCAAGGTAGATTAATTTTTCTGGTCGAAATGCAATGGCTAAAATTGTGGTTGAAAATGCCACACACTCCCCCCGTTCACCTTCAACAATGTAACGTACTATCGCGCCATTACCTTCTTTTAACACATCGCTATATTGATTGTTTTTTGCTTGAGGAGGGTACTTTAAAATTAAGTATTTTCCTGCCTCATAGCCAATCAAGGTTAATTTAAACCTGACTGTTAATGGGTTGGTAAATTGAATATCAATTATTTTGCCAGGTAATAAATCTAAACAAAACTTGGTTTTGTTATTCTGGCTTGGTTTGGCTTGAGTAATTTCCATATATTTTGTAGTAATTATTATTTGTTTCCAAATAGTATCCTTTAAAATAGATTAAAAATCACTACGACAAACGAGTGGTATTAACTGTTTATTTTAAGTAGAACAAAGACATACTTTGTTACAAAGTTAACTGAACGGATAGGTGCAGAATTTGTCTATCTAACACAAGGGCGTGTTTATCTTTCGAGGTTAAATTTGCAGCAGTGTGTTTGGTATTTAGGCAAGGCAGAGCCTATGTAGTGTGGTTGTTCCCCATAAATAGGCGATAACGCAGCATCAATGCCAAACACGCGCTGCCCTTCGGGTTCTTCCTAGGGGCGATTAACTCTTTGTTGCTCGATTTTTACTTAGCCCACTAGGTTACAAATCTCGCGCCGCGATTAAATCGCCCCTAGTTTGAACAAATTTTAATCCTGAAAGGTCAACACGCCCTAGTAAATTGAATGGATCAACACAATGAAATACCTTTATAAAATATGGAAAAATAACCGCTCCCTAATCGTGTTTATTTCGCTTATGTGTGTTTTTAGAAGCGCAGTAGCAGACTGGTATGAAGTGCCTACAGGGTCGATGAAACCGACAATTGTTGAAGGAGACCGTATTTTTACAGATAAAATGGCCTACGATTTACGAGTGCCATTTACGAAAATTTCATTGCTGAAACTAGCCGAGCCGCAAGCGGGTGATATTATCGTATTTGATTCTGTTGCAGCGCAAAATCGCTTGATAAAACGGGTTATCGGTGTGCCAGGTGACAGCGTTGCTTTGGTAGATAATCAGTTAGTGATCAATGGTGAAAAATTAAATTATGATCCAGTGAGTGAAACCGCTATAAATCGCGTAGAGATAGAGAATCTTCATGGTATAAAGCACGCCGTTGAGTTGTCTAAACAGCGCTCTGCAATGCAAAATTTTGCACCTGTTATCATTCCTGAAAACATGTACCTAGCAATGGGCGATAACCGTGATAATAGCGCTGACTCTAGAGTCATTGGTTTAGTCCCCAGAGCTGAATTACTTGGTAGAGCAAAGCGGGTTATCGTATCCCTTGATTACGATGATTATTATTTACCCCGTAAAGATCGGGTTTTAAAAGCACTTTAACTACAAAATTCATACAGGCATATTTACTTTAGTGGTTTAAAGTTTTCTATTGTCCATGCTTGATAACAGCACTGCAATAACGTGCTGTTATCAAAAAACAAGTGACACTGATAAGATTTTGTATTTAAGAGATTTTACTTTCAATGACTTTAATTTTATCGAGTATTTGCTCCGCTTCAAAGGTTAGTTGCGAGTAGCTTTTTATATCGCCATTTCGCTGCGATTGCATCGCTTGCTCAAGCTTTGCGCTGTATTGTTTATTAAGTTGTTTTAACGGGTCTTTTTTAAAAAATGAAAACATAATTGTTCCTTGCCTTTTAAGAAGGTCCTATACCTTTGCAGGTAATACGTAAAATGAACAATAATCGATTAGTTATGAGTTGGATTAAGTAACTACCTTATAAAATCGGATGATAATTACAGCATAGCTGGGAATTAAATAGACTGTCTTGCAACCTATTTAATTCCCTATTTATCAATCAGGTAGTTATAAAAGCCATTTGTTAAGGGGTCGGGCAAGCTGGGTGTTCTGCAAGCACTTGAGTGACAATTTGCCCAAACAGAGCTTGTTGCTGTTGATCTAATTCAAGAGCCGAAGTATAGGGGATTGCATCGGCTAATTCACCGCTGATAATTTCATAAAAGGTCATTGCAGTCAGTATATTACCTGCATATGAGGCATGGTTTCCATCAGCATTATACAACTTAGCTGTTGGCATAACAGCTAATAAGCGGTTCCAAACCAAACCTACTGGCGCAATACAACTTGGTTCTTGTTGGCTAATCGATTGATGTAAATTATAGACACGCTCTGCTTCAGCAGGGTTACCACGTTGAGGATGCTCTGGGAATAAAATAGGCATGATATTGTTTGACTTCGCGGTTGCGATTAAACGCTGCGTTGCTTCTGTTGAATAGTTTGTAGTTCCGGATTGGGAGTATTTTTGTCCTTGAAATATAGCGTGACTCCAACTGCTTTGTTGCAATTGTGCTAAATTTCCAGAAACGGCGACAATCTCATCTAAAAACCAGCCACTTATTGTTACTGTTTCAATTGTACTGTTTGGCAGTTGACTAGTGACAAGTATTTTAAGTATTGAGCCTAATTGTGCACTGTGACTGTTACCATAAATAATCACCCGGTAATCTGCGCGAGCGCTATTATCAACTGGGTTGGTCGTTTCGGGTTGCGTTGATTGCTTTGGCTTATCACTTGTAGTGCCAGAACCACAGGCTGCCAGGTTGAACAAAATTAACATCCACAATGTAAAAGCTAAGCATTTTGACAGCATGATTACTTCCGAATAAGTGTTTTAAAGTACATAGGGAGTTAGAGATAGCTGAGTGTATATGTAAATTCATAAGTTATCAATTTGGTAACAAAAATGCTACTTTGATAGGTTTAACTGGAGGCAGTTTTATTTGTTATCAATTATTCATCACATGGTATTAGACTAAAGTCTATAAGTTAATTTTATTCACCTATTAGGTTTATTTTTATCGTTTGTCGAGATTGCCCCAACGCACTAAAGTTTAATTGTCGGCAACAGATACGACGTAACCAAATAGGAATATAATCATGAAACGTACACTTATCAAAACCATTGCTCTTTGCTCATTATTTACTTGCTCAGCGGCTGTTATGGCTGATCAGAGTGATTACAAACTAGTGGTTATCGAGCAAGAGACTGCACCTTTGCAATTAGAAGAGTCATTTAATAGTTGCGCATTAAATGTGAAGTCAAAAAATTATGAGCAAGCTGAAGCTATTTGCACAAAAGCAATTGCCTTGTTAAAGCAAAGTGATGGGCCAAGAATGAAAGTGCGTGAGTTAACCTCATTTGCATTTAGTAATCGCGGTGTGTCTCGTATGATGGCAAACAATGATGCGGCTGGTCTTTCTGATTTTTATGAAGCAGCGCAAATAGCAGATAGTGTAATGGTTTCTCATAACCTAGCGCGGGCTAAAGAAAACCTTTCTTTATAGATAGTTGTTATAAAAGCAAAGTATTTTAAAAAACCCCATACTGGGCATATCAGTATGGGGTTTTTGTTTTTCATTATCCAGCCACTGGGGTATTGTCAGTGGAGATACCTTTAAGGCTTTTGATCAGCATATAAATACAGGTGGTGAATAAACAGCCGCCTAAATACAACATAATGCCGTGAGTTGAAGCAAATAGGTTGGCAGCAAGCAAAGGTCCAAAGACCGAGCCAAAGCTGTAACTCAGTAGCATGATTTCTGTTGCTGAGACTATTTTTTCGATTGGCAACGCGTCACAGGCTAAGGTGATGGCAATGGGGTAGAGTGCAAAACTTGCAGCCCCTAAAATAAAATAACTCGCCATTAATACGTTGAAGTGCACAGCTTGCATAATACCAACTACGCCCATCGCGCCAAATAAACAAAACAGTGCCATTAATAAGCTTTTTGCCATTCGTGTAGATAAATAGCTCACCAGCGGTTGTACTAGCATGCCGCCTAAAATGATCACCGCCATTAATGTACCAGTGAAAGCGGCCTGTTCAGTTTGGGCTGCGATATATACTGGCATTAAACCGTAAATTGGCCCAAGTACTAATCCTGATACTAAGCAGCCTAAAATTGCTGGGCGACTGAGCTTTTTTAATTCCGTTAATTGCAGCTTTTGCGAGTGCTGACTTTGCGGTTGCCCTGATTTAATCAGTAGCGGTGCTAACATCGCTAAAAATAACAGAGCAATAACAAACAAATAGGGAAGTGCGCCACTGGTGCCAAGTGGATCGATAGCCAGTTGACCAACGGCGCTGCCACCATAAAGGGATGTCATATACAAGCCTAACCGTTTTGCTCGGGCTTTGGCTGTGTCGGTCATGAGTAACCAGGATTCAACCACCACAAATACGCCAGCGACGGCAATACCTGCCACAAAGCGGGCGAAAAGCCACACGCTGGCTTTAGGTAAAATCAGTTGCGCTGCAACACTGAAAATTAATAAACCTAGAAATGCCATAAAGGCATGGCGATGGCCTATTTTTGTAACAATACGCTCAATAAAAAAAGCACCAATTAACAAGCCTAGATAAAACACACTGGCCAGCCATGAGGCAAGCTCATTATCAAGCCCAAAGGCGCTCAATGATAAAGGAATTAGGCTCATTAAAAAGCCTGATGCGATAGCAAAAAAAGACAAACCAATAACAGGCGCAAGTGGGTTATTTGGTTTATGATCTGCTGTGAGCTCAACCATTAAAGTATCCGATGTAAAGGGCATAAATAATTGCGTTGGAGTGTTTTAATGGCTGGCAATTATTTTTGATTGGTTAATTTTGCGGCGAATTTAAGCCGATTTTGAACACAAGTAAAGTTATATTTGCATATTCAGCCAACATTTTATTTAGAGCGATCAGTTAAGTAAAACAATCGGTTATTTGCGTCATTTTGGTATAAATTATTTAGCAAGATTGTTTCAAATTTGTAGTTGTTTTATCAATCTAAATAATAACTTGGTATGCTATATTTGGGTTTTCTTTATCTAGTAAGGCAGTAAAATGAGTCAGCTGACAATCGCTTTAGTAGGGCTTGGGGATATAGCACAAAAAGCATATTTACCGATTGCCACGCAACATGCGCAGATCGATCCTATTTTTTGTACACGAAACCTCACAACATTAACGCAGTTGGCAAAGCAATATCGGGTAGAAAAATACTTTACAGATTACCAAGATGTACTTGCGTGTAAGCCCGATGGGGTGATGATCCACACTAATACTGAGTCTCACTTTACGTTTGCAAAGCAAGCGCTTGAGCAAAAAATTGCCACGTTTGTAGATAAGCCTTTAGCGTATAGTTTTAGTGAAGTTACACAACTAGTTGAGTTAGCAACTAAACAGAATACACCATTATTTTTAGGTTTTAATCGCCGCTTTATACCAATAATGGCTGACATTGCAAAGCCACAGATACGCCATCTTAAATGGCAAAAAAACCGCTTGAATTTACCTGCACAGCCGCGCACATTTATTTTTGATGACTTCATCCATGTGGTTGATAGCTTATGTCACTTTGCAAATGTAGAGCGTTTTGATCAACTTACTCAGTTACAGCTGTTTTCACAGCTTGATCCACAAGGATTCTTGGCAGCTATTCATGTTAGCTTTGAGTTTGAAGGGCGGTTATTTCAAGGTGCTATGGACAGGTTAAGTGGCTGCAATGAGGAAGTGGTTGAAATAACAGCTTTGAATGAAAAATGGCGGATTGAATCGTTAACTAATATGACTTACATGGTAAATGGAGTACAGCAGAGCGCGATGCAAAATGATTGGCAAACAACGCTTTATAAGCGCGGCTTTGAGTCAATGCTAGAGGCATGGCTAACGGCGGTTAAAACTAAGCAAGTTGATCAATTACAACTTAAAAAAGATAGCTTAACCCATGAGCTGTGTGAGTGGCTGGTTGCACAAGTATAAACCTAATAGCGGGCCGTTTTATTGTTAAACGTTTGCAAGGGATGAACAATGAAAGTGATGAAGTATGTGGGACTAACACTGGTTATTTTACTTGCTATTGGGCTACTCATACCTGAAAAAATAGTGATCCCAGTCAAAGGTGCTACAGCAAATGATTGGCATCACAACACCTTTTGGTACGCCCCATGGGGGAAATCAGGTGTGCATAAAGGCATCGATATTTTTGGCAAAAAACATACACCAGTGGTGTCATCTGTCAGTGGTATTGTTGTTTACGCTGGTGAGCTAAAGCGTGGTGGTAATGTGGTGGCATTACTTGGGCCTAAGTGGCGACTGCATTACTTTGCCCACTTAGAAAGTTATTCGGTAAGTGCAGGAGACTATGTTGCAGTCAGTGAGGTGATTGGTAGCTTAGGAGACACGGGTAATGCGGCCGGTAAACAACCTCATGTGCATTACGCTATTTTATCGCTGCTGCCATACCCATGGTTAATGACCACACAAAACCAAGGCTGGAAAAAAATGTTCTTTTTAAATCCAGATGAAAAACTGCGCTAAAATAATTGCTGTTATTTTCACACTTATTCTGCGGATTAACTTAAAATAGCGCTAATTCACTCTTTTCATTTAGGAATTCAGCAGTAATGAATTCTATTCCAGTTAGTCTGTTTGGCAGGATGTTTGCTACTAAAGCCATGTTGGCGTTTGATCACCATATTTTGACTATTCGCCAAGGCAACTCAACCACACAAATAAGTTGGAGTGAGTTGGAGGCACCGCCGTCGTTTGCTTACGGTTTGTTTGGGCAAACGATTTCTTTTGTTACGGCGCAACAAAATTATACATTTTCGCTGCTGGCATATGGTGTTCACCGTAAATTTCAAGCTGAATTTGAACGGTGTTGGCTGAACGCGAATGTCGCTAAGCTTGATACTTTTCTTAATAAAATAACAAAACTGGTCAAGCAGCGATATTTACGCCAGTCCTATGTTAGTCGTATTCAGCGGTTGGCGCAGCAAGAGCATGATCGTTGGTTACCGTGGATAAAAAACAGCCCCGCATTTGTTTTAGTGGATAAAAAAATAAACGTATTAGAGCAATATGCAAACTGGGATGCTGCACTTACGCAGTATCTACAACAAAAATACGTGACTAAGCAACTTAACTTACACCACGCTTTTTTTGACAGTGTTGAAGCTAATCCATTAACACTAAGTCAAAGACAAGCATGTGTGATTGATGACGATAATAACTTGTTATTGGCGGGCGCTGGCACCGGTAAAACCAGTGTTATGATTGGCAGGGCTGGGTTTTTAGTGCAAAGCCAGCAGGCAAGTTACAGTGATATTTTATTGTTAGCCTATGGTCGCAAAGCTGCCGATGAAATGGATCAGCGGATCCAAAATAAGCTCGCCACCGATAAAATAAAAGCCGCTACGTTTCATAGTGTTGGCTTGGCGATTATCTCACAAGTTGAACATGCTAAACCGAGTATGAGTGTATTTGCAGAAGACGAACAAGCGAAAGAAAAATGGGTGCAGCAGTGCTTTGAAGCAATGATTGAAAACAGTGCTGAGTATCGTCGTCTGGTTTTAGATTATTTTAGTAAATACTATTATGTTGAAAAAAACGAATTTGATTTTAAAACCTTAGGTGATTACTACAGTTACTTAAATGATAACGATATCCGTAGTCTAAAGGGCGACAAGGTAAAAAGCTTTGGTGAGTTATATATTGCTAATTGGCTGTTTTATCACGGTATAGATTATCACTACGAAGCGCCTTATAAAATTGCCGTAAAAACCATTGAACGCAGCCAATATAAGCCTGATTTTTACTTACCTGAGTACGACATTTACATTGAATATTACGGCATTGATGAAGCTGGCAATACGGCGCCTTACATTGATAAAGCGCAATACCATGGCGCAATTGATTGGAAAAATACCACTCATGCCAGTAATAACACTCACTGTATAGCTTTGACTTATGGGCAACATAAACAAGGCAAGCTGTTAAGTGAACTTGAACAAGCGCTTTTAAGTGCGAACATACAAACGCAGATATTGCCCGTAGAATCACTGCTCGAAAGCTTAAAAGAAACTGGCAGGATCACCGTATTAGCTGCGTTATTTAGTCAACTGCTTAGTTTATATAAGGCGGCTTATTTAACTGATGCCGATGAAGTTGATGTCATTAAACGCTCCCTTGATGCCAAGCAAACAACGCAAGCGTTGGCGCTATTAAAACCAATTATATCTAACTACAACGCTTACTTGCAGCAGCGTGGTGAAATAGACTTTGAAGACATGATCAGCAAAGCAATTAGCTATGTAGAGTCAGGGCAATTTGTATCGCCCTGGCGTTACATTATGGTTGATGAATTTCAGGATATATCACATGCACGAGCGCGATTAGTTAAAGCGCTACGTGATAGCCGCAAAGGTTGTTCAGTATTTGCTGTGGGCGATGATTGGCAAGCGATTTACCGATTTAGCGGCGCAGATATAAAGTTAACCACTGAGTTTACCAAGCACTTTGGTTTTACCAGCCAAGCGCAGTTGGATGTTACTTTTCGTTTTAATAATAAAATTGGTGAAGTTGCCTCAGCATTTATTAGTAAAAATCCCGCGCAGCTTAATAAAACCATCACGTCTTTGGCTCAAGTAGCTCAGCCTGCGATATCAATATTAAGACGCGGCAATAAAGCGCCGACTACTTTAAATCATTATCACAGCGAGCTACCTGAGCTTGCCAATGGCGCGATAGATGATGTGCTTAATGCAATTTGCGGCACAGTGTGTAAACCAACCTCGGTCTATTTTTTAGCCCGCTTTTGGTTTCAACTACCTACTAATGCAGATATTAAAGCCATGCAAGTGAAGTATCCGCTGTTAAACATTCAGTCGCAGACTTTTCATGCAGCGAAAGGTAAAGAGGCCGATCATGTAGTGATCATCGGCTTACAAAAAGGTAAACATGGTTTCCCCTGTGAAAAAGTAACGCCCGCCATTATTGATGCATTACTGCCCGAGCAAGAAGATTTCGCATTTGCTGAGGAACGGCGGTTATTTTACGTTGCCCTAACGCGGGCAAAACAGCGCGCCTACATCATTGCTGATATGGCCAATAGTAGTTGTTTTGTCTCGGAGTTAATTGCTGAACATGACATCGAACTGGATGAATTTACCAGTGATGTTGAGCAATTACATATCGCAGATATAAACTGTATGCGCTGTGATACTGGGGTCTTAAAAAAGCAAACGGGACGTTTTGGGCCATTCTACGGCTGTTCGTTATTTCCGCGTTGCGAGCATAAAGAAAATCCCTGTCAGCAGTGCCAAAGCCCAATGACCCGCAGCCGTTATACAGGGTTTAAACTATGCGTTAATCAGTCGTGCAATCACATGCAGCCTATTTGTGATAAATGCGGCGCTGAGATGGTGTTACGGCAAAGTGCTAAAGGGTCGTTTTGGGGGTGTAAAAACTATCAAGGAAATGATCCACTGAGCTGTAAAAATGGCAAAGACAATAAAGCAATTCAATGGCCAGAGCTGGTTTAAGCGGGCTCTTTGTATGAGCCCCTTAAAATGATTATTAAGTAATTTATTGCATTGTTACTGCCAGTTGATGATACAAACCAATCCCTATAGTGACGTTAAATGCGAAGGTAATACCAAGTGAGCTAAGCATGGCTAAGCCTATATCCGCTTTTGGGATCGCAGCTTTAATAGCCGCAGGAGCTGCTATGTATGAGGCGCTGGCCACTAAGCTTGCTAATACAACCACAGAGCCTAGCTCGAGCTTTAATGCTGTGCCGGCAGTGACGCCAATCACGCCTAACAACAGCGGTGTGACTAATGCAAACAGCGCAACTCGCCAATGGTGCCAAGGAATAGGGCGCAGTGTTTTGGCTGCGGTTAATCCCATCTCCAGTAAAAATAATGCCAGCACCACTTTAAAGCTGCTAGTAAGAAGGTTGGTGACTTGGCTACCTTGTTGCGTGCCGTAAAGCATGCCGATAATAACGCCACCCACTAAAAGAATGATGCTTTTATTGGTAAGCGTCTCATGCCACAGTGTTTTTAGTGAAAGCGTGCGTGTAGTGTTGTTTTCTTTATTAAGGCGTCTGTAGAGTAATAGGGCAACAATAATCGCCGGTAATTCTAGCATCACTAAATAAAGCGTGACCTCCGCGCCAACGATGAGCTGTGAAGATTCTGCATAAGCAAGCGCAACGGCAAAAGTCCCCGCGCTGACCGAGCCGTAGTGCGCTGCAATACTTGCGCTATTAGCGACAGAGAGTCTCACTAGGTATTTTAAAATAGGGTAGAGCATCAGCGGAATAAATGCCCCCAATAACATGACTGAGCCCATTTCTGGCAGCAACTGCCAGCTTAAATTACCGTGTAAAACCATGCCGCCTTTTAAACCAATTGTTAGCATCAGTAACAAACTGAGCGTTTCGTAGGTCGCTTGCGGTATTTTTAAATCAGATCGCAACAGTCCTGCAACTAAGCCTAAAACAAAAAACATAACAACAATATCCGGCACGCCTTTCTCCTTTGTATTTGAAGTGGCGCTATTGTAATGAAAACTTTGTATAGTAAATAATAAAATGATTAGTAGTTATATATAGGTTATTATCTATGGGTTGTTATTTATAAGTTGCTTATTAACTTTGCTTTAAGGGGCTGACATGGATTTAAGACACATATCATTTCGACTCCTTGAAGTATTTATGAGTGTGGTAAAAACTGGCTCAATCAGTGAGACCGCAAGAGTGTTACATTTAACTCAGCCTACGGTATCGTTGCAAATTAAGCGCTTACAAGAGGCGGTTGGCGAACCTTTAATTTTGATGCAACAGCAAAAGTTAACGGTTACCGAAGCTGGGTTGGAATTATTTAAAACTGGCCAGCAAGTGTTTGGTCAGTTTGATGATTACAAAGATTTTTTAGCCGAGCTTAGAGGGGGTGAACGCGGTCGTTGCAAAATCGCCATGGTCAATACGGCGCAATATATTTTGCCGAAATTACTTGGGCCATATAGTAATTTGCACCCACATGTTGAGCTGCCCCTAGAAATAGGTAACAGGGCTGAGGTATTAGCACGGTTTGAACGCGGTGAGGACGATATTTATGTATTTAGTCACCCGCCATCCCTTGAGCATGCAAAAGCAGCACGCTTTTTACAAAACCCACTTGAATTTATTGTACCTAGTGAGCATCCACTTGCAGCAGCAACTGATATTACATTGGCTGAGCTGACACGCTATCGGTTTTTATTAAGAGAGCCCGGCTCAGCGACGCGAATGTTGTTTGAAAGTGAGTTACAGGGGCGGGGCTTAGTGTTAAGTGACAGCGTACAAATGGCCAGTAATGAGGCGATTCGGGTTGCGGTGTCATCAGCAATGGGTGTTGCAGTGCTTTCTCGCCATGTTCTACCAAAAGGCGATGAGGATTTCAAAGTACTCAATGTCAGCGATACGCAACTTGCCAGTCATTGGTATTTTGTTATTCGCACCGACCGACATCTATCCCATGCTGCGCGCAGTTTTTTACAATTTGCAGAGCACAACTTAGAACGTTATTTAGATGCTCGCTGGGTTTGCAACGAGCTCTGCGGGCTTGAGCTAAACTGAGTCACTATTGTTATTTGCTCACAGGTTATTTAACCGTGGGCGTTGAGTCGCGTAAAATTAAATTTGGCTGAAATATGTGGTTAATGGTAATGCCGCTGTGCTTATAAATATCTTTAAGCACTAAATTAGCAGCCATTTTGCCCATCTCTGGTACTGGGTTATTGATAGTTGTAAGCGTTGGGTACAAGTAATTAGTAAAAATGACGTTATCGTAGCCCATAATGGCAAGATCGCTAGGCAGGTTAAAACCGTGCTCTCGGGCATATTTCATGGCTCCCGAGGCCATTTCGTCATTAGCACACACCAGTGCTGTAAAGGGGACTTTGTTCTCTATAAAGTACTTCAAACCATCATTGCCACCCGTTTCTTTAAAATCGCCAATGTAAAATAAGTTTTCATTAAACTCGATAGCAAATTCACTAAGGGCTTGTTTATGGCCTTTTAGTCGATCAGATGCATCTATTTTAAATTGTGGGCCTGCGATATAGGCAATGTTTTTATGACCTCGGGTGATCATGGTTTTAGTCGCTAAGTAACCGCCCATTACGTTATCTAAACTAATGCAGTTGTCTTTAATTTCTTCAACATAGCGGCTCATTAAGTAAATCGGTGTTTTACCTTTACTCAGTTCAATTAAGTACTCGTTTGAGACGGCTTCAACATGGGCAATGATGGCATCGCAATTACGACTGATCAAAAATTCAAAGCCGCTTTTTTCCTTGCTTTCATCACTGTGTCCTGGGGTTATAATGACGTGCTTGCCTGCTGCCCGCAGTTGCTCTTCAATCGCTGACATCATTTGCCCGAAAAATGGGCCATCTAACTCAGAGACTAAAATACCAACACTACTGGTTCTGCTTGAAGCGAGTGAACGTGCGATAGAGCTTGGTTGATAGCCCAGCTGTTGCATTGCTTCCATTACTTTCTTTTTAGTTTTTTTACTCACATAGTCATTATTGTTCAGAACTCTGGACACAGTCGACAGGGAGACACCTGCAAGCTCTGATACCTGATAAATTGTAGCCATTGCTTTCCTAACGTTAATGCTCTGTTTTATATGATATTTTATAAATCAGTATTGAGTGTTAAGGTAATTTACACATTACTGCGCCTAATTGCCAAGTCTTCTGTAATTTTTTGTGTCATTAGTGAAGTAAGTGGGTATATTAGCATCAAAATAGCCCCTAAGAAGGCAAATGCAGCCGGTATCCAGCTCATTAATAGTTGCATGCCGGGCAGCGACTGCGCAATGCTGGTTTCATCCATGCCGTTATAACCGTAACCTGCTAACACAACCAGCACGAGCGCGCCTGCAAAACCTCCTCCAGTTTTTTGTACAAAGGTGCCAGCAGAATAAATTAAGCCAGTGGCACGGCGTTTGTTTTTCCACTCAGAGTAGTCGGCTGCATCACCCAGCATACTAAAGAACAAGGTTGGCATCATCGCGGCAAAAAACTCAGCAGCGCAACCGAAGGTAAATATCGCGACAATATTATCACTTGGCACCCAATAGAATGCGGTCGTTAATAAACCGCTTAATACCAGCGATAGAACAAATAAATTACGTTTACCCATCAACTCGGCTAATTTACCGGTGGCGAGCGCACCAAAAATAGAGACAATTAATAATGCGACAAAATATTGCCCAGCCATAAGTTCATTTGCGACCTGATATTTAAAATAATAGGCTATCACACCATATTTAATGCCGTTAAACATCATAGTTAAAAAACCAATACCGAGCAGAATAAGCCAAGGTTTGTTGGTTAATAAGTCAACCATATCTTGCTGCGTGCCTGTTAAATTGGACTGCTCTTTGTTGAGTAATTTTTTGATTACGAAAGTCATGGCCGCCATAACTAAAGCGAAAAATAAGCCACTGTAAATATCACGATAGTAAAAGAATAAAGTGGTTGCGAGCAGCGGTAAAATAATAAACGGCAGGTTCTTCGTTAAATCTTTTAGCTCTGACTTTAAACACCTGCCGTTTGCTGCATGGGGAATAACACGTTCTTTTGTCGAGACAAAAGTGATCACCATCAATGCAATTAATAGCGCTGCAAATAAATACATGGTTAATTGGTAGCCTTTGGCATTGTCGCCCCCCCCAAAGTAAGCCACTAATTCGGGTAAAAATCCCATTACCAGTAATCCGCCTGTAAAGGCTCCTGCAAATCGAAAGCTTGATAGTTTAGTCCGCTCTGTATCATCAGGACTCATAACGCCCATTAAGGCAGAGTAAGGCACATTACTAACTGTATAGGCTAGAGTTAAACCAATATAAGTAACGTAGGCGTAAATTAATTTATTGGTTTCATTAAAGTTAGGAGTGGTAAAACACAACACCATAAATAAGCCTAAGAAGGGGGCCGACCAAAGTATCCATGGCCTAAATTTACCGAAGCGGGTGTGAGTTCTATCAGCAATCATGCCCATAATAATATCGGTAACGCCATCAGATAGACGCACCACTAAAAATAACATGGCAGCCGCCGCCGCTGATATACCAAAGGTATCGGTATAAAACACCGCAAGGTAGGCAAGGGCACCACGCCAAACTAAATTGGCACCGGCATCGCCCATGGCGTAGCCAATTTTTTCATATAAAGGTATTTTATTCACTGTGTGTTTCTTATCGTTGTTTTAAGTGACTAGCCGATTTTATTTTTAATCATCGGCTAGCATAAATTACCGGCTTGTGATCAAGTTACTGTATGCGAGGCCACTGGCTTTAACTGTACGTTGTTGGGTGTGATAATCAACGTATACAATACCAAAACGTTTTAAATAGCCTTCAGCCCATTCAAAGTTGTCCATTAAGCTCCAAGCAAAATAGCCATCAACGCGCACACCTTGTAAAGTTGCATTGTGCAGCGCTGTTAAATGTTGCTGATAGTAGCTGATACGGTCTAAATCATTTACTTCGCCATTAGCGAGCGTATCCTTCATTGCTGCACCATTTTCCGTAATATAAATTGGTGGCAGAGTATACTTTTCGTTTAACGAGACTAACAATTCGGTTAAAGCTTGTGGGTATATTTCCCAACCAATATCAGTTAGTGGACCTTGATGTGGACGTTCGTCGTAAAAGTCATCATCACTTGCTTGATAATGCAGGCGAGTATAAAAGTTAACACCAAGGTAGTCTAAAGGTTGTGCGATGATCTCCATGTCACCGGGGTGAATATCTGGGCGCTGCTCTGCTGGTAATTGTGCAATAATATCAGGGTATTTCCCCTCCATTACTGGGCGCATATACCATTGATTAATGTAGTCATCTGCAAATGCAGTGGCTTTTAAGTCAGCTTCACTTTGGCTAACTGGGTAGCAAGGCGTAAAATTCAGCACAATACCGTTTAAAGCGTTAGGGCTGTTTTTAGCAAGTACTTGCATTGCTAGACCATGGCCCAGTAATAAGTGATGCGCAGCTTTTCGGCCAAACTCGCGACCAACTTTACCTGGTGCATGAACACCAATTTCGTAACCTAAGTAGGAGCTACAAAATGGTTCGTTTAGTGTTGCATACGAATAAACACGTTCAGCAAAAGCTTGGCTGATTAAATCTACATAGTTAGCGTATTCAAAGGCAGTATTACGATTAAGCCAGCCACCTTTATCTTCTAAATGCTGTGGTAAATCCCAGTGATAAAGCGTCACAAATGCTTTAATGTTGCGGCGTGCCAACTCGTCTAAAATATCTGTATAAAACTTAACCCCAACAGGGTTTAGACTGCCATCAGCTTTGATCACGCGCGGCCAAGATATTGATAAACGATAAGCATCAACACCCAAAGAGTCAATTAACTCAATATCGTTTGCCCAGTTGTTATAGTGATCACAAGCAACTAAACCGTTTGAATTATCGGCAATCTTACCTGGTGTGGCACAAAATTTATCCCAAATACACGGAAGACGGCTATCTGCACCACCTTCAATTTGAAATGATGCTGTAGCAACACCAAAAGTAAACTCTTTGCTAAGTAGCGGTGAGTTAGCGGGTAAAGATAATTGTTTCATTAATTGAAAACCTCTGCTTGCTTATACAGTTTGTAGATACGTTTTTATAGTAAAAATGCAATATATGTGAAAGCGCTTCCATAATTAATTTGATTAATGCTCTAGTATGGTATTTAACGTTGTTTCAGGAAGCGCTTCCATGTTTAGGTTAGTGACTATTTCTAAGTAGGTCAATAGTTAAATTTAGATAACAATAAATACTTGTTTATTGGTCATAGCAAAAGCGGCACGCTGATTTAGCGGCAACGGTGCTATTCGCCAGCCAACGCTGTTAAACCAATCGCTGATAAATGCTAGGTATATAAAAATGATCAAACACTTACCCCCCACAACGTTAGCTGTTCTTACCAAGCATTATGCAAAGGGCTGTTTTCATCGTTTTATGGCTGCTTCAGATCCGTAGGGCAGTACTGCTGCAAAAACGCTTTATGAGATGGCAGTGCTGCCACCCGTTGCGTGATCTGCTGTTTAATACTACTTAGAAAACGGGTTAACTCTGCATCACTCATTAAACTGGCAATTAAATGATGTTGCTCAGGTTTAATGCCTTGACCAAGCATTACTTGCACCCATGAGTCGACTCGAAAGATATCGCCATCATCTAAGAATACCCGTCCTGTGTGTTTAAATAAGCTAATTTTATGCGCTAGGGTGTCGGGTATCTCCATGCTATTACAGTGGCGCCAAAATTCACTGTCGGTGCGATCAGTCACTTTGTAATGCAACACGATAAAGTCGCGAATATTTTCGATTTCACTTTTTAGCTGCTTGTTATATTCACTGACTGCTTGCTCGGTAATGCCATTGAACGGAAATAGCCGCATAAAGCGAATAATTCCCGACATGATCAGGTGAATACTGGTGGATTCGAGCGGCTCAACAAAGCCACTGGCAAGCCCTAAGGCAAGGCAGTTTTTATTCCAACCTTTACGCCGGCGACCGGTTTTAAACTTGATGATTTTTGGTTCAGTTAAAGTGTCACCTTGAATGTTTGCAAGCAATAACTGCTTTGCTTGATCATCCGCTAAATAACGGCTGCAATAAACTAAACCATTACCAACACGCTGTTGTAGCGGTATTTGCCATTGCCAGCCTGCATCGTGGGCTATGGCGCGGGTATAGGGTTTTATATCCTCGTCAACGGCGGTTGTTTGCACTGCAATGGCGCTGTCGCAGGGCAGAAAATGAGACCAATCTTCATAACCGGTATGCAGTGCTTGTTCAATTAGTAAGCCGCGAAAGCCCGTGCAATCAATAAAAAAATCACCCGCTATTGTGCTGTTATCGCTAAGGGTTAAGCTGTTAATAAAGCCTGAACTAGGGCATTTATTTACATGAGTAATTTTACCTTCGCGGCGAGTAACCCCCAATTGTTGTGTAAATTCACGTAAAAATAATGCATAGCGACTGGCATCCATGTGAAATGCATAGTTAATCGGGTTTTGTTGACTAAAGGCAAACTTATTTTGCTTGGCCGCTTGCAGTTCATAGCAGTATTGACCAAATTCAGACTCTAACCCTAACGATAAACTGTGTAGCCAAAAATGATGAAATTCACCCGCCCAACACTCTTTACCGGTCATACCGAATGAGTGAATGTATTGTGTATTTGTTTGCCCCCAGTTCTCAAAGCTAATGCCTAATTTGAAACTCGCTTGAGTGGCTTGCATAAATTCTTGTTCATTAATACCGAGCAATTTATGAAAGGTGCGAATGGGCGGAATTGTCGCTTCACCAACGCCAACCGTGGCTATTTCGTCAGATTCAATTAAGGTGACATTAATATTTTTACCGACTAATTTACTCAGTGCAGCCGCGGCCATCCAACCGGCAGTGCCACCGCCAGCTATTACTACGTTTTGAATAGTGTTATTGTGCTTCATAGCTGGGCCTTTTCGTTAGTTGTTTGCTCAATCAGTTGCTTTAATAATGCGCGATTTGTTGGCAGGGCGTGTAAATATTGCGCTATTTTTTCACGGTTTTGCTGATAAAAGTAGTTGCCCGTTTCAGGGTTATTAAACGCATTGTCGGCTTTATTATTTTCGGTATTAAACCCCATGCCATACAGTACATATTGGTAACTTGCTGAAGGAAATATTTCTTCATTTTCAATAAAGTCAAAGCGACTGGGTGGTTGATATTGCCAAAGTTCCATAAGCTCTGCTAAGCGGTGTGGGGTACTCGCTGCGGTTTTTATATCCTGCCAATATTGGCTGTCATCACGCTCACTTAAGATATAGTGTAACTTTAAAAAGTCGATCACTCGTTGCCAGCGATAACTAAAGCGTTGATTGAACCGAGTCGCTAATAAGGCCATATGCTTACGGTCTTGCGGCATTTGTTCGCTTAACATCGTTAACGATAACTCTACCATCGCAAGCGCTGACGCTTCCAACGGCTCTATAAATCCTTGCGACATGCCAACAGCAAGACAGTTTTTTATCCAAAATTGTTTTCTGTAGCCTGGGGTAAAACTCAGTTTTCGGGTTTGTAGTTGCTCGGCAAGGTCTGCGCCTACCGATTGTGCAGCATAGCGTTTTAAGGTATTAATTGCAGTCTGCTCGTCACAGTATTTATCGCAGTAGGTATAACCAATACCGCGGCGGCTAGGTAAGCCGATATCCCAGATCCAGCCATGCGGCTGCGCCGTTGATAACGTTGCACTAGCAATCTCTTGTTGTTCATTTGCATACGGAAGGTGTGCGGCAATAGCAGTATTATTAAACAGGGTATGCTGTCGATTGATAAACGCTGCATTATAATGCTCAGCAATTAAGCGAGCGCGTGTACCAGAGCAATCAATAAATAAGTCACCCGTTATTTCACCATGCAGTTTAGTTGTTAATGAGCGAATATAGCCGTCGCTGTCATTATTCACAGCCACTACATCATCGACAATATGGCTTACGCCCAGCTGGTTTTGGCAATGGTTTTTTAAAAAGCTAGCAAATTTACCAGCGTCTAAGTGATAACCGTAATTAGTCACCGCTGCATATTCTGGTGTGGTTAGTTGTTTTGGAGCAAGACCTGCTTGGCAAACAAAGCTTTGCATATTTAAGGCGTCAGCGTATTTTTGTGTTGCAGCATGTTGTTGCCAATACGCATGCAGGTTGGTTGCTAAATAGCCGTGTGGCGTCATAAAAGGGTGATAGTAGTTTTCACCCGGATTTAAATTGCGCCAGTTTATAAACTTAGAGCCTTGCTTGAATGACGCATCACAATGCTTTAAAAAATCGACTTCTTTAATACCGATGCGCTTTAGCGTATTTCGCATTGATGGCCAAGTGCCTTCGCCGACACCCGAAATAGCAATAGTGGCAGATTCAATCAGGGTGATATGTTTATCAGGATGCTCAGCGCCAAGCAACCCCGCACTTAGCCAGCCTGCAGCACCACCGCCTAGTACCACAATGTGTTGGATGTTGTTATTCATTGTGTGCTCTTCTATGTCTAATTTGAACGACAAAAGCCGCTAACAGGTAGCGGCTTGATACTCATTGATTTGCTGAGTAAATACCATTACTTAAAAGTTATAGCGCATGCCAATGTTATAACGCGCGCCATTTTGCTCCAAGTTCCATAGTTGAGCTTGGTAACGGCCATGCTGACGCATGTTTTGCTCAGTAATATTAAGCCCTTCAACGAAGAATGACATTTTTTCATTGAAGTTATAGGCAATATTAAAGTCGATTTGATAATACTCTTCAGTGAAGCTTGGCTCATTAACATAACGTGCTGCACTATTTAAGAACTTATCACGCCAATTATAGGCAATACGTGCTTGAAACTTATCGTTTTCGTACATAGCTATGAAGTTAGCGGTATCACTTAACCCCACCAGTGCAAATTGTGTGGTTGTTGGATCCGCTGCTACATTAAAGTCGATATCACCATTTACAATGGTGTAGTTAGCTTGCAAGCCAAAACCACTTTCGCCAAAAAAGTGTTGTACTGCAAACTCGTAACCATCGATTTTGGCATCTTTGTTATTGGTTGGCACCTGCGCTGTAAAGTCCATTAGTGGGTCATCACTGTTTGGTAAAACATCGTAGGCGGCTTCAAACTCTTCATAACTCATTGAGTCAAAAGCAACACCGTTTTCCATAGCGGCGACCATTTGGAATAAGTTTGCATCGGTAAATGCTAAGCCTCTTGCTTCAAGCTCCGCTCTTGCAGCTTCGGCGCGCGGGCCTGCTGATGCATCACGTAAACCATAGTAGTTTTGTGTCATTGGCGATAGACCAATAAAGTTATCCACTTTTTTATTAAAGTAGCCTACTGACACATAACTTAGATCAGTAAAGTACCATTCTGCAGAAACATCAAAGTTGTCAGATTCTAGTGGCACAAGTCCTGGGTTGCCCGTCGCAGCGGGTGCATTGGTAGTGCCTGGAATAATACTCGGGCCTGTTGGAACACCTACGGTTGCCGCAGAGCTTAAATTATCATAAGTAGGGCGGGCAATCGTTGTGCTATAAGAAGCACGCAGCGTGACATCTTCAACCACATTAATGTCAAAGTCTAAGCTGGGTAAAAAGTGGTTATAGCTGGAACTTAAAGAGTAATCATCTATATTGGTACCGTAGCGTACATTGAAATCGTTGTTACCTTCCCATGCCACAGCATCCGGTAAATCAATATTAGCAGTTGAAGTAATATCGGTTGTTTCATAACGAGCACCTATTACTAAATTAAATGGCATACCACTAATTTCGTTACTGTAGTTGTATTGTAAAAAGGCTGCCTTGATATCTTCTTCAATTGTGCGGTTGGTTGCAAATGCGCCATCCGCAGCAAAATTAAAACCATATTGCTCTGCTGCCCAATAACCAATTTGTGAAGCACTACCGGTGAAACCTTGATCAAATGAGCCACTGGTATCGTAATCGTCAAATTCAGCTAAAAAATTAGTTGGATCTAAATAGCCATCAGGCAGTTCACCTGGGTTTTCAATGCCCCAGTTACCCATGGTATTACGGGTAAGCGATTGTAAAGAATGACTTTCCATAGAGCGCGATTCAATACCGAAATCTATGCTGGCGTTGTCCATTACATAGTTACCCTGTAGACGAAACTCATCAACGGTTGACTCTTGGCTGGCAAAGTTTGCATCTAAGATAGAGGTCCCTACATCAGCTTGCTCTAATGCGCCTGAGCAGTTTAGGTTTGCACGACTACAGTCATCAAAATCGATAATCATAGATGGCAGCTCTTTGCTGAAATCAACCTGTTGTGCCGCAACCACATTTGCGCCTAAACCGGCATTTATCCAGCTGCCATATGGCGCATCGGGTTTGCTGGTGGCTTTTGAGCTATGGGCGTCAAACATAAAACGAAGTTGGTCGCTAAAGTAGTACTCAAGATTTAAACCAAGCGATTTATTTTCATTTACTTGGTTTTGTTCTTGTAATGCTAAACCTAAATCGCGGGTTGCTAAATCACGACGTTCTTCACGGTAATAAATAGGGGTTTTAACGTCATTATCATCAAATATTAACTGGGTTTTATAGTTATCCATCCAAATTGATTGCTCTGCTCGCGCTTCAAATAACTCTTGTTGAGAGTAAGTATAATCAAGCGTTGCAGTGAGTGAATCTACGGGGCTGTATTGCAGCGTAAGTTGTGCATTGGTGCGGGTACGTTCACGGTCAGCAATCGTGTAACGTAAGTCTGATGGCATTGAGTAATATTGGCCCATGGCAGGGGCGTTTTCTAGCACAATGTCATCAGCTGCTTGTGGAATTGTGCCATCGTATTCGGTGGTTCGCCACTCGCCGACAAATGCACCCGTAGCAGAGCTATCACGTTGCTGCATACTGGCGGTAAGCGATGCACCAAATTTAGCATCTTCATCTGTCCAGCTGAAGATGCCAGAAATTTCTGGTGTAACATCATCGCCAACACGGTTGGTAGTATCGTGCTGCGCTTGCACACCAACATTAGCGACTAAGCCTGGGTTATCAAGTGGGCGAGCTGTGTTGATATTGATTGTTGCGCCAATACCACCTGATGCAATACTGGCTTTACCGGTTTTATATACTTCAACCGATTTAACACTTTCAGAAGCAAGGTTAGCAAAGTCATAAGCGCGAGAGTTTGGTGCACCGCCACCTGCAGGCAGTGATGCCGCTGGCATAGTACGGCCGTTTAACGTCACCATATTATAATCAGGGCCAAAGCCACGGACGGTTACTTTAGAACCTTCGCCGTTGCTACGATCAATCGATACACCAGTAATACGTTGCAAAGATTCTGCGAGGTTAGTATCAGGGAATTTACCAATGTCTTCAGCAGATATTGCATCAACAACGCCCGATGAATAACGTTTTAGTTGCGTGGATTCTTTAATACTACCTTTAAAACCAGTGACTTGAATTACTTCAAACTCTTCTTGTTTAGCAACTTCAGCTGCATAGGTCGATAGCGTGGTTGCTGCACCTAAAATCAAAGATAAGCTGGTCGCTAACTTTGTTTTTTGTAAAATATGACTCGCCATTAGGTTTCCCTCGTACTGTTATCATTATTATTAACCGCTTTTATTGATAGCGGTATTATCGTGTGTGGAAGCGCTTCCAGAAATGGCTGTGAGTATTTGTGGGAGCGCTTCCAGAGAAGGCTAGTGC
Organism: Pseudoalteromonas prydzensis; assembly: GCF_011050055.1. Lineage (GTDB taxonomy): Bacteria > Pseudomonadota > Gammaproteobacteria > Enterobacterales > Alteromonadaceae > Pseudoalteromonas > Pseudoalteromonas prydzensis_A. The sequence continues at coordinate 60,566 of NZ_DRGM01000210.1, read as the reverse complement.
AATTTTTATGTTACGTCAACAAGTGTGTTTAATTAATTGAAATAAAATTGTATCTAAAATGTATCTTAATGTTTTTCTTTAATTATAAATAACTTTAAAATTACTACAGGCTGTAGTTAAAAAGGGAAATAAGCTGGGGGAATAAATGACAATGCTAAATAGCCACAACAACTTGATTGCGGCCATTATGTTTTGCTTGATACAAACCTTTATCTGCTTGCGCAAGTAAGTCATTGATATTGCTGCCTGTAGAGCGTTTTATTACGCCAATGCTGAGTGACAAAGAAATACTTTGTTGTTTATAGTTAAACAGTTGGTTATTGATCGTAAGTCTGATCCGTTCGGATAAAGCCTGGGCATTTTTTTCAGATGTATTAGGCAGTAAAATCGCAAATTCTTCACCGCCAATACGGCCAACAATATCATGCTCTCTTAGCTGTGCTTGAATTTGTTTGGCAACCCATTTTAAAGCCTCATCGCCTGCATCATGACCAAATTTATCGTTCACTTTTTTGAAAAAATCAATATCAATCATCAGTGCACACAATTCTTTTTGGCAATCATTGGCCTGCTGTAGATGTGTGGCACTGAGGTTTAAAAATGCGCGTCGATTAAGCAGCCCTGTGAGAGGGTCTAAATTTGCTAAATCGGTTAACACTTGCTCTGATTCTAAAAACATTAAAACAGGCCAGACTAACGCCGTACAGGTGGAGATCACAATGTGGCTAATTAAAATTATTGCAAGGGCTTGCTGAGTATCGAGCAATGCTGTTGCTGCAGAAAGTAACAGTGCGGCTTGGCAAAACATTATTATGGCATGTACAACAAAACAAATTTGTAACAGTAAAAAATGGCTAATACGACCTAAGTGCAATTTGTTTAATGCATAGGCGGCATAACAAAAGCAGCATGCGATCACTACTGTGGTATAAAGTTGTCCAAAGGACGAACTATAAATAGGGAGTAGAATAATCATTGATGCCAGTAATACCGCAATACATGCGGTGAATTTGTTTTGCTCGGTGCTGTTGTATGCATGTATCCCGAGTATTGCCGCCAAAGGCGCGGCGATGATAAATAGATCTGCTATGTAGTGGGTGACAAAACTTAAATCGATAAATGCCCGCAGTGCAGCAGTGACTTGAGCAAACACAAAAATTAAACAAGAGCAGCACCAATACAAATAGGTTTTTTGTTTTCTGAGCACATACAAAGACATCAAAAATGAGCTAATGATGGTATTAAGTATTATGGAAATGATGATGATAGTGGGCAAATGCATCATCTGTGGTCTTTCCTATGCGCCAAGCCTAGTCGCCTTTATTGTATGTTTTGAACTGATTGTTAATTATTATGTACTATTTAACGAATAGCAAGCTAATAAAAAGGGACTGATCACTGCACTTACGTTAATAAATTCTCAAGTGCTTTTGGTAATGTTGGATAGTTAAAACTAAATTGCTGCGCCAGTACTTTGTTAGGCACAACAAATTGTCCATAAAGCAATAAATCAGCCATTTCCCCCATAGCCAGCTTAAGTAGCAAACTAGGCATAGGTATGAAAGTAGGACGCCCGAGTACTTTACCTAATTGGCTACTAAACTCTTTATTACTAACAGGATAGGGCGCAGTGGCATTAATTGGCCCGCTGAGCTCCATTGTCACTAATACAAATAATATCAGCTGCACCATATCATCAATATGGATCCACGACATGCCTTGCTCACCACTGCCTATTGGCCCTCCTAAGCCTAATTTAAATGGCGGCAGCATTTTCGCTAATGCGCCCGCTTGTTTGGCTAATACTATTCCTGTGCGCAGTGTACACACGCGGGTGTTAGCAGATTGGGCCGCGTATGCCGCTTGCTCCCACTGAGCACATAGTTTATGGCTAAATTCAGGGGTTACAGCGGTAAAACTTTCATCAATAGGCGTATTGTCTTGACGGCCATAAAAACCAATTGCACTACCGGATATAAACGTATGGGGTGGTGTTTGGCTATGCTGTATCGCTGTGCTTATTTGCTGAGTCAGTTGAATTCGACTATCAAGCAGGCGTTGCTTTTGTTTGTCGCTCCAACGCTTATTTACAATCGGTTCTCCAGCAAGGTTAATTACACAGTCAACTGTATTGAAATCAATTTTATCTAGTGAATCTATCGCCGTGATAGCTGAGCCAAGTAGTCGTGTTGCTTTAGCTGGGTCGCGTGATAATACTGTTAGCTGATGGCTTGCAAGTAACAACTGGCATAAGTGACTGCCTATTAAGCCGGTGGCGCCAGTAATGAATATATGCATGGTAGTGACCTTTTTAAAGACTGTAAGTATCTTATACGTACCATAGACGGCTTTGATCACTTTGCAATGATTTCATTCTCGTTATTTTTCACATACACTAAGTGCAGTTTATATTTTCAAGGATCGTCGTTTGGCTAGTTTAACTGGGGTAAACCGAAGTTTAGTTATTTTTGCAGCGTTAGTGATTGTATTGGCAGGAGTAAAAGCAGCGAGTGTGATTGTTATTCCGTTTGTATTGGCAGCGTTTATTGCCATTATTTGCAATCCATTATTAAGTTTTTTTGGCCGCTATAAAATCCCGAAAGGTTTGGCAATCATGTTGGTAATGCTGATGGTGGTTGGCATTGGCGTTAGTTTAGCGGGCTTAGTGGGGCAATCCTTAACTGATTTTTCGCAGCAATTGCCACAATATAAAGCCCAACTTAAAGAGCAGTTTATTTTGCTTGTGGATATGGCTGCAAAATACAACATCTTGATCAATAAAGAACAAATAATTGCCATGTTTGACCCAGGCAAGATCATTGATGTGGCAACCGGCATGCTTACCGGGTTAGGTGGCGTTATGGCCAATTTATTTTTAATTATTTTGACTGTGGTGTTTATGTTGTTTGAAGGGCCAATGCTCAGCCATAAAATACACATGGCGTTAGATGATCCTGATCGTAAGATGCAACAAATTGACCGCTTTTTGGAGTCAATTAATTCCTATCTAGCAATTAAAACGGTCGTCAGTTTAGGCACTGGCGTGCTTGCTGGTAGCTTGCTGTGGTTGTTAGATGTTGATTACTTTGTATTATGGGCTGTGATGGCCTTTATGTTTAATTATATTCCTAATATTGGTTCTATCATCGCCGCAGTGCCTGCGGTATTGCTGGCGTTGATCACGCAAGGACCGTTTGTTGCAAGTATGGTGGGGCTTGGTTATTTAACTATCAATACAGTAATGGGCAATATTGTTGAGCCTAAATACATGGGCAAAGGCTTAGGACTGTCAACATTGGTGGTATTTTTATCATTAATATTCTGGGGCTGGCTGATGGGCACGGTTGGTATGTTGTTATCAGTGCCGTTGACTATGATCGTTAAAATAGCGCTTGAAACCAGTGAAGAAGGGCGCTGGCTGGCAACTTTATTAGGTAATGGTGAAGAATTAGAGGAACAGCCTAAATAGCCATTTAGGTTAAATGGGCTGCTTTAATACCGCTATGTGCTGTTCTAAAATACGTAATTCACAGCGCTTATAGACAATTGCAGCTTGGGTTCCGTTGGGGATCTTTTGTAAATAGCGCCACTTACAGCTATCTTCTAAATATTTGCTTTGGCTTGCCATGCTGCGTTTGAAAATCGGTAACAACTGTGTGTTACCGGTTTCTGCTTCAATGTTATTTAGATCTAAGGTGATCTTATTTACCCACGTTTGCTGGATGCGCGTTAAGTTTGCTATTTGTTTATCTAAACATTGCAGATAGCTTTTGGCTTCATCAGGGGTTGCTTGATCAACTAAACTGCATGGCTCATCTGCCTGTGTTGTAGCACTAAGCAGTAAAAGCAGTGTGCAGCTTACCAAACGCCGATTATTTTTTATCATTATAATTAAACTCTAAAATAAATTTTGCGCCACCTAACGTATCAGCATCTAAAATAGTCAGGGTGCCGTGATACGACTTTACTAAGTCTGACACAATTGCCATTCCCACGCCGTGACCGCTTTCGTAGGTATCTAAGCGAGTACCTCGGGTGAGTAATGACTGGCGTTTATCAACGGGGACACCTGGACCATCATCACTGATTATAAGTGTAAGAGTGCGCTTTTGAACTACTTGTATATCGACCTGTGAACGGCAAGCTTTACAGGCATTATCAATTAAATTACCCAACAGCTCGAGTAGATCTGTTTTATCCCCTAAAAAGTAATTTTTTTCTGTTACAGCACAGGTAAAAATAATATCTTTGTCTCGGTACACTTTGCCCATTGCATTAATAATTGAATCGAGCACTGGCTTAATAGCCGTTTGTTTTTTCCAAGTATCGGAAGCACCGCTTGCTGCGCGCTTTAATTGATGTTCGATCATCACATTAATACGATCAAGCTGTTCTTGTGCGTCAGCATCATTTGCCAAAGGACTTGATTTAAGTACCGCAAGGGGCGTTTTTAAAGCATGCGCTAAGTCACTTAGTGAGGCACGGTAGCGTTCTTTTTGACGTTGTTGAGTTTCGAGCAGTAAATTTAAATCGGCTTTTATTGTTTGCAGTTCAACAGGGTACAACCCTTTAATTTCTTGAATATCACCAGATTCAATGGCTTTTATTTCTTTATCCAAGCGTTGTAATGGTCGCGCACTCCACACAAAACCTATCGCCATTAATGCTGCAATGGCAACACCCATGACATACATCCAGTTTACTAGGGTTTGTTTAAAACCATCCATTAACCGTAGTAAGGCATCATTGCGTCTTAATAAAATAAACCGGGCCTGTTCGGATTGATCAATATTATTTAAAATAACAGTTAAGCTGAGTTGCCAGTACACGTTATTTCTATATTCCACGCGACGAAAATCGGCAGCACCGGCTTTGGTTTCTATCTCGTCAGGCACAAAGTTTACATTTACCGCGGATTCAGAGTGCCAAACAGGCTGTTCATCACGATAAATCATTGCATAGGTATCAGAGTTTAAACGATTTAGCTCAGGCGCTAAAATCGTGCTTGGCATAATAATACCGCGCTCAGTAAAATCGACTTCTGAAATTAATGAATATAAATGGGCTTCGAGGGTTTTTTCGGTGGCTTCTACTAATGATGCATAGTACGCCTTGCCAATCGAAAAAAACAAAATAGGTAAGGCGACTAATAAAACAAAGACAAGGATAAATCCTTGCCTTACTTTTAACGGTATTTGTGATGCTACCACTGACTTTTAAGCCTGTAACCGCGTCCGCGCAGTGTTTCTACAGGGTTAAGTGTGCCATCAGGATCTAGCTTTTTACGTAAGCGCAATACGAATACTTCGATTACGTTTGAATCTAAATCAAAATCTTGGTCATAAATATGCTCTGTCAACTCAGATTTAGAGATCACTTTTTGTGGATTAACCATTAAATACTCAAGTACTTTGTATTCGTAGGCGGTCAGGCTTAACTCTCTATCATCAACCCACACTTGTTGTGAACGGGTGTGAATTTTAATTGGTCCGGCCGTCATTTCTGGGTTTGCTTTACCTGCACTGCGACGAATAAGCGCGTTACAACGAGCGATTAACTCTTCAACATGAAATGGTTTTGTTAAATAGTCATCAGCACCGGAATCAAGCCCTTCAACCTTGTCTTGCCAACGATCTCGTGCTGTTAAAATAAGGATTGGAATGGTGATCCCTTGGGCTCGGGCTTTATTGATAAGCTCAATACCGTCTATTTTTGGTAAACCTAAATCAACCACAGCCATATCAAGAGGGTATTCTGTGATGTGGAATAAACCCGCTTCGCCATCATGACAAAGGTCAACACTGTAGCGTTCTTTTTCCAATGCATTACGCAAGTTATCTGCTAAGTGTAAATCATCTTCAATTACTAAAATTCGCATTTATTAATCCTTTTTCACTTCGCCGGTCTTTTTATTGACATGAACGTCGACGACATGGCCGTCCGATTTTAAAATTCTTACGGTATAAATATCGTTAAGTACGGTAATTTTAAGAGTTTTACCATCTTCGGTTTTTTTAGCAAGCTCAACAGCTTGTTTTTTATTTATCTCAGTTTTGTTACCTTGAGGTGCAGCTTGGCTATTAGTCGAACAGACACTCAAAAATAGCACAATGATGGCGACGCTGAGAGCTAACACAGTACGCATGATGGGAGACTCCTAAACCAGACCTGAATAGTGTAATGAACCAAGTAGCTAAAATTCAAGTAAAACCACTAAATTCTATGATTCAATACAACGGATCTTAATTAACAACCCGTGAACAAACACTGAATTATTGTGATTTGGTGCAAAGTGATTATAGCAATTGAATTAATATCTTGGTCAAATAAAGACTAATATTCTATCTGGTTGTTGGTTTTATTTAGCTAGGGAACACTTTTTTAAACGGTTTTACTACTGAATTATCATAAACGCCACCGCTTACGTATGGATCTGCAGCAGCCCATTCACGCGCGGCTTCCAAAGAGTCAAACTCAGCAATCACTAAAGAACCAGTAAAACCAGCTTCACCTGGATCCGCACTATCAATCGCTGGTAACGGGCCTGCTGTAAATAATCGGCCTTGTTCATCTAATGCTTGTAAGCGTGCTAAATGAGCCGGACGGGCGGCTTTTCTGTGTTCTAAACTATTTTCAACATCAGTTGAGTAAATCATATACAACATGGCGTATTCTCTAATATTAATAGTATGAAATTGCTCTGATACTAGCACAGCAGATTTAATAGGCGAATAAATTACGATTAGTTTTCGCTTTATGGTCAATCAATAAGCGGGTTTACAGCACTAAACTATTTTTAAACGGAATCTGCTTGAAAACCTCACTGCAACACTGGTAGAGTCGCTTGAATGATAGAAAATAATAATAAGGTTTTTAAATGAGCGATACTCGTGAGCATTTTAGCTCCCGCCTCGGATTCATATTAGCGGCTGCTGGTTCAGCGGTAGGTATTGGTAATTTGGTTGGGTTTCCTGTCTCAGCTACAAAAAATGGCGGCGGTGCATTTTTACTCGTTTATGCGTTATTTGTGGTGTTTATTTGTTTACCGGTGATGATGGCCGAAATGGCGATGGGTCGCCAAGCGCAAAAAGATCCACTTGGCTCGTATAAATTATTATCGGGTAATGATAAAAAGTGGAGCTTTGCTGGTTTTTTAGCGGTATTAACACCGTTTATGATAGCCGTTTTCTATATGGTAATAACGGTCTGGATTTTTGGTTATTTGAGCCAAGTTGCCATTGGTAACTTAGATGTGTTGGCTGATCCAAAAAGCTTTGGGGTGTTTATTAACAGCTCTAGCGTGTTTGGTTATATGGCGGCAGTGGCTATCATAGTGAACTTAATTTTAGTTGGTGGTGTTAAACAAGGCATTGAAAAAGCTGCTAAATTCTTAATGCCTGCGCTGTTTGTTTTGCTAATTGCATTGGTGGTTTATGTGTTGACACTGGATAATGCGATGGCGGGTGTAAAGTATTATATTATTCCTGACTTTACCAAAATGAATGCCAGTGTATTGAACGGTGCATTAGCGCAAGCGTTTTTCTCGCTATCATTAGGTATGGGTATTTTGATGACATACGCATCATATATCTCGAAACAAGATGACATTGTGGGCAGTGCTAAAATGGTCGCATTAACGGATTCATTGGTGGCGTTTATTGCAGGCTTAATGGTGCTACCGGCGATTTTTAGTTTCAACCCCGATACTGACCCGGCTAAGTTATCAGATTCTTCAGTGTCGATGATTTTTGAATTCTTGCCGAAAATCTTACTCGCGTTACAAACCGATATTGGTTATATCGGTGCCTCGATAGTGGCATTTATATTTTTCTTATTAGTATTTTTTGCCGCCATTACATCGTTGGTATCGATTGTTGAAGTACCAACCGCAACACTAAGTGACCGTAAAGGCATTAGCCGTAAAATGGCATTATTGATTTTAACGGGCAGCATTGGCTTGCTTACCGTACTTTGTACCATGTCATTTGGTATGGTCGAGAGCTTAACGTCATTCACTAATTATGGCAGTGGTTCGAAAAGTTTGTTTGATATCGTTTATGATGTTTTTTACGACACTATATTACCGCTGAATGGGTTGATGGTGTGTTTATTTGTGATGTATCGCTGGAAAAAAGTACGTTTAAGTGAAGAGCTAAGCCAAGGGTGTCCAGGGTATGCGGGCAGTTTTACTGAAAAATACGTTAATTTTTCACTCTCAACTTTTATTCCAGTCATTTTACTGCTGATATTTGTAAATACCGTAGCCACTAAGTTTTTTGCGATGAGTATTTTCGGCTTTTAACGCAGTTGTGACTGTTTATCAAGAAAACCGTGCTGAGCAGCACGGTTTTTTATTAGCTAACGTTAGGCCATTGCGGCAGAATCTAAATACTGGCCTATGCCTAAGGTAAACATCCACAGTCCCCATAAACTATGCTCAATCACACACACAAAGGTAGAGCGACTTTGTGCGTAGGTAAATGAAAACAATAAGCCACCAATAAATGCCAGTAGAATTGCCACCCAGTTAGCATAAACAATATGCGCTAATGCAAACACAGTGGCGCTGATCACGATGCGTACGCTCTTCTTTGGCATGATGCGTTTATAGCGATGAAAAAAGTAGGTTCGAAATATTAATTCTTGCGGCAGCACCGATAATAACGGATATAACGCTAGCAACATCAGCCAGTCGTGGAACGAGTTACGCGGCAACAAAAACCAATTACCTTGATTGATGATCCCGTAAAATACTCCTGAGAAGAGCGCGCCAATAAAAAAGAAACTAAATAATCGGCGTTTCACGGCAGAAAATTCACCAAAGCTGGTGAGCCTAAAGCGCTTAAAGTGAGGATCGCCAAGTAGCAACATGCCACAGACGCTCATTAATACAATGAGTGCGGGGATCAACCAATTAGCAAGGTGAGCGCGAAGGTAAAAACCCAACAAAGGCAGGCAAACAAAGATCAGTGTAAATTCAAACCAGCGGTATTGATTGGCGTTCAAGGTCGTCTCAGCGTGATTTTGTATAATAGACTATCAAGCTCAGACGACAGATTTATGACATTAAGAAGCCTTGCTATCGTCGCTGTTAGGCTCGTCTTCATCAGGTAAATATTTATACAACATGATGATAGTGGCAAAAATACTGATAAAGGTAATAGCCATCAGCCCAAATACTTTAAAGTTAACCCAAAAATCGAGAGAGAAATTATAGGCGATATAAATATTTAGCGCTGCTATTGCTGCTGTGATCGCTATCCAAAGTAGGTTGAGTTTGTCCCACAGTGGTTCAGGTACGCTAATGGCTTGCTCTGTCTCTGTGGTATTATTTAACACCGCACTCAGTGCTTGTTTGACTAGATTTTTACCCATAAAGTAGCGGCTGATTAATAATGTTAAAGACAACACCGCATAAATGATTGTGGCTTTCCATTTTACAAATTGTTCATCATGAAATACGAGTGTTAACGTGCCCAAAATGACGGCGATGGCAAAAAATAACCACTGCCGTGTTGGTACCTTGCCTGTTTTAAAATAACAATAAGCAACTTGAATAAGCGTGGTGCCCATCAAAAGCGCTGTTGCCCAGTAAATATCAACTAACTTGAAGACCGCAAAAAATAAAACTAACGGAATAAACTCGATTAATGCATGCATATACTGCTCAAAATGTGATGCTAAAAAATAATTGCACAGGTTGTATCAACTTATTGTGTTATTTACAAGGTTGACTTAGTGGTTACTAACCCTTAGCCTGCGTGCCTTTGTATCAATCATTACCAAGATCCACTGAACAGTCACAGAGTAAGTGGTATTTTTAGGAGCATTTTATGAATAAAGCAGACCTTATCAATGCTATGTCAGCGCACAGTGAATTAACCAAGAAAGATTCTCAAGCGGCTTTGTCAAGCATGCTAGCTGTTATTACAAAATCATTGTCAGAAGGCGATCAAGTACAAATTAATGGTTTTGGTACATTTGCCTTGAGTTATTACCCAGCACGCACAGGGCGCAACCCACAAACCGGCGCGGTGATTGAAATTGCAGGGGCTAATAAGCCGGTGTTTAAAGCCGCTAAAGCATTGAAAGACAGAGTGTGAAGCGTTTATCTTAACCAACAAAAAGGGCCTGAATAGGCCCTTTGTATTTTTACAATAACTTACAGTGCTGTTGCAGCTTTCATACTCGCTACAAACGCTGTTAAACCGCTGAGCATCGCGTCTGGGTTGTCCAAGTTTGCTGCAATAATTTTAACCACGGCAGAGCCAGATATTGCCCCTGCAGCACCGGCATTGAGTGCTGCTTTTACATCCTCTGGGGTAGAAATACCAAAGCCAAGTAACGCAGGCGCACTGTGGTATTCTTTTAACTTAGTGACGATAGAAGAGGCTGGCATTTGTGCCTTGGTTTCAGTGCCTGTTACACCCGCGCGTGAAAGCAAATAGGTATAACCACGGCCATAAGAGGCACATTCACGTAATGTATCATCGGGTGCGTTAGGCGTGGCAATAAAAATTGGGTCGATGCCATTGCTCATTGCAGCTTTGCGAAACATTTTAGATTCATGCAGCGGTACGTCTGCCACTAAAATTGAATCAACACCCACCGCTTTGGCGTCTTTATAAAAAGCCTCTAAACCGCGTTTGAATACTAAGTTTGAATACAGTAATAAACCAATTGGAATATCAGCATTGTATTCACGTACTTGCTTAATAATATCAAAGCAATCTTGGGTGTTAATATTAACCTCAAGGGCGCGAATGTTCGCGGCTTGAATAACTGGGCCATCTGCGATTGGATCTGAAAATGGAATACCCAGCTCTAAGGCATCTGCACCACCATCAATTAAGCTTTTGATGATTTCAACACTGAGTTCTTTGTTGGGATCGCCAATGGTCACGAAGGGCACAAATGAGCCTTGATTTTGCTCGCTTAATGCGGCGAACATTTTTCCGTAGCGATCTGTTTTTAGCGGGGTTGCTTGGCTCATAGTTGATCTCCTTTTGAAAGTACATCCATAACGTGTGCTAAGTCTTTGTCGCCGCGACCACTTAAATTCACCACTAAAATGGTGTCTTCTGTTTGTTGCTCAGCATATTTTAATGCGTAGGCAAGGGCATGGCTTGATTCAAGCGCTGGGATAATGCCTTCGTTTTTAGCCAATAATTGGAATGCTTCTAATGCCTCTGTATCGGTAATGCCCACATATTGTGCGCGGCCCGTTTCATGTAAAAATGCATGTTGTGGGCCTACCGCTGGGTAATCAAGACCTGCTGAAACCGAGTAAGACTCTTCGATTTGGCCATCATCATTTTGCATAATATAGGTATAAGTCCCGTGTAAAATGCCTTTTGTGCCTTTACAGATAGTGGCACCATGTTCATGGGTATCAAGGCCTTTACCAGCAGGCTCTACACCAATCAGTTTAACGCTTGGTTCATCAATAAAATCAGTAAACATACCAATGGCGTTAGAGCCACCACCCACACAAGCAAGTACGGCATCAGGCAGGCGACCTTCTGCTTTTAATACTTGCTGCTTTGCTTCTTCACCAATTACTTTTTGGAACTCTCGAACGATAGTAGGGAATGGGTGCGGGCCTGCCGCTGTGCCAAGTAAGTAATGGGCTTGTTGGTAATTTGCAGACCAATCACGCAGCGCTTCATTTACGGCATCTTTGAGTGTGCCAGAGCCTGCGGTAACAGGAATAACGGTAGCGCCCATTAATTTCATTCTGAACACGTTTGGCTGCTGACGTTCAACATCTTTAGCACCCATGTAAATACGACATTTTAAACCCAATAATGCACAGGCTAGCGCCGTGGCAACCCCGTGCTGGCCAGCGCCGGTTTCAGCAATAACCTCTTTTTTGCCCATGCGTTTTGTTAGCAGTGCTTGGCCTAACACTTGATTGGTTTTATGAGCGCCGCCGTGCAGTAAGTCTTCACGCTTTAAGTATAATTTTACTTTTGGATTTTTAATTAAGTTACGCGTTAATGTCAGTGGTGTAGGACGCCCTGCATATTCATTAAGTAACTCTTCCAGTTCAGCTTGAAAAGCCGGATCTGTTTGTGATTTATTAAATTCATGTTCGAGTTGCTTTAGCGCAGGGACTAGCAATTCTGGGACAAACATGCCGCCAAATTCGCCGAAGTAAGCTGGATTATTCATAGAAACCTCAATATTTACGGATGCTGATAAACGCATCATTTAATTTGTTTTGGCATTTTTTACCGGCACTTTGCTCAACCCCTGAGTTTAGGTCGAGGCCATGAGCGCCTTGGTATAATGCACCTTGAATGTTGTTTGCATTTAAGCCACCAGCAAGCATAAATGGGCTGCTGGCATGTTCTAAAATTGACCAATCAAACGTGTTACCTGTGCCGCCCGCTTGTGTATCGCTGTGGGTGTCGTATAAGTGACGATCAACCCCATCAACAGGCGCAGGCAAATTGTCTTGCACGGCTTGTGCTTTCCAAATCTGGCAACTGCTTGGTAGTAAGGGGCGCAACTGGTTAATGTAGGTTTGGTCTTCTTGACCATGTAATTGTACGGCTGCAAGTTTTAAGCTTTGCGCGTGCTCTACGACTTCAGCAATGCTGGCATTGACAAATACACCCACGAAGGCAAGCGGGGCGCTTTGGGTAATTTGCAAAGCACAATCTAAGTCAACATAACGGGGTGATTTAGGTGCAAAAATAAGCCCACCAAATACCGCGCCGCTGTTATAGGCGTTAATGGCATCTTCGCTGCGGGTTAAGCCACAGACTTTGTTTTCGCCTAAAATCACGCTACGACAAGCGCGCTCTAAATCACGCTCAGCCATCAGTGAACTACCGATTAAAAAGCCATTACACAAAGGCGCAAGGCGTTTCACATCTTGATGGGTATAAATACCGGATTCGGAAATAACCACTTTGTTATCAGGAATTAGCTTTCGTAGTGCCTCTGTGGTAGCTAAGTTTGTGCTCAAATCACGTAAATCACGGTTATTAATACCAATAATTTGCGCATTGAGTGCAAGGGCTCGATGTACTTCAGCTTCGTTACTCACTTCGGTGAGGATTGCCATGTTTAAGCTGTGCGCGACCGCAGCAAGTTGTTGATACTGTTCATCATCAAGTACCGAAAGCATTAATAAAATAGCATCGCCGCCATAAATGCGTGCCATATAAATTTGGTATTCATCAATAAAGAAATCTTTGCAGATCAATGGCTGCTCAACTTGGCTGCGGACAAACTCTAAGTAATCAAAACTACCCTGAAAATATTTTTCATCGGTTAATACGCTAATACAGCTGGCGTAGTTTTTATAAACCCCAGTGATCTCGGCTAAATCAAACGGTTCACGAATAAGGCCTTTAGAAGGTGAGGCCTTTTTACATTCCAAAATAAACTGCGTGCCAGGTGCTGCAAGGGCTTTATAAAAATCGCGCTTTGTTGGCACTGCTTGATGTTTAAAGCTCTCAAGCGGGCGCTTGGCTTTACGCGCTGCGAGCTCTATTTTTTTATCTGCGACTATTTTGTCTAATACATTAGCCATTAGTTACCTCTGAATTTGTTACTGCTTTATTACTTTGCTCTACTATGGCATTTAATGTGCTTAATGCGCGGCCGCTTTGTAAAACCTCTTTAACTTGCATGGCTGCACTTTTAAAATCGTCGGCTTTATTGGTTAAATAAAGTAACGCGGCAACGTTGACAATGATGGCCGCATTGTGTGCGTCAGTGCCGTTACCCGCTAAAATCGCGCGACTTGCCTTGGCGTTATATTCTGGCCCTTCACCGGCTAATTGTTCAAGTGAATAGTTTGCAAGACCAAAATCCGCAGGGAGCAGCGTGTATTGAGTGATCTCACCATTATTTAGCTCTGCGACGGTGGTTTTACCATGCAAGGCGATTTCATCGGTGCCTGAGCCATGCACGACCATAGCACGCGGTGTGCCGAGCGTTTTTAAGGTTTGCGCCATTGGCAGGCATAAACTTTCGTCATATACGCCCAGCAGTTGTACATCAGGCGCTGCAGGGTTTGCCAATGGGCCTAATATATTAAAGATAGTGCGGGTTTTTAAGGTGGTACGTACGCCCATCGCATGACGAACTCCGCTGTGGTAATGGGGCGCAAACAAAAAGGTAAAGCCGGTTTGCTCTAAGCACATAACGGCTTGTGCAGGTGTCATATCTATATTAATGCCCAGCGCTTTGAGTAAATCGGCAGAGCCGGAGTTACTCGATACGCTGCGGTTACCATGTTTAACCATATTGACACCGCAGGCCGCAGCAAGGATTGCCGCGGTAGTACTAATATTGATGGTATTTGAGCCATCGCCACCGGTGCCACAGCTATCCGCTAAATTGCTTGCTGTTGTTGTAAATGGCACCGCGTTGGCACGCATTGACGCTGCCGCGCCGGCGATTTCATCGCTTACTTCACCTTTAATTTTTAACGCAACTAAAATAGCAGCCAGTTCAATGTCGTTTACATTGCCCTGCATGATGGCATCAAATAACTGCCGACTTTGACTAAAGCTTAATGATGATTGCGTTAATAACACATCAATCATTGCGCCAATGCTCGCCTCACTGGCTGATTGTTGGTTTACTGACATACGATCCTCTACTACTGTGCATTGGCTAAAAATTGCATACTTTGTTGAAGTAGCGCGGCGCCATTTGGCGTCAAAATAGACTCTGGATGAAATTGATACCCCAGCGCTTTATCGTCGTGGTGATAAATTGCCATCGGGATTGTTTCATAATGAGCTATCACGGCTACACTCGGTGGTACTTTAGTGGCCATTAGAGAATGATAGCGGGCCACTGGCATACGTTTTCCCATTCCGGCAAAAACAGGGTGTTCACCCAGCTCAATAATGGATGATTTCCCATGGACAGTTTCGCCAGCATGACCGATAACACCGCCATAACTTTGTGTCAGCGCTTGTTGACCTAAACATATCCCTAACATCGGGAAACGGCCTTTACATAACTCTATTAAGGCCATTAAACACCCCGCTGCTGTGGGCGTGCCTGGACCTGGTGAAAGGACTAAAATAACCGCTTTAGACTCGCCGCACATTTTGTCAAAAATCAGCTGTGCATCTATGTTGTTACGATATACCACTAAATCGCTGCCTAACATAGAAAGTTCATCGACTAAGTTATAACTAAATGAATCAAAATTATCTAAAAAGTAGATTTTTACATCGCTTAGCTGGTTAATTAATGCGCTCATTTTAGTGTCCTTGATAAGTCGATTGAATCGCTGTGATCACCGCTTGTGCTTTAGCGCGGGTCTCGTTTGCTTCAGATTGTGGATCTGAGTCATACACGACACCGGCACCTGCTTGCACATAGGCGATATTATTTTTAACAAAGGCTGAACGAATAACAATACAGCTATCCATAGCGCCATCACCGGTTAAGTAGCCAACAGCGCCACCATAACTGCCACGGCGCTTACCTTCGGTTTGACGAACCAGTTCAGCGGCGCTGACTTTGGGGGCGCCCACTAAGGTGCCCATATTCATGCAAGCTTGGTAAGCGTGCAGGGCGTCAAGCTGTGGCTTTAATGTGCCAACAACCCGTGACACTAAATGCATTACTTGCGAATAACGGTCTACTTTTAATAACTCTTTGGCGTGACGAGTACCGGGTACGCTAATACGTGCAACATCATTACGCGCTAAATCGACTAACATTAAGTGTTCAGCACGTTCTTTTTGATCATTACGTAATTCAAGTTCAATACGGCTGTCTAAGTCCGGGTTGATTTGACCATTAGCAAACTTACCTCGCGCACGGGTGCCTGCAATTGGATACACTTCTACTTGTTGAGTTTGCGGACAAAATTTTAATGCCGATTCTGGTGAGGCACCAAACAGTGCAAACTCGCTATCACGCATATAAAACAGATACGGGCTTGGGTTTTGTTTTTTGAGTTGGCTATAAGCATGCAGTGGGTTAGCGCACGCTAAAGAAAATGTCCGTGATGGCACGACCTGAAAAATATCACCGTCAACAATGTGTTTTTTCAACGTATTGACCTGCTGACAATAGTCGTGATCACTAATATCAACAGTTACTTCACTGCTGCCAGTGCTTAGCTCGGCACTAAAGCTATCGGCTTGGTCGCATAATGCATTTAAGCGCTCTAGCTTTTTACCTACTTCAAAGCAATTTGCATGGACATCAGGGCCATTAAATACATTACCGATCAACTCGGTGGTTTTGGCTTGATGGTCAATAACCACTAAGGTTTCAGCTAAGTAGAATACATAATCAGGGCAGCTGTTCTCGCCATCAGGCACCTCACTTAGCTGCTCGAAATTAGCCACCATGTCATAAGCAAATACACCGCCTAAAAATAACGAAAATGGATTTTTGGTGGTGCTGCTTATATTGTTGATACAACTGCGCAGCGCGCTAAAGGCATTATCAGCAATCAGTTTTGACGCTTCGTCAATGTTGTTGTCTGTGCCTTGGTATTCAATGTTCAGGGTTTGCCCGTTTAATTGCGCACGGCAATTGTTGAGTTTAGTTTGCAAATAGGGCAGTAATTGCTGGCCATTATTAGATTGTGCTGTCACTGTGACTGTTCTGCCAGTACAGATAATTTTCAGTGCACAATCAACCAAAATTAAACTTTTTACACTGTCTTTAGAATCGATTTCTGCTGACTCTAATAACAATGAATTATCTTTATCAAGCAACCCATACAATGCCAATGGGCTGTGAATATATTCTCGCACTTCGGTGATGCTGGTGACCTCACCTGGCGTTGTTGTTATGTGACTAAAAATCAAAGCTCATTCCCTCAAAAAAATAAACCCCGCAAGCTACGCTGTGCGGGGTTTGAATAACGATACTTAAATAAAATTAAGATAGACCATTACCGTCCCGCTATACCAGGCGCCACCACCAATGATGTGTAAAAGTTGCTACGTTATTCATGTTTGTTACCCCAAAATTTAAATATAAAAAAACCCGCAATAAGCGGGTTTAGAATGTGTTAGACACGACAATTCGTCACCCGATAATTTACGAGTGCCACCACCAGATAGTGTTTTGGATTGAATTGATCATTGTTTTTGTTCTTTGTGTGTCTTAAGTGGCTACAGTAAACCGTATCAACAGTATTAGTGTCAAGTATTTATTTAAAACAATTTATTAAAAAATTTTGTTATACTTAATAACAACTTTCGCACATTTAATATGAGCAGTCTTCTCTTTTGATAAAATACGATTTACATAGCCACACAACGCATTCTGATGGGCAACTCACTGTTGAGCAATTATTGTTGCGTGCAGTTGAAAAA
Organism: Pseudoalteromonas prydzensis; assembly: GCF_011050055.1. Lineage (GTDB taxonomy): Bacteria > Pseudomonadota > Gammaproteobacteria > Enterobacterales > Alteromonadaceae > Pseudoalteromonas > Pseudoalteromonas prydzensis_A. The sequence goes on along the minus strand of NZ_DRGM01000210.1, from coordinate 43,245 downwards.
AATATCGATGTGTTTGCGATCACCGATCACGATACTACTGCAGCGATAAAGCCAGCACAGGCTTATATACAAAGCCAAGCGCTGCCACTTAAATTGATCAACGGTGTTGAAATTTCCACCAAGTGGGAAAGTTTTGAGATCCACATAGTGGCATTAAACGTAGATATCGATGCGCCAACGTTGACCAGCTTATTGACGATACAACAACAAAAGCGCGCTGATAGAGCAATCGAAATTGGTCTTCGGTTAGAGAAAAATGGCTTTGCTGGTATTTATCAACAAGCACAAGCGCTTGCCGAAGATGCGCAAATAACTCGTGCACATTATGCTCGCGCATTAATTGCTCGCGGTGTTGCAACCACAATACCTGGGGTGTTTAAAAAATACTTAGGACGCGCAAAAACAGGTTACGTGCCAAGTGATTGGTGTGATATGCAAACGGCAATTGCTGCTATTCATGCCGCGGGAGGCGTTGCTGTTATTGCCCATCCTGGGCGTTATCAAATGTCGAATAAATGGCTGCGTAAGTTATTGAGTCAGTTTAAAGCGGCCGGTGGGGACGCAATGGAAGTTGCCCAGCCACAACAAGCGCCGAGTGAGCGACAGTTTTTAGGCGAATTAAGCCGCGAGTACGATTTACTGTGTTCGCAAGGATCTGATTTTCATTTTCCTACTAGTTGGCTAGAATTAGGAAAAAATTTATATTTGCCAAAAGATTGCCAAGGCGTTTGGCAAACTTGGGAAGGGCAAGCAGGAGACGCACATGAGTGATTTTTTTCATATCCATCCGGATAATCCACAACCACGATTAATTAACCAAGCGGTAGATATTATTAAGCAAGGTGGCGTGGTGGTGTATCCAACTGATTCTGGGTATGCAATAGGCTGTAATTTAGGTAACAAACAAGCCAAAGAGCGTATTGAACGCATACGTGGCATTGAAAAGCACCATAACTTTACCTTGGTATGCCGCGATTTATCTGAGTTATCGACTTATGCACGTGTAGATAACCAATTGTTTAGGCTTATTAAAAATAATACACCAGGGCCATACACGTTTATTTTTAAAGGTACTAAAGAAGTGCCTAAGCGATTATTAAACGATAAAAAGAAAACCATTGGTATTCGTGTCATTGAACACCCGATCACGTGTGCGATTTTAGCCGAATTGGGTGAGCCTTTAATGTCGTGTTCGCTTATATTACCTGGCGAGCAATTTACAGAATCGGATCCTGATGAAATACGCGATCGCATTGGCCCACTTGTTGATTTGATTATCCATGGTGGGTACTTAGCGGAGCAAGCAACCACAGTGATTGATTTATCAGAAGATACAGTTGCAGTACTGCGTGTTGGCTGTGGTGATACAGCACCGTTTGAATAACACCTCGCGATGACGCAGTTACCTACTGATAACGTTACGCAACAGCCGGCGCAGCAAAAGCTGCCGCTGGCTTTTTTGCATGGTAAAGAAGTCATCGCTGCACCAGAAGACTTATATATCCCCCCCGATGCCCTTGAAGTTATTTTAGAAACCTTTGAAGGCCCACTTGATCTGTTACTCTATTTAATAAAAAAACATAAACTCGATATTTTAGAACTGTCAATTTTTAGCATCACTGAACAATATGTTCGCTATGTTGAAATGATGAGTGAGTTTCAGTTAGAGCTGGCTGGTGAATATTTAGTGATGGCGGCGCTGTTAGCACAAATAAAATCGCGTTTGTTATTACCGAAACACGAAGAGCTGGAGGAAGAAGAAGATCCTCGTGCAGAGCTTATTCGTCGTTTACAAGAATACGAACAATTTAAAAAAGCGGCGGAAAATCTTGACGAAGTGCCCCGAGTTGGCCGCGATATATACATTGCTGAGGCGTTAGTGCCAGAGCAAAATGAACAAACACAATTACTCCCCGATGTTGATTTAAAGGATTTATTATTTGCGCTCAGTGATGTGATGGCACGAGCTAAAACCTTTGAGCATCATCAAATAACCGCCGAAGCACTGTCAACCCGAGAGCGCATGAGCTTGATTTTAGCGAAACTCTCCAGTGCAGGCACACAATTAGCGTTTAGCGAACTTTTTACCTTAGAAGAAGGGCGCAGTGGGGTTGTTGTGAGCTTTATCGCCATGCTAGAACTCATCAAAGAAAACCTGATCAGCTGTTTGCAAGTGGAGCCCACGACACAAATATACATAGGCTTAGTTGAAAATAATTAAACAGTTATTACCTCAAGTATATTTATCATCGATTAACTTTCTAACTTTCTAACTTTCAGCCCATCTGTGCGTATACGCACATAACTTGTTTGTTTATCGCTATTTTCTTTTATCTGGGGACGGGCTATGCTGTTGTTATTGTATAGCGGAGTGGGTAACACATGTTTAAAAATACAAAATCTTCGTATGGTATTGTTGCAATTGCATTGCATTGGCTCATGGCTGCAATGGTAATTGGCTTGTTCGGCCTTGGTTTATACATGGTTGAACTAACTTATTATGATAGTTGGTATAAGGGTTCTTTAGATTTACATAAAAGTGTCGGAGTTACGCTGGTAGCGCTATTAATATTTCGATTCGCTTGGCGTGCGCTAGGCACACAACCTGAACCTTTATCAAACAGTAGTCCGGTGTTAAATAAAGTAGCGCATACAGCGCATCTATTTTTATATGTGTTACTTTGTATCATCGTTATTTCAGGATATTTGATTTCTACTGCAGATGGTCGCTCGATTGAGGTGTTTACGTTATTTAGTATTCCCGCAATTGATTTTTCAGTAGCTAATCAAGCAGATATTGCAGGTAAAATTCACTACTATGTGGCGTGTAGCTTAATAGGACTTGTGGTATTACATGCACTTGGGGCGTTAAAACATCATTTTATCGATAAAGATAAAACCTTAATTAGAATGATCAAACCACAAAAGGATGATTAATAAATGAAAAAATTACTTTTATCAGCTGCTGTTGCGGCAACACTGTTTGGTACAACGGCTGCACAAGCTGCAGACTATGTTATTGATACCCAAGGTGCGCACGCATTTGTAAACTTTAAAATTAAGCACTTAGGTTACAGCTGGTTACATGGCCGCTTTAATACCTTTGATGGTAGCTTTAGTTATGACGCAGCTAAGCCGAATGCTTCACAGATCATGGTAAATATAGATACTAAAAGCATCGATTCAAATCATGCTGAGCGTGATAAGCATTTACGTGGCGGTGACTTTTTAAATGTTGATAAGTTTCCAACAGCGACATTTAAAAGTACTTCAATCAAATTTGATGAGGATGGCGATGAAGCTGATGTAACAGGTGAGTTTACCCTTCATGGTGTGACAAAAACGATTACCTTTGAAATCGATAAAATTGGTGAAGGTAAAGATCCATGGGGTGGTTACCGTGTTGGTTTTGAAGGTGAAACTAGCCTGAAATTAGCTGATTTTGGTATCGACTACGACTTAGGTCCTGCGTCTACGCATGTTGATATTGGTTTGTACATTGAAGGTGTACGCAAGTAATATCACTTTCAATTCAGTGATCTTGTAAACGCCTCACTTAGTTGAGGCGTTTTTGTAGGCGCTGTTCGAGTAACGGTTTTAGATTATCCGGTAACCAACGTAATAATACTTCTTGGTAGGCTGGTTGTTGTTTTACCTGCTCAAGCGCTGCATTCAATACATTTGCCTGTTCAATACCTTGTTTATTACTAGTACAACCAATATAACCATAACTAAGCTCAGCGGCTTCAGTGAGCGGCAATTGCATTAGCTCATCCTCAAATCCCATCGATTTTGCTAAATAATAATGTTCACTTGGATAGCCTAATAAAATATCAACGCGTCTTTTCTTCAGCATATAGGTCAAACTGGCTAAGGTATCTCGCCCCGGGCGAATAATAATTGAAGCATCTGCACTATTATTAATTACCGAATCAATAGTATCCCCGTATGAGCGACTCATAGAAATACCCAATGCGAGTTGATATTTATTAAGCAAGACTGCTAATGATACTGGCTTATTAAGATCAAGTTTGAGTTGCTGTGCAAGCTCTTTACGAATAGCAACGGAAGGCGACAGGCCAGCCGTGGAAGTTTGCTCGCTAAAGTAGATATGCTGCTTACGGTGTGGGCTTTGGTAAAGTGACAACATGCAATAGGTGTAATTAGGGTTTGTAAGCTCTTGAATGGTTCGACTCGATGGTAAAATAGTGCGCTTGAATGTATAAGCTGGAAGTTGTTGCTCAAGTAATGTAATAACACTTTCATCACGACCAGTGCCTGCATATTGATCGCTAAAAATATAGTAAGGGGCGAAGTCAGTAACTATCCAATTGATTGTTTTAGCATGCATAGGGCTGCTAACTAACAGTAATGAAAAAGTAACAAGAAAAGCATACTGCATTAATTCAACCACACAGAAATGAATCGTATTGTTAAGTGTAGCAGTTGTTCGCGAAAGGGTGGCATAAAACGCAAAACGCCAGCATTTGCTGGCGTTATTTAATTGCAATAATGCAGTTCAGTATCGCTTAATTGGCTTTTAACCATTTAACAAACTGACGTGCGTCACTAGCTTTAGTGAACAAGGCATTTTTTAAGCCTTGTGTATCAGAAAAAATAACACGTTGTTTATTTACTGAAATTGATTGCACTGGATGTGCGATTTGGATCATAGATCCGTTGTAACTATAAGACATAATAAAACTCACTTTTTTCTTGTTATCTTTAATGTGCGCTAATTTCTTTATTAGCTTTCAAAGCACAATTAGATAGACCGTGTTGTGTTTAGCTTCATTACAGTGTTGACGATCTTTATGACATTTATGCGACTATTAAAAATAATATGCCGTAGTCTGAATTGGGGTTCTCGCCGTACAATAACTTAGCTTTATAATATACGTTTTGCGGGGCTTACTGGATCAGGGTAAAGAGGTTAACCGCGAGGCTTTTTTAAGACCAAGAAGCGAATTTACCTCAATAATTTAATTTAAGCAAGCGTTATTTTGCTAGTCATGGTATTTTAATTGCTGTATTTTAAATAGGTAATTTGAAAAAGGCGTTTAGCGGTATTTTAACTGTTGTGCGGTAATTTAACTGTAAATAATAAGATTTGGCTATGGAATACATTATTGTTAGTGATATTTTTGGTAAAACCGCTCATTTGAGTCACTTTGCACGGCAATTTACCACTAAAAGCATTATTGTTGATCCGTACAATGGGCACTTGCAGCCAGTGATTGATGAGCAATTACAATATGATTTATTTATCTCTGAGTGTGGTCACGATAATTATTTTAACAAGCTTAATACTATTCTTAGCAGAGTAACTAAAGCAACGACGTTAATCGGTTTTAGTGCCGGTGGAGCAGCTGCATGGCGAAGTCAAGCAGCAGTAAAAAATCCACAGATAAAAAAATTAGTAGCGTTTTATCCTAATCAAATTCGCCATCATTTAGATTTAGTTGCAAATGTGACCTGCGAGTTTATTTTTGCAAAGCAAGAAGCGCACTTTGATGTTGGTCCTATTGCGGCTAGCTTAGAGCAACAAGCTAAAGTGAAATGTCAGTTAGTCGATTACGGTCATGGGTTTATGAATCCCTTGTCAAAATGTTTCGATAGCTTTGGTTATCAACAATATAGCCACTATCTGCTGACTGAAAATAATTAACTTAAATTACTACCTTGTAATAATTTTTGGCTATACTTATTTTTTTATCTAACAAAATAATTATAAATCATGACCGTACCACTGCCTCCTTATAGTCACTTTTTATCAAACCCTGTTGCAAAGCCACCATGTCGAATGACTAATGCAAACATGTATGGTTTTTTTGCAAAAATTGACCAGCTCAAAGTTCAACACTATATCGATGCGACACTTAATATCGTAGCAACGGATGAGCTGTATTTTAAAGGGATCGGTGCATACGCATTACTGACTTTTACGGATATAGAAAAAATAGCCTCATTAACGCCGCCCTTTAGTGAGCATGGCTGGATGCAAGAGACTGATATTATTATTTGGCTACCGATCGCAAAGGTAGAGAAGCAGGACAATGATGAAGATATTACCCATCTTTATTGGTATCCGGCGTTTATTTGCGTAAATAATGTTTATGCATTAATAAACGGTAGAGAAACATGGGGTTACAATAAATATTTATGCGATTATCAGATGCCTAGCTCAGTTGAGCAACTCACTGATTTCTCAGTATCGCTTGATTGCTTTAAGCATTTTTCGCCAACTTCAAAATTACAATCACAGCAGCTGTTTACGGTCACGAAAAACGCGACTATGCAAAGTGATGGCTTGTTATCTGCATTGGAAAATTTTGGTGAACAGGTTGCTAATTTGTTCGATGGAGATCATCTTGGCATTGATCTGTCGCTGTTAAAACAGCTGTTGCAGGGTTTTGTCAATCCGCAGATGGATCAAATACTATTCAAACAATTTCCCGATGGGCAAGGTGATAAGGCGGTCTATCAAGCTGTTATGCACTCTCCTTCAGAAATAAAAAAAATCCATCAATTTAAGCTACTCAGTGGTGATTATCAGCTACATTTGCAGCAATTAGATAGCTTCCCTTTAGCGCAAATGTTTGGTTTACAGCTAGGAGCACAAGCAGTGCATCTGCCGTTTTATATCAAAATGGATTTTGATCAACTTCAAGCAACACAAATACTCCCAGTGTAAAGGCATCAGCATGGCACAAGAAAAAATAGTTATTATTGGTGGTGGTGTTGCGGCAATGACGGCTGCTTTATACCTGACTGAACAACCTAATTGGCAGCAAAAAAGACACCTTACTGTGTATCAACAAGGTTGGCGTTTAGGAGGAAAAGGCGCCAGTGGCCGTAATGCCGCAATGGGGCAACGTATTGAAGAGCATGGTTTGCATGTCTGGTTTGGTGCCTATGTGAATAGTTTTAAAACCATTGAAACTGTCTATGACAAGCTACAGCGACCGCCAACGAGTGCGCTGAGCACTTGGCAACAAGCACTTAAACCGCATAGTTTTATTGCCCTTGAGGAGTACATTGATGAGCAGTGGCAAACGTGGCCTATCGATTTTCCCGTTTTACCGGGCAACCCAGCGAATGGTAGTTTAGATATTACCGTATGGGACTTTGTGAAAATGACCCTGGCATGGCTGAAAGAATGGATACCACAATTTGAATCTGCCGCTAGTAACCAAGCTAAAAGCACGCAATTAACGACGAAAAAATCACGAGATAGATACCTACTACGTCATTTTCATCAACAAATTCAAACGCTGGTTTCTGATGGCAGTGAGGCATGGCAAACGTTTACCAACGATATACAAAATCTCAATCAAGAAATCACTTCAACACCTAGTTTACTTGTCGATAAATTAAATAGCTTTGTGCAAAGTAACCACACACTGCAGCCACAAATTTCTGAGAAGAAAGATAGTTTAGTGATTTGGTATATCGTCAGAAAACTAAAACGCTGGATCAACCAAGAGTTAACCGAGTTGCTGGATGAGAATGCACAGCTGAGGCGTATTTATATTTGTGCCGATTTAGCGATAGCGATGCTGGTTGGATTGATTAAAGATAAAGTTTACCGTGATGGTTTTGCTGTAATTAACAAGTATGACTTTCGCCAGTGGTTATTAAAAAATGGTGCAAATAAACAATACAGTGTCGATTCTGCGCCTGTGCGAGGATTTTATGATTTAGTGTTTGCCTATCCTCAGGGGGATTTTAATAAACCAAATGTAGAAGCGGGAGTTGCTGCACTTGCGATGCTCAGAATTGCATTATGTTATCGCGGTGGGGTAATGTGGAAAATGCAGGCGGGAATGGGCGATGTTATTTTTGCGCCATTGTATGAACTATTAAAACAAAGAGGCGTTAAGTTTGAGTTCTTTCACCAACTGCAACAGCTCACCCCAGGGGCAGATGACAATGGCCAACACTGTGTTGCTACAGTGTTATTGCAACAACAAGTGAGTTTAAATACGAGTGCAGAATATCAGCCATTAGTTAATGTGAAAAATTTACCTTGTTGGCCAAGTGAGCCACTTTATCAACAAATAGACTTAGAACAAGCTGAGTTATTACAACAGCATAATATAAATTTAGAATCATTTTGGAGTGATTGGCCTGGGTGTTATGAAACGCATTTTGGCGCTTCGCTGCCCACTAAAACACTGCAGTTTAAGGAGGATTTTGATCGGCTGATCCTGGGGGTTTCGGTTGCATCACTAGAACATGTTTGCCCGCAATTATTAGCAATAGACGAAAACTTTGCTGCACAAGCGAAAAATGTGCTTACAGTAGCAACACAGGCGAGTCAGCTTTGGTTAACTAAAACAGATCAACAGTTGGGCTGGCAATATATGCCGCCAAGCGAAGAAGGGCCTATTTTGAGTGGTTTTAGTGAACCATTTGATACTTGGGCTGCAATGCAAAATTTAGTTGAAAAAGAGCAGTGGCCAGAAAACAATGCGCCACAGAATATTGCTTATTTTTGTAGTGCATTTCCCTGCCAAGCATATCCGCCGCAAAGCGATCACAGCTTTCCAACCAGAGCTACAGCACAAGTCAAAGCAAATTTAACACAATTGGTAACGACTAATTTGCAGCCGTTATGGCCGTTAGCATATAACAATAGTGACTTTGATTGGTCGGTATTGTATGCGGATGATGCAACGGATCAAGCGCGATTAGATCAACAATATTGGCGTGTAAATGTCGATCCTAGTGAACGCTATGTGTTGTCGGTTACAGGTTCTAGCCAATACCGTTTAGCAACGGATGGTACCGTGTTTAGTAATCTATTGATCACCGGTGATTGGATAAAAACAGGTGTTAATGCGGGCTGTGTAGAAGCTGCTGTGATGGCTGGCATGCAAACAGCGCGCGCACTATGCGGGTATCCGCAGCAGATCAGTGGTGAGGATGCGTTTAACTCGCTATAAAACTAACCACAGCATCGGTTATTTAGGCGACTTTAATCAATAAATTAGTCTATAATCACAACTAATTACAGTATGTTTACATATGTTCGGTATTAAGGTTTATTGTCTTATGAAAAGCCACAGTTCAGCTTTGTCAAATAGTATATTGCTACTGTGCTCATCGAGCCTGGTTTTATCTGCGCTTGCGCAAGCACAAGATGAGCATGTCGCCAAAAGTGGCCTAGAAGTGATTGAAGTGTATGCGCAAAAGCGAGCGCAAGCAATTGAAGATGTCAGTATTGCAATAAGTCAGGTAAAAGGGGATAGCTTAAAAAATCAGCATTACAAAGATTCAACTGAACTGTCGGTGTTCGCGCCTAATTTAAAAATTAGTCAAAATGCCGCAGAAGGTACGCCGCCTGCGGTTAATATCCGTGGTGTTGGTTTAGTTGATTATAATACTGCGAATACGTCTCCTGTGGCCATTTATGTTGATGATGTTGCCGTAGGCTCAGCAAGCAATCAAATTGTAAATTTTTTTGATATTGAGCAAGTGGATATTTTGCGTGGTCCGCAAGGCACTTTATTTGGTCGTAATGCAACTGGCGGAGCAATTTTAATTCGCACTAAACGCCCTGAATTTAACGAGTCGGGGTATTTAACAGCGGGTATAGCAAATAACAACGCATTTAACATTGATGCTATGTATAACAATCAATTGAGTGCTAATACTGCATTTCGGGTTGCTATTAATCATCAAGATTATGAATACTCAACAAACAACGTTTTTACCCAAGCACCGACGGCGGGAATGGAGCAAACTAATGCTCGGTTATCAATATTAAGTGATTTTGCTGATGTACAATTACTACTGCAAGGGCACTTAGAAGATTGGCAAGGAATTGTACAGCCAGTGGGGAACATCGGTGTAGTTGCTAACCCATTAACAGGTGAACTATGTAGCCCTAGTCAAGCGGGTTCAACAAATTGCTTCGACAACTTTGGCTTTAATGACGGCAGTGATGATTTTTATACCGTGAAAGTAAATAATGATTCGCCTCACAAAACGGATGGTAAAGGATTCAGCGCACATATTAAGTGGCAAGTAAATGAGAGCAATGAAGTTGTTGCTATTAGTAGTTATAAGCAATTAGAGCGCAGTCATGCGTTTAATTGTGATGGTTCACCAGCACGTTTATGTGAAGGGAATTTAGGACTTGATACCCACTTATTTAGTCAAGAGCTACGCCTGCAAACGCAGTGGGATGAGCACACTTTAACGAGCGGTTTGTACTACGCGGATGAATCAATTAAACAAGATAACATTAATGATATACTCCGCGATTTTCGGGGTATTCTAGCCTCTGACTTAACCGCTACCTTCTTTTACGATAATCAAATTGATACGCAAAATATTGCCGCTTTTAGCCAGTTCGATTACCAGCTTAATTCTGACTGGTTAATAAGTGCAGGATTGCGTTATTCGTATGAGTCACTTGATTATGACTCAGTCGCACAGCTAAATATTGTCGTAGATCCTACGGATCTAGCCGGCATCTTAGTGCCATTTTATCATGTACAAGGGCAGCAATCCGACAATGGTTTTTCTGGTCAATTTGCAGTGAACTACCTTATCAGTGATACAACCCACGGCTATTATCGCTTTGCTAATGGCGCCAAAAGTGGTGGCTATAATGGTGGTTTCTTATCTTCGCCTGAGCAAGCCGAATTAGCGGATTACGGTAAAGAGCGCTTAAATGCGCATGAGGTTGGTATAAAGTCATGGTGGCCAGCGCAAGGTGTCCGGTTTAATTGGGCCGCTTTTTATTACGACTATAATGATCAGCAAGTATTTATGAATCAGCCCTCTGAATCAGTGCAAAAACCACCGGTGCAACTACTTGAAAATGTGGGTGACTCTGTGATTTATGGGCTTGAAGTCGAAATTGATTATCAAGCAACAGATGCTGTTTCGATGCGTTTTGCACTGGGTTATATTCCCCATGCGGAATTTGAAGAGTTTGTAGATCCTTTAGGTAATAGTTTAACTGACAACCGCTTACCATTTACATCAAAATGGAATGTCAGTGCCGGCGTTGAACATCGTATAGAACTTGCCGGTAACCCTTTAACAACACAATTGCTTGTTGATTATCAGTCAGAGTATTACTTTGATCAAAACCAAAATCCGTATGCCATGCAAGATGGTTACAGCTTAGTAAATGGTAATATTCGTTATCAATTGGATAATCTGAGTTTGGTATTTTGGGGGAAAAACTTATTCAACACCGAGTACAGCAATTTAAAATTTGATTTAAGTTCATTTCTTGGCATGCTAGAAGACTTCAAAGGAGAAGGCCGTCGCTATGGTCTGGATGTTAGTTATCAATTTTAATAACTTGCTTATAAAACGAAGGTCTATTGTATGTTGTTAAAGGTAGTATATGGTCTGTGCAGTGTCATTTTTATTGGCCTATTAACAACTTATACTTGTGAAGTGCGAGCAACAACAACCCCTGATGTATTTATATATACTGAGCAACAGCAAGACATTAATTTGTTCCAAGTTGGTAGGTTACTAGCCGCTAGTAATGATGGTTTTCCGCGCTCTAGTTCGCAGCTCAAAAGCTGGCTTGATGATAAACAACCACAATCCACTACCACGTATTTCGGTGGCAGTTATTGGTTGGTTGTGGAGCTGGAAAATCAAACTCAGTTAGATGAATTAGTGTTGTTTCCTTACAACACCTTAGTGTCGCGTATCGAAACGCGCGTCTATGATATGACCGATCCTACGATTGCCTTTGCACGCTATTTGAGCGGTGGCGTCGAAAAAAACGAATTTGCTTTTCATTATGGTAATAAAATAACGCTTACCCCCGGCAAACGCTATTTTATGATCACTAAGTATGAAAGCGATTATTTTTATACCCCGCCAAAACTGGTATTAAAACCCTATTCAGACTTCTTTGCGCAGATCACCATCGAGAATATGGTGATGATGTTGTGCTTTGGGGTAGGCATTGCGCTGGGTTTGTATAACTTATTAATTTATTTTGGCGCACGGGATGTGACTCATCTTTATTACGCCTTGTTTACAGCCTGTTGGGTATTTGCTTGGAGCCAGTTTTTTCATATCCCCGATCAAATTTTTGGTTATTACAGCTCTCATTTGCACTGGGTTGGCTTTGTGCTAATACCATTAACGAACATTTTATTTTTCAATAGCTTACTTAAACTCAAAGAAAGCTTTCCGCAATTATCATACGCATCTTTTATACTCGCTGTGGTATCAACCGCAGGGGTGCCTTTTGCGATAATATGGCCAGGTTTTGGCTTTATCTGGGCGACTATAGTCACGGGGGCGACTTTATGCCTAGGTTTGTACATAGGCATACGCAGTTGGATGAGTGGCTTTAAGCCAGCCCGTTTTTTTGTATTTGCCTACCTTGCGATGGCCATACCGAACATGGTGGGAAACCTCACTAATTTAGGTGTTTTGCCACAAATTACGATTGATTTATACTTGCTCGGCTTAATAGGCACTGCGCTCGATGCTATGTTATTGGCTTTTGCAGTCGCGAATAAATTTAGTATTTTACACGACGAAAATGTTGAACTGACAAAAAACCTAGAGCAAAAAGTTCAACTACGTACCCAAGAGTTACAGCAATTAGCCGAAGAGCTGCGCGATGCCAGTGAAGCGAAAAGCCGATTTTTAGCAAATATGAGTCATGAAATTCGTACCCCCATGACGTCAATTATTGGCTACGCAGATGGCATTATCTTAGGTGATATCAAACCCCATGAACGCAATCATGGTATACGGGTTATTTTACAAAACAGTCGTCATGTCTTGGGCTTAATTAATGATATCTTGGATATGTCAAAAATTGAAGCTAATCGTCTTGAGATTGATTTAGTTGAGACTGACTTATTTGCAACCATAGCCAACATTGAGTCATTACTGGGTAAACAAATACGTGATAAAGGCCTTAAATTTAAAGTTGATTATCAATTCCCATTGCCCGATTGGATAATCTCTGATCCAACGCGATTACGGCAGATATTATTAAATTTAACTGCTAATGCATTAAAGTTTACCACGGTAGGGCATATTCAATTAGTGGTGAGTTGTACTGAAGAGCAGCTGGTGATTAAAGTGAAAGACACCGGCATTGGTATGACAGATGCCGAACAAGCTGATCTATTTACGCCATTTTATCAGGCCGATTCATCGATTTCCCGTCAATATGGTGGTACTGGGCTTGGCTTAAATATTTCAAAAAGTTTAGCTGAAAAACTAGATGGCACTATCACCGTTCATTCTCATGTTGGCAGTGGCAGTGAATTCTGTCTTACTATGGCGTTGTACATGCCAGCGCGAGTGCGCTGGATCACTAGTTTTGAAGAAATATCTGCAAGCACAGCAAAAGAGTTGCCGAGTCAGTGCCAACGAAACTTAGTTGGCGAAGTATTGGTCGCCGAAGATCATCCTGAAAACCGTGAGCTTATTAAGCGTATCTTAGAGCGTATGGGGTTGACGGTTACCGCAGTTGAAAACGGCCAAGATGCAGTGCAAGCGACTTTAGATCATCAATTTGATTTAATATTATTAGATATTCAAATGCCGATAATGGACGGCGAACAAGCGATACATATTATGCAGGCAACGGGTATAACAACACCGATTGTTGCGTTAACGGCTAATACCATGAAGCATGAAATTGATCGCTATTTAAAACAAGGCTTTATTGACCATATCGGTAAACCGATTGATCGCAGTGAGTTTAGTCAAAAAATCGCCAGTTATTTAGATATTGAAATGCATGAAGAAGTGAAGCTCCCAGAGCATGAATTTGCAGCACTCAAGCAAGTATACATTGATGGCTTAAAAGCACAGCGAAATACACTGACTAAGCAATACGCGGAGGGTGATATTGACGGCTTTTCGCAAAGTGTACATATGTTAAAAGGGACCGCAGGTATGTTCGATTGCGATACTTTATATCAACATGCACTCAAGTTAGATAAAGCATTGAAAGCAGACAGGGTTATTCTCGATAGCCAGTTAGTGTCTAATGTACTCACTGAAATCGACGATATAGTGTGCCACTCAACGCCGTAAAGTGTTATATCACGGCAATAGCGTCATTATTTTATTGTTGAATGGTAAGTATAACGCTCAGAGCCACGACATAGGATCATATCCATGGTTTAATTGTTGTATCAACACTCTATAACAAAAACATGGCAATAGTATGAGTTATCAACATATTGAAATTCCGCCTCAGGGTGAACAAATAACGATTGATAACAAAGGTGTTTGGCATATACCTGAACAACCTATCATCGCTTATATTGATGGCGATGGCGTAGGGCAAGATATTTCCCCATGCATGCGTAATCTCGTTAATCATGCTGTGCAATTATGTTACCAAGGGCAGCGTCAAATTCATTGGATGGAAGTGTTTAATGGTGAAAAAGCGGCGCAGTTGTACGATGGCGATTGGTTTCCTCAAGAGACGATCCATGCCGTTCGGCAATTTAAAATAGCAATAAAAGGGCCGCTAACGACCCCTATCGGTGGTGGTTTTCGCTCACTCAATGTTGCTTTGCGTCATGAAATGGATTTATTCGTTAATATGCGCCCTATCAAGGGCTACAGTGCATTGCCTTCGCCATTAAAGCACCCTGAAAATACCAATATCGTGGTTATTCGTGATAGCTCAGAAGATGTCTACTCAGGTATTGAATGGCAAGCGGGCAGTGTGGAAGCTGAAAAAATGCTGGATTTTTTATGCCAAGAGATGGGAGTAACCCGGCTGCGATTTGATCAGCAGTGTGGAATTGGCATTAAAAATATCTCTAAAGAAGGCTCAGAGCGGTTAGTACGTTATGCGCTGCATTATGCCATGGCGGAAAATAGCAGCTCAGTCACCTTAGTCCATAAAGGCAATGTACTTAAATTCACAGATGGTGCATTTAAGCGTTGGGGATTTGCTTTGGCGGAACGAGAATTTGCAGCGCAAGCACATAGTAATGGACGCTGGCTAGAGATCCCCCGCGAAGGACAAACGCCGCTTATTATCAAAGAAGTGATTGCCGATAATATGCTGCAGCAAGCGTTAATGACCCCAGAGCAATTTGATGTAGTCGTAACCACTAATCAAAATGGTGATTATTTAGCGGATATGTTGACCGCACAAGTAGGCGGCATTGGCATTATGCCAGCGGCTAATTTGAATAACGAAGTGGCTTTTTTTGAACCTACCCATGGCACATTTGCGCGGATCGCGGGGCAAAATAGTGCTAACCCCACAAGCAGTATGTTAAGTGCGGTGATGATGCTGCGTTTTATGGATTGGCATGAAGCCGCACAGGCGATTGAAAATGCATTAGCGCAGACATTAAATACGGGTGAAGTGACATTTGATTTACAGGAGCAACAGCAAAACTCGACTATCCTCAGTTGCAGTGATTTCACACAAAGGATAATCGAGCGTTTAAGCAATTCATGATTTACGCTGCGTTGGCGTTTTTAAGCGCTGCACGATATGTACAAGGTCGGTTAGTCAGTGCCGCAGCACGTTGATAAATTGCCTTTGCGCCATGTTCATCGCTTGGTGTTCCGCTTAAAGTATCCATTAAAGCAACCACAATAATTGCTGGAACCTGACAGCAATATTCATCTAATACGGCGGTTGTGGTTTGCGCATCAACATGGCAATGCGGATGATTTTGTTCAACTTGATAAGCATGCAGTAACGTTTGAACATCTAAACTATCATTTTCAAGGTGTTTGTTTTTACGGCATTGACAGCCAAACTCATCTACTAGTGTTGCTAATGCTTGATAAACATCAGCACAATCAAGGGTAACTTGCTGACAAAGTTGTTGTTCAATGAAGGTGTGTAAATGACCGTCGATGAATAATCCGTCTTGTTGGGTAAAGCTTGCTGTAGTTTGCATCATAATGTTGTCTCTTAGTTGTTGTGTAACGCATTGGGTATGAGTTCACTTTAGTGCTAAGTTCACTATTTATGAAATTATTGTTTTCAATAACTGATATTGATTTAATCAATAACAAGTTGAGCGCTGAATTAAGGCTGATAGCCAAGCTGCTGTGAAACGTTGCATTCTGCATCTTAAACTGACGAAAGGGGGGCGTTGTAGCAACACGCCAGTCAGTATTTACCAACTGGCATGATGACAATGAACGATGTGTTAAATAATAAACGAAAGAATTAGCTTATTTTGTTTGTGCGTCTAATGATTGGCCATTCACGTCTTTTGAATCATCACTCATTAAGTATAAATAAGTTGCCATTAAGTCTTCAGGACAGGCTAGTTTATCGCGATCTTCACCTGGGTAGACACTGGCGCGCATTGCCGTATGGGTTGCACCTGGGTTGATACAATTGATGCGAATATTGGTTTTACCGACTTCACACGCCCATGTTTGCATCATGCCTTCAACGGCAAACTTTGAAATGGCATACGCGCCCCAAAATTCACGACCTTGGCGGCCAACGCCAGAAGAAGTAAAGATAATTGACGCAGCAGGCGATTTACGCAAAACAGGAAACATGTATTTTGTGATCATCGCTTGAGCAGTAACATTCACTTTGATGATGTTATCAAACGTTGAAGAACAAAAATGTTCAAGTGGACCTAATGAACCAATAATACCTGCGTTATTAAGTAAACCATCAAGCTTACCGAATTGTTGTTCGATAGTAGCGCCTAAATCACGGAAATTTTGTTTACTTGCGCCTTTTAAATCCATCGGCACTATTGCCGGTTTTGGACCGCCAGATGCCACTATTTCATCATAAACCGCCTCGAGCTTGCTGGTGGTTTTACCTAATAAAATAACCGTTGCGCCATGTTTTGCATAGGTTATTGCCGCTACGCGGCCAATGCCATCACCGGCACCAGTTACTAAGATCACTTTGTCTTGTAGGGCATTATCAGCCGCTTTATAGGTTTGCATAATAAAGGTCCAAAAAATCAATTTGGTTGATTTTAACATAGCAAAACACCAAGTTATCGAATTTATTGCAAAATAAGGTGGCGAAATTTGAAACTTTACGTTAACTTTAACTGGTCTAATGTCTTATTAATAACCTAATTACATTATTTTAACTAAATATTACGCGAAAACTTAAAAGAATTAGTAACAAAATTAGCTACACTTATTTATCAACACACATAAAAAAAAGATTACGTGCGGAGCAAACAATATGAAAAAAATGCTACTCTCACTTGCAATTACAGCGGCTCTAGCTGGTTGCGGCGGCGGTGAAACGTTAGAAGATGTTAAAAATGATACACCACCAGTTATTCCATCAGCTACAGTGAAGTTTGATCCCGCAAATGGGGTTATTTCAGTACCAAATGACTTATTAATGAGCGGTACAAAAGATGGCACTATTAATATCCCCGGTGAGTTGGGTGCTAATGGCGTATCAGTGCCAAGAAGTGCCTATGCTAACCCGTCACTGGCACTAGGTGCACTTGATGGCTGGTCTAGCCAAGTTCCTTATAAAGTAGATCTTACCTTTCCTGCGAATGTTAGCCTTGATGAAAGTTCGGCTGGAGCGCCGGGATCTGTGCGTATTTTTGAAGTTGTTATGGGCGCGAGTTTAACAGATGCAGATTGCGCAGCGGTACCTGCTGGAGCTGGATGTAAATTATTAGGTGAATTAACCTTTGGCGTTGATTTCATCACTAAAGCAAGTGGCAATGCGGTTGCTATTATTCCACTAAAACCGTTTAAAGCTGGCAGCTCTTATATTAATGTGCTGACGACTGAGCTTAAAGATTCATTAGGGCGTTCTATCGAACCTTCATCAACTTATGGTTTGGTTAGTGAGGAGACGCCACTGATCACCGAGAGCCAGTTAGCGCTGCAAGGCGTGGTAAACAGTTATGAAAATGTGGTCACCTCAGGTGGCACTATTAGTAAAGATGATATTATTTTTAGTGGGGCGATGACGATTCAGTCTGTTGGTCCGGTACTTGGTACTATTAAAAAGTTACTAGCAGCGAGCTTGCAAAACCCAGCTTTGCCAACACCAATGGTTCAAATCCCAGAGCAATCAATGTTAACGGTTGAGCAAGTCTTTGCTTCACAAGGTGTTACTGGACTTTCGCCAGCATTTGCAGGTGTTCAATATCAAAAAGGTAGTGTGACACTGCCTATGTATTTATCTCAACCTGAAGGGAAAGAAATTGCAAACTTGGCTGACACATATTGGCAAGGCATGTGTTCAAGCCCAGTTGCCGTTCTTAATCAGCAAGCAGCTGATCAAGCGCTGCGCGAAGCAGGAAAAGAAGATGAAATTGATCCTACCATGTTTGATGTTGGTTCATATGAGCCGCTTTGCCAAGGTTTAAGTGAGGGGAGATTACATGATTACCCGAAAATTGATATTACTCGTCACTTAACAAAATACAATCCGATCCCTAAAGTACAAAGCCAGCAAGAAGTGCCTGTTCAGATAACAAAACCTATTTTGCCTGTAATAAATTTTATCAGAACACAAAGTCTTGGTATGTCGGCACTTGAAATGCCTGCGGGTGGTTGGCCTGTTGTTATTATGCAACACGGTATTACTTCTAAAAAAGAAGATATGTTGGCATTAACGGCTAGTTTAGCGATTCAAGGCTTTGCAACGGCCTCAATAGACCATCCAGTGCATGGTGAACGTGGTATAGACGTGGATGACGATGGTAATGATGATTTTAATGCATCAACAGGTTCTGTTCTGGCGTATATGAACTTGCAATCATTACTAGTAGCACGTGACAATTTAAGACAGTCTGCAGCTGATTTACTTGCTTTACGTCTAGGTCTAAACTTTACAAACGATACATCACTTAACACTTCTGATGTAGTGTTTATTGGCCATTCACTAGGTTCGGTAGTTGCTCCCGCTTTTGTTACTCAAGCTAACACACCTTTAGATAGCCAAGTTGATGGTTTGTTCAAAGTCAATAGTGTCGCACTTGCCAGTGGTGGCGGCGGCATTGCCAGCTTCTTATTAGAATCAGCGAGTTTTGGCCCATTTGTGCAAGGCTCTGTATTATTAGCCGCAGGCACTGCTGAATCAGCTGAGTTTGCAACCTTCCTTGAAACGGATGCTGTATCTAACTGTGGTGCTGTTATTGCTGATCAACAAGCTTATGTAAGCTGTGCTTACCCTGAATATATTGCTTCTTTGACCGTCGCTGACGAAAACGCCAAAATAGCCAATATTCAAGGTGTAATGACGCAATTTTCATTTGCGGCACAGACGGCACTTGATAGTGGCGATCCAACAAATTATGCCGCAGCGGTTCAAGCGCTTGGTACGCCAGTGTATATGAATGTGGTGGTTGGCGATGGTGAAGGGAATAAACCAGATCAGGTTATTCCGCCGACAACAGTGAATAATCCACTTGCTGGTTCACTTCCTTTAGCTAATTTAATGGGTTTAACGACTGTAACGCAATCGCAAGCACCAACGGATGAAGGGATGAGCTATTTAGTGAAATTTACTAAAGGGCATCATAGTTCGGTACTTACACCGGCAGCAAATGCAGCTGCTGGGGCTACGGCACAAGGCAGTGCTGCAGCGACAGCTGAAATGCAATTGCAAATTGCCACTTACTTGGTAACCCGAGGTCGTGCGTTATCTATTCAAAACACTGAGATTGTCACTGATTAACTTTCTAGAGTATTAAGATAAATGAAAAGCCACTGAGAAGTGGCTTTTTTTTGTTTGAATGGTAAATTAGGTGAAATTTTTATTTGGAGAATACGATTGGAATTTTTATATGAGTACGGGCTGTTTTTTGCCAAAACGTTAACATTTGTGATTGCTGTGGCAGCGATCATCGCCATAATTGTTGCAGCTGCGGTGAAGCCTAAAAGTAAAAAAGGTGAAATTGAGATTGATGATATATCAGAGCAACTCGATGATTTAAAAAATAACTTTATTGAAAGCACCTTATCAAAAAAAGCCTTAAAAGCGCACCATAAAGCACAAAAAAATGAGGCTAAAAAAGCGCATGAAGCAGATAGCAAACCACGTTTATATGTACTTGATTTTAATGGCAGCATGGATGCCCACGAAGTAGACTGCTTGCGTGAAGAAATTACCGCGATCGTATCAATTGCCGATCCTCAGAAAGACAAAGTACTGGTTAGATTAGAAAGTGGCGGCGGTGTAGTGCATGGTTATGGCTTAGCTGCATCACAGCTGCAACGCTTGAAAGATAAAGGTATTCACCTTACTGTTGCGATTGATAAAGTGGCAGCCAGTGGTGGCTATATGATGGCCTGTGTGGCCGATGAAATAGTTGCCGCACCGTTTGCTATTGTTGGCTCAATTGGTGTGATAGCGCAAATTCCAAACTTTAATAAAATTCTCAAGAAAAATGATGTTGATTTTGAACAGATCACGGCGGGAGAGTTTAAACGCACGTTAACGTTATTTGGTGAAAATACCGATAAAGCCCGAGAAAAATTTAAAGATGAAATAGAACAAACCCATGATTTATTCAAACAGTTTGTCAGCAGCCAACGTCCTAGCCTAGATATTAATTTAGTTGCAACAGGCGAGCATTGGTTTGCAACTCAAGCAATTGATAAAGGGTTAGTTGATAAAATTCAAACCAGTGATGACACATTACTAAATCATCAAGATGAGCGACAAATTTATAAAGTGCAATATAAAGTTAAAAAGAGCCTCAGTGACAAGTTTGCTATTGGCTTGAGTAACACAGTTAATAAAACGGGTATATCGTTAGTTTCCCGTTTTAAAGGCTTAAACCCATAAAGGTTAAAGTTATTAAATGAAAAAAACCCGCAAATTTGCGGGTTTTTTTATAACAATTGCATAGCCATTTAAAATGGCTAGTCAGTGGATTTATGATAGTCCTCTAAATCTTTAGCAGCGTCAGGGTCGTTAAATACGTCTTCATCCAATTCACCTTCAGATTTAGCCACCACACAGGTCACCATACAATCGCCCGTAACATTGACCGCCGTGCGAGTCATATCAAGTAATCTGTCAACGCCAATAATGATGGCAATCCCTTCAACAGGCAAACCAACTTGATTAAGAACCATGGCAAGCATTATCAAGCCTACGCCTGGCACACCTGCGGTGCCGACAGAGGCGAGCGTTGCAGTTAGAATGACCATTAAGTAATCTGAAATGGTTAGATCAACACTGAACACTTGAGCGATAAACACCGTTGCAACACCTTGCATAATTGCCGTGCCGTCCATATTAATGGTTGCACCTAGGGGTATTGTAAATGAAGCGACTGAGTTCTTTGCGCCTAACTTTTTCGTGGCTGTTTCTAATGTGATAGGCATTGTTGCACTTGAACTGGAAGTACTAAAGGCAAATAGACACGCGTGTTTCATTTTCTTCAAGAAGATAATTGGATTTAAACCGGTTAAAAACTTTAATAATAATGTGTAATTTACCAGCGCATGAATAAACAAGGCCGCCACTACAACACCAAAGTATTTGGCTAAGCTAACGATTAAGTTCAGCTCAATGGTGGTAAATAGTTTCGCCATTAAACAGAACACCCCATAAGGTGCTACGTTCATTAATAGGGTAACTAACTTTAAGATAACAGTATTTAAATCTTCAAAAACGGCTGCGACTCGTTTGCCTGCGCTGCCACTGAGTGCCATGGCAATACCAAACAGCAATGCAAACACAATAACCTGTAACATGTTACCACTGGCCATCGCATCAATTGGATTGGTTGGAAACATACCAATGATAACTTGCGCAAGGGTTGGTGCTTCTTTTGCGCTATAAGTAGCGTCAGAAGGTAAATTAATGCCTTCACCGGGATTAACTAATAATGCCAAGGTAATTGCAACTGTAATCGCAATAGCAGTAGTAATAAGGTATAGCCCGATTGATTTACCGCCCAAACGGCCTAGTTTTTTCGGGTCACTTAAACTACAAGTACCGCAAACAAGCGATACAAATACCAGTGGCACAACCAACATTTTCAAACTGGCGATAAATATTTGTCCACCAATATGAAATAAACCATCAACAAAAAAGCTTTTAATTGGCAAAGAGAATAATCCAAGTGGGATTAGATAATCGTCTTCGCCAGCTAATATTGCTTGGAAAATAAAACCTACAGCAACCCCCAAAAACATACCTATCATGATGCGGGTGGTTAAACTCATTGAACGGATTTTTGACATAGTAACAATCTATTTTTTATAAATTTGCCATAGCCTACCAGCATGTAGATTTTTATACAGAAAAAAATGATAAATATGAAAAAAAATATCGCTCAAAAAAAACCATAAAAAAGTAATAAAAGTTGTGATTTTAAAGCTTGATATAGGTTAATATTGGGTAAATTTTATATTTAAATAATTAATAACAAACGCTAGGGAGAGGGCAATGCCTTTAATGCGATGGCTCAGTGTCGTAATGTTAAGTTTTTTGATCACGGCGTGTGGTGGCGGTGGATCACTTGAAAAGGATGGTGGAACAATTGGCGGTGATGGAACTGCTGTATACACAATTACTGTTCAAGGTTTTTCCATGAGCAGTGGTGAGCAAGTGAATGCAGTAGCAAATGAAGCACCATTAGAGCTTGTATCACAGGTGATGAAAAATGGTGCTGCTGTGTCTAATCAGCGAGTGAACTTTACATTAGCTGATAGCATTGGTTCACTGAATCCAACTTCTGGTTCTGCATTGACAGACAGTACTGGTACGGCACGTATTCAGCTTCTTGCTGGTACCACTGAAGGGGCTGGTCAAGTCACGGCAATTTTTACAGATGGCGAACAATCCTATTCAGCTACGTTTGCGTTTACATCCGCAGGTGACGGTGGTGATTCCGGGGGCGATGGGACTTTCGCCCTTGCCTTACAAATTGTTGATCAATCCGGTTCTGCGTTTACTGAGGAAAACCCGGTAAGTAAAAATAACAAAGGAGTTGTAACTGCAACTCTTACAGAAAGTGGATCTCCACTAGCAGGGCAACTGATCAGTTTTACATCTAACTTTACAGGTAAGATCACTCCCGAGTTAGGTACGGCGTTAACGAATGAAAATGGTATTGCTAAAGTAACACTTAGTAGTGGTTTATTAAAAGGTGCCGGTCTAGTTGTTGCTACTTATGAACCAGAAAACAGTAATTCAGTCACACAAACAATTGGCTTCATATCAAGCGGTGATGATGCGTCTGTTGCTACTGCAGTTGCAAATGTTGATGTGAAACTTTTGCAAGGTTGTGTTGATGGCTGGGATGCTAACCGCAACACAGTTTCATTGGAATCGACTTACCTTACGTCAGGTTGTACAGAGGTGAATCAGTTTTCTTCTGAAGAGCTAATCGATGTATTAGTAAAAGTAACAGATACAAGTTCAGGTGATGGTTTTGCTGGTATTATTAGTGAAACAACAACAGATCTTGGTAAGTTGTTACCTGAATCAGGTAAAGCATTGACTGATAACTTTGGTTTTGCGTTGTTGAAATTGCAGCCTGGTGCTAACAGTGGGGCTGGTGAGATTACAGCGACAGCAAAATCGGCATCTAATCAAAAAGCATTTGAAATTGCGACAGCAGACCTTAGCGTTACTATCACTAATGGCTTGTATAATAAACTTGATGCTAATGGCAACGTTATCGCGGATGAGTTTATCCCTCTCGCTGCAGGTGCGACGACCGTAATTACAGTTAAAATATTCGATTCAGAAGGTAATTTGGTTGTTTCTAATCTCGATGTAGAATTTACCTCTGGGTGTGTTCAGAATGAGTTATCGGTCATGGACACTAGTACGACTAGTATCAGTGGCGTGGCAACAACTACGTACCGTACAAATGGTTGTAGTGCAGCTCAAGGAGATACTATTACAGCGACAGTGTTAACTGGCGGAGCACCCGTTGTGAAAACAGTTAATATCCCAGTATCAACTGCTGCAATTGAATCTATCGAATTTGTTGGTGCTACTGAATCTGTGATTGCGCTAAAAAGTACCGGTGGCCAGTCGCGCTCAGAAACGTCTGAAATTACATTTAAACTAAAAGACAAAATTGGCAAAGTAGTGGCAAGTAAACGGATGGATTTTCGTTTAAGTGCGACAAATGGTGGTATTAGTTTATCCCATGACCGTGTTTTCACAGATGCAGAAGGTTTAGCTCGAGTACAAATTAACGCGGGTTATGTCCCTGCGGCTGTCCGTGTGCAAGCATGCTTTATCCCAGAAGAACAAATACCAGAAAACCAAACGGACGATGTCACCTGCTGGCAAGATGTTTACCTTGAATGCCAAAAAGATCCAGCAGTACGTGATCAAACTGTTTCATGTCCTCAAGGTGAGATGTTGCTAGTTGGTTTAGACGAGCAAGTTATTACAGTATCTGATTTAGTGTCTATTAGTTCAGGCCTGCCAGATGGCAACAGTTTTACAGCCGGTGCAGAAATAATAAATATTGAAGCACTTGATTATATTGGTGATATAAACAATATTTCCGTGTATCTAGCTGATCACTTTAATAACCCTGTTCCTGATGGTACTGCTGTCTATTTAACAACGGAAGGTGGCGCTGTTGGTACTCTTGATGGTGAAGCATTTAACCCGCAATTAGAATGTCGTACCGTTGATGGTGAATGTAATGCGCAGTGGCGTAGTCAAAATCCAAAACCATTTACAGAAGTAAAGTGGGGCAATCAAATTAGTTCGATAAACCCAAAAACTAATGCAATAAATTGCGACTTGTATATGGGGAATCTTCCCGCTCCTTGTTTAGCAGGGATCTTAAATAATAGAGTAAGCCCACTTGGTGTGCCATTAGGTGGCCGTGTAACTGTACTAGCTACAGCGAAAGGGCAAGAGTCGTTTATTGATATAAATGGTAATGGTCGATTCGACACTAATGAATACTATAGCGGCTATGATTTACCGGAAGCGTTTGTCGATCATAACGAAAATGGTACTTATGATGGCTTGGCTGCGATTTATGATCCTGTCACCGCACAAACAGTTAAAGATGCTAGTTTTTGTAATGAAGGTGATGCGAACGATCCATGTAGCCCTGCAAATACTAATGGGGCGCATTTTGAGGAAAGCTTTGATATCGATCTCAATGAAATGCATACATTAGCTGATGGTAAGTACAATGGACTATTGTGTACAGAAGCCGCAACATCACCAGCAGCCGATGCAACATTTGCAAGTTTATGTAGTAAAGATTTAATTGATGTGCGTGATTCGTTTGTGATTGTTATGTCGGGTAGTGCAGTCTATAGCCGTTTCGTTGTTGCAAAAGCAGAGTTAGAAAGTCAATTCGCTAGTTCATTAAATGAATTTGAGGTTGATGGAACAGGTGCACCAATTTTAGATGGAAATGGTAACACCATACTGACAGCTAATGCTGTTCAGTTGGCATTGGACATTCAAAGTTGTAGCTCGATTTATGAAGAGGCAGGTAATACTACTACAGATTTAGTCGTTGCATTAGAGCTTACAGATAACACTGCATACTGTGACTTAGGTACCATAGACCTAACCCCATCAGCAGATGGCGGTAATGAACTAGCGGCATTATCTTTTGCACTGTATTATTCGGATCGGTATAACAACCCAATCCCATCAGGCACGGCTATTTCAATTAGCACAGATAATGGTAAATACAGTGGTATTGATGGATTTACCATGCTAGAAAGTGCAGCAACAGCAGCACATTCAATTCCACTTTCGATCAGCCGTGAGGCTGAACCAAATAAAAGTGAAAGCGGCTTTTTATCTGTAAGTTTCATAACTCCTAAAGAAGTAGAAACGGTCGCACAACTTGCGATTAGAGACGCTGGTTAATTTTATCCTAACCGATATAAATTAATAAATGCCAACCTTAAGGTTGGCATTTTTGTTGCTATTCTATATATTCCACTGCAAATACCGAAAAACATCGTTTTGTCTAAATTAACGACAATAATTGTTTAATTATTCATTAAAAGCAGAAAAGTTTGTATTAAAAGCTTGTAACAATTGGTGTTTGTAGATATACCTATAAATATTCGCGCCCGTAAATGGGCAAAACACATTTAAAATACTTGGTTAGAAATAGGCAACTATGGGCAAATCGCTAGTAATTGTAGAGTCTCCTGCTAAGGCTAAAACAATTAATAAATATTTAGGAAACGATTTTATCGTCAAGTCCTCGATTGGACATGTACGAGATCTTCCTACCTCCGGTTCAGGCAAAACCAAAACGGCTGCTGTAAAAACGCCTGCAGAAGTGCGCAAAATGGCACCAGAAGAAAAGGCCGCGTACAAAAAACAGCGTGATTATACTAATCTAGTTGCTCGAATGGGGATTGATCCAGAGCAAGGTTGGCAGCCACATTACGAAGTATTACCAGGTAAAGAAAAAGTTGTTCAAGAATTACAAAAGCTTGCTGAAAATGCTGACCAAATCTATCTCGCAACGGATTTGGATAGAGAAGGGGAAGCCATTGCTTGGCACCTGCAAGAGATCATTGGTGGCGAGCCAGAGAAGTATAAGCGCGTCGTATTTAACGAGATCACAAAAAATGCCATACAGGCTGCCTTTGAAGCACCTGGAGAGCTAAATACCGACATGGTCTATGCCCAACAGACTCGTCGCTTTTTAGACCGTGTGGTTGGTTTTATGGTGTCGCCATTATTATGGGCTAAAGTGGCCCGTGGTTTGTCTGCAGGTCGCGTACAGTCTGTTGCTGTGCGTTTATTGGTGGAGCGTGAGCGCGAGATCAAAGCATTTATCCCTGAAGAATTCTGGGATATTCATGCGGATGTTAAAAATACTGAATCTAACCTTCGTTTAGAAGTCGTTAAACAAGGCGATAAAGCCTTTAAACCAGTTAATCAAGCCCAAGCTATGGCTGCAACCGCAGCACTAGAGCAAGCTGAATATAAAGTTGTTAGTGTTGAAGAAAAGCCCAGTAAAAGTCGCCCAA
The DNA here is from genome assembly GCF_011050055.1 of Pseudoalteromonas prydzensis. Lineage (GTDB taxonomy): Bacteria > Pseudomonadota > Gammaproteobacteria > Enterobacterales > Alteromonadaceae > Pseudoalteromonas > Pseudoalteromonas prydzensis_A. The sequence continues at coordinate 16,326 of NZ_DRGM01000210.1, read as the reverse complement.
GTGCGCCACTTATTACCTCAACCATGCAGCAAGCTGCCAGCACTCGCTTAGGCTATGGTGTTAAAAAGACCATGATGTTAGCGCAGCGCTTGTATGAAGCCGGTTACATCACTTATATGCGTACTGACTCGACGAATTTGTCGAAAGATGCAGTTGCAATGTGCCGTGATTACGTAAGCGAGCAATTTGGCGATAAGTATTTACCGAAAGAGCCTATCAATTATAGCTCGAAAGGAAATGCTCAAGAGGCGCATGAGGCGATCCGTCCTTCCAGTGTTAGTGTATTGTCTGGGCATTTAGATGGCGTAGACCCAGATGCTAAAAAACTTTATGAGCTAATTTGGCGTCAATTTGTTGCCTGTCAAATGGTTGCTGCTGAATATGACTTAACAACCTTGACCGTTAACGCCGCTGATTTCCAGCTCAAAGCGAAAGGGCGTGTGTTACGTTTTGATGGTTGGACAAGAGTACAACCTGCAGTGCGTAAGAAGAATGAAGAAGACCAATCACTGCCAGCAATAAAACAAGGCGAGATATTAAGCCTGGTTGAACTTGATCCTAAACAGCATTTTACTAAGCCGCCAGCGCGTTTTAGTGAAGCGAGTTTAGTTAAAGAACTTGAAAAGCGGGGTATTGGTCGCCCATCTACCTATGCATCTATTATCTCAACGATTCAAGATCGTGGCTATGTGCGCGTTGAAAACCGCCGGTTCTTTGCAGAAAAAATGGGTGAGATTGTTACTGATAGATTAGTCGAAAACTTTACTGATCTAATGAACTTTGACTTCACTGCAAAAATGGAAGGTCGCTTAGATGATATCGCTGAAGGTGAGCGCGTTTGGACTCAAGTACTCGATAAATTTTACGCTGACTTTTCTACGCAACTGACTTTAGCCAGTGGCGAAGAAGATGAAGGCGGAATGCGCAAAAATGAAATGGTCGAAACGGACATTGACTGCCCAACCTGTGGCAGAAAAATGGGTATTCGCACCGCTTCAACAGGGGTGTTTTTAGGCTGCACAGGCTATAACTTACCACCTAAAGAGCGTTGTACCACAACGATGAATTTAGTATCAGGTGATGAAGCGGTTGCTGCTGATGTTGAAGATGTTGAAACCGAAACATTAATGCAAATGAAGCGTTGCCCAATTTGTGAAACGGCGATGGATTCGTATCTTATTGACGAAACGCGCAAATTACATGTTTGTGGTAACAACCCCGCGTGTAAGGGCTATGTAGTCGAGCAAGGCACATTTAAAATCAAGGGTTATGATGGCCCTATCATTGAATGTGATAAATGTTCATCGGATATGCAACTTAAGTCAGGACGTTTTGGTAAATATTTTGGCTGTAGTAATGATGAATGTAAGAACACCCGTAAATTACTGCGTAACGGTGAAGCAGCACCACCGAAAGAAGACCCAGTACAGTTACCAGAGCTTGAATGTGAAAAATCTGATGCGTACTTTGTGCTACGTGACGGTGCGGCCGGTATTTTCTTAGCCGCTAATACCTTCCCTAAATCGCGTGAAACACGTGCTCCTAAAGTAGAAGAGTTACAGCGTTTTAGAGATCGTATCTCACCTAAGTTTTATTATCTTGCCGATGCACCAGCGAAAGATCCTGATGGCAACTTAGCAATTGTTCGTTATAGCCGTAAGAATAAAGAACAGTATGTAATGACTGAAGTTGATGGCAAAGCAACAGGCTGGACTGCGCATTTCAATGCAGGAAAGTGGGTTGCAGAGGCGAAGAAGAAAGCTGCACCGAAAAAGAAAGCTGCGGCCAAAAAAACGGCGCCTAAAAAAGCAACTAAAGCGAAAAAAGACGCTGAGTAAAATGAGCAGCAAACGCGCTTTTTAGCGTATTTGCTAGGTTCATACCTCATAACAAAAAAACCGGAACGCACACCCTTGTGTCAGTCCGGTTTTTTTATAGCAAAATTTCGCAATGGCAATTTTGAGATTAAATTTTTACGTCAGTGACTTTTTTGTAGCCTTCAGACTCAAGCTCATCATTAACGCATTTTAACACGTATGGTTTAAGCTCTTCATTGCTGATGTCGTCGTCTTTAGCCCAGTTTAGACACATTTCTGTGTATTCTTTAATTGTTTCGGCTGGAGCGTCAACAGCATCATCTGCAACGGCAAATGTTGTATAAACGGCAAACAGAGGTGCGACAATAAGTGTTAGCAATGCTTTTTTCATTCGTTCATTCCTAAAAAAGTAGTGACTGTTGTTTTATGGATTCAAAAACAACAGTGATCCAATCAAGCAATACGCTGTTGGTAAGTGGATTTTTAAACGAAATGACAATAAAAGATAACGAAATATTTTTATCGTAAAGACAAATAGAGTGTAATAAGAGACTGTAAGATTGTGTTGTTATTTAAAGATACTCAACCACATAGCCTTTAAACTCGGTTCTTGTGCATACATATTCATGCCCATTTTAAAGGTGCGCGCGGCAAAAATACGTAAGTAATAAAAGCAGCCGATGCTCAGCAACAGTGATAACAGAGGTTGCCAAAATGCGAGCTCAACCAGCGACATACGTACTGGCATGACAGCAAATGCGGTAATTGGTAAGTAGCTCAGTACAGTTGTTAATAAACTATTTGGTGCATCAATAACAAAGAAAGCAATACCGATAGGGGCCACAGGCAGCATCATTAACGCGCTTTTACTACTGTGGTTAGGATCATCAATGCCCGCAGCAACAGCGGCCATAAATGCGGCGCAGATGCTAAGTCCAGCAATCGCAAAGGCAAAAAACCAAGGCAGTAATGACCAATTCACAAAATGTAAATCAAGCGCTTGTTGTTTAATCACCACAGTAAAAAACAGCATAGATAATACAATCGACAATAGCGTGCTAAGCATGGTTTTGACTGCAAGCAATATTTGCCCCAGTAACTTACCATCGAATAGCCGTGATCAATTGGATTTTTTGCTGATTTCCTTTCGAAAGTGTTTTTTCTGGGTAGAGGCCACGCTCCTCTGGCAGATAACCAAGTAAGTGGGCTGGGATCGACGCATATGTGTGCCCTGAATCAGTCAGTTCAATGGAGCCACTGTTTGCGCTAGAAAAGCCAACGAGCATTTTGACTAACGAAGATTTACCCGCACCATTGGGACCAAGTAATGCAAAAATTTCCCCAGGTTGTACAGTAAAAGACAGCTTATTCACGGCGACAACGCTTTGGTGGCGTTTCTCAAGATTGTTAATGATTAACGACATGTGTTCACTACACTGTTTTTTCTTATCTTAATAGTTAAAAGCTATTTATGTAACAGTTTATAAACAGCAAATTGTAAGTAAAGGTGTAAAAAGGCATCCATATAGGCATAATGCTCGTGATATTTCACGAATTTGGTGCACTGCAATGATAAAACAATTTTTAGACGATCCAAGCTTATTGCTAAACGCTGTGGGTGAGGGCATTTATGGCTTTGATCTAAGCGGTAATGCGGTGTTTGTAAACCCAGCCGCAGAGCGAATGACCGGTTGGCGAGCAGATGAGCTATTAGGTAAAAAAATTCATCAGTACCATCATCATAGCCATGCCGATGGTCGCCCTTATCCAGCGGATGAATGCCAAATATATTGTACTATGTTTGATGGTAAACACCGTCAAGTTAAAGGGGAAGTGTTTTGGCGTAAAGATGGTAGCCGCTTTGCTGTAGAATATACATCAACCCCAGTATATAAAGATCAGCAATTGATTGGTGCTGTCGCGATATTTCGCGATGTATCAAAGCAGCAACAAACCGAGCAGGCTCTACGCGATGCGTTAGCGCAAGTTAACCACTTAAGTGAGCAATTAAAAGAGCAAAATAATTATCTAATTGCAGAGCTTAATGAAGACTGGCAAGAGTCTGGTTTAGTTGGCAAAAGTCATATTTTTCAAACTATGCTAGAGCAAATAAAATTGGTTAGTCCAACCGACAGCACAGTATTGATCTTAGGCGAGAACGGCACGGGTAAAGAACTTGTCGCGCGCAACTTACATCGTTTAAGTGCACGTAGTAAACAATCGTTTATTAAGGTCAATTGTGCAGCATTTACGGCCAGTTTATTGGAGTCAGAGCTATTTGGTCATGAGAAAGGTGCGTTTACTGGGGCCAATGAACACCGTAAAGGTCGATTTGAATTAGCCGATAATGGCACACTGTTTTTAGATGAAATTGGAGAATTGCCACTCGAGGCACAAAGTAAATTACTGCGGGTACTGCAAGAACATGAATTTGAGCGAGTAGGCAGTAGCCAGACACGTAAAGTGAATATTCGGGTGATTGCTGCCACTAATCGTGACTTATGGGAGATGGTGCAATCAGGACGTTTTAGAATTGATTTATATTATCGGTTAAATGTTTTCCCAATTACAGTGCCACCATTAAAACAGCGTAAAGAAGATATTCCCTTGCTATGCAGTAACTTAATTGCACAGCTAAATAAACGCCTTGGTAAGCAGCTCAAAGGAGTGAGCAAAAAAGCCATAGCACAGTTACAAGCTTATGACTGGCCAGGCAATATTCGCGAATTACAGAATGTACTAGAGCGCGAGGCGATTTTGTCTAAACAGTCGGTATTACAGCTAAGTCAACCACTGCGTAGTGGAGCAGCTTTGATCAGTAATACAGCGCTGAATTTAGATGAGGTACAGCGGTTACATATTCTAGCGGTGTTAGAGTTGTCAAATTGGCAAATTTCTGGCAGCCAAGGCGCTGCAGTTAAGTTAGGTATGCCGGAGAGTACGTTGCGCTCAAAAATGCGCAAGCTTGCAATCAATAAAATGTCGTGATATATCGCGATTTCCGTTATATATCGCGAAGTCGATTTAAACATTTTATTTAAATTCTTTAATATTCATATAGTTATTTTATCTTTCAGTTTGGTCTGAAAGTTGCAAAAGAGTACTTAACCGTCACATTAAGTACTCGTAATTATGAAATTTGATATTAAAGAAGAAGATATGATCATCAAGCCCTATAACCATGAAGGGCCTATTTATATTCGTGAGCAAAAAGGATTTTTTCAGCGTATTCGCCGTAACCTGGGTTGGTTACTGATGCTGACATTTATTGTTATTCCTTGGCTCCCATACCATGGTCAGCAAGCGGTACTGCTCGATGTTGCGAGTCAAAAGTTTACTATTTTTGGGCTGACCTTACTGCCTCAAGACTTTATGATCTTGGCGTTGCTATTTATGCTAGGTGCCTTTGCGTTGTTTTTTGTTACCAATTGGCTTGGCCGGGTATGGTGTGGTTATACATGCCCGCAAACTATTTGGATGTTGATGTTTTCGTGGGTGGAGCAACGAATTGAAGGAACGCGTAATCAACGTATTAAATTAGATAAATCTGCCTGGACATTATCAAAATGGCAAAAGAAAATAATCAAACACAGCGCTTGGTTGATCATTTCTTTATTCACTGCCACATCGTTTATGGCGTATTTTATTCCGGCTAAAAGTCTGTATGGGGATATGTTTACTCTGCAATGGTCGGGGATCACTAGTTTTTGGGTATTTTTGTTTGCCTTTTGTACTTATGGAAATGCTGGTTTCTTAAGAGAAAAAATGTGCACCGTTGCTTGTCCATATTCACGATTTCAGGCAGTAATGTTTGATAAAGATACATTACTTGTCACTTATGACAGTGCGCGAGGGGAAAACCGTGGTCCACGTAAACGTAAGGCCGATCCGAAAGCGTTAGATTTAGGTGATTGCGTAGATTGCAATTTATGTGTGGAAGTGTGCCCAGCAGGGATTGATATTCGCAACGGCCTTCAATATGAATGTATTAACTGTGGTTTATGTATCGATGCCTGTGATGACACTATGGATAAATTTGGCTATCAAAAAGGCTTGATCAAGTACGCAAGCGAAAAACAGATGGCTGGCGAGCAAACTAACCCATACCGGTTAAAACTGGTCGGTTATGGTGCGCTCACGGTTTTATTAATGGTCAGTATGTTAGCGTGGTTAGTGCAACGCACGCCAATCGAAGTGTCAGTACTACGTGATCGTAACGCATTATATCGGGTAAATTATGAGGGCTTAGTTGAAAACCCCTACACCCTGACAATTATTAATAAAACTCAGCAGTTAGTGCATTACCGAGTCGCGATCAGCGGCCTTGATGTGGCTAAGTTACAGAGCCCTCAACTTACAGCTGTCGAAGCTGGTCAAATGAAGCGCATCCCAGTCACTGTTGTTGCCGATGGCTATGATTTACCAAATAAGCTCAATGCACTTGATTTTGTGATCACAGCCGAAGAAGACCACAGTATTAAGGCATCAATAGGCAGTGTTTTTTATCGAGACTAAGTTACGCAAAGTGCAATTGAGCTGCTTTATCGGCCATTGTTTGGTTAACAAAGGTTTTAGCTTGCGCTAAACATTTAAACAGACGATGGCGAATATCCACGCTCAGACCTGCATTGTGAATAATGCGTTGCATTTGATTGATTACGATAGCTGAATCAAAAATATAAGCGCTGGCAATGCATCCATTACGAACCATGGCAGAGACTAACAGTGTAAGTTGTTGCTCTGCTTGGGGAGTTGCAGCCAACAGATTTTGAGAATTACTAATATATCCCCATGGTTTATTGGCAAGCTGACTAACTTGTTCAAATAAGCCATTGCTAAATGCGGTCACTAAGCTTGCATTAAGATTGCCGCAGAAATCAGCGATGATAATATTTTGCTCGCGGTGTAAACTAACTTGACCATGTTTATTGCTAAATTTCAACGTGCTTCCTTGTGAGAAAATTTAAGAGCGCGAATTTTATACAATTTAAACGCGGAGTCTAGGTATTTTTTAATTTTTTATAAATTTGCATTAATTAATCAGTGAACAATATATAACCAGATTAAAAATGTCAGAATAGGGCCTAAATATAATTACCAATAGACCCTCGCGATAATTATTTTGTGAGCAGGTGATCCAATGCACCTTTGATCGCTGCAACTTGAGCTGTAATACATAGCTCCTCTGTTGCCGTTGGACTATCTGGGTACACCTCAGTCGTCGTGACATACTGTGCATCTGTAAAGCCCATACATAAACCGAGTTCTCGTGCTGCGTAATTGATCACACCATGTTGCTCTAGTGGCACACCAATGAGTTGATTGTTTTCATCACTGGGCGCGATTTGAGTTACTTTAGTGACAGTGTCAATAATCGCCTTTTGGAATTGTGGTTCAGGTTTATTGCTATCAGCGACAAGATAAAACCCGTCAGGAATATTCCAATTAGTGTTCACCTTGCCGTCACGAGCCGCAAGTGCAGGGCGAAACTCACTGTTGTCAGTGTCAGTTGTTTCATGCAGATCAATATGCGCTAATAAAGGTATATTTTGTGCTTTAATATAATTTATTAGTGCAGCTGACTCCGGTGCTGGGCTTGGTGAATAAAACGAACGGTTTGGATCTATGGCGGCTGGATTCCAACGATTAATGGTTTCATATCCCCATGGGCTAATACAAGGGGCAACCAGTAAGTTAAACTCTTTTGTATATTTCATACCTAGCGTTTTCATAAAATGTAATGCGCCATGAACACCGCTTGTCTCATAGCCATGCACGCCACCGGTGATCAAGATGCTCGGTTTATTCGATGCCCACTGTTTTGATTTAATAATAAAAAGAGGATAGCGAGTAGGATCAAAACTGAGCGCACCATATTGCTCAACCGCGAAATCATTATCCAGTTCGTTGATTAAAGTGACAACTTGTGATTGATAACTGCGTTTAATCGTTTGTTGGTTAAACCAGCACTGTTTATCTTTCTCATGCCAAGGCGTGCCTTGAGTACCTATTGGATAGTTATTTTCGCTCATAGAACCTTCATTTATTACAATAAAGGTTTAGCTTATCGCTGTGCTAACTTCACTGCAACTAGCTGCGACTAACACACAACGGTGAATTATCAATATTAAGCTTTATAAGCGGTTATCTGGACTCATATAAATTGGCATGTTGGCGCTTATGGGCTTCGAATAAATAGGCCCTGAGATGTTCTTTCCCTTGATGAATATGAGTGATCTTGGCGGCCATGCCTCGCTTACTAAAACGTACCGGCTCGATGTCGATAGTAATATTTCTCTTGTTTGGCAGGGTTAATTTTATTTGTTGATCAACCGCTAAAGGAGCCTTTTGAGTCGTAGATTTTAGAAAAAGCCCAGTACTTGAGATTGATTCTACTTCAAAGCCTTGGCTCTGAATATTGAGATTATCACCACGCCAACAGCGTTTTATTCCTCGTGTATCAATAACTTCAGGGGCGCTTAGTACTGGGGTCAAAACGCCTGTTTTATCAATTTTTATTGCAAGTGGAAACCATAATTGATAATCGCCAACTTCAGCCAGTAGTGTTAATTTTGTATTGTTTAGTAATTCAGCAATATTGGCAGGGACAGCGCTTTGTAATGTCAGCGTATGATTGTCCTGCAATTTTGCAGGAGTCGTCACTTGAAAAAGATCCGTTATAAAATTTAGTTCTTCATTGGTCATATCCATATAGCACCTGATCCCATGCACGCGATAATGCAATTAACACCGTATTTTCAAGTCGATAATCTATACATACAATTATGTATAACGGCAGCGCAGTAACATACTTGAGTTATTTAAGAAAATAAGCATATTGTGCGCCATAAAGTCGTCTTTTTAGATTGTTAAAATGTACAGGGGTTAGCACTTTTATACAGAGTCAGGTGATAAATCTACCCTTATTTATTCTTATATGAGAGATTTTTTATTGCTTAAATAATCATCGGCTAAATTTTAGTGCTAGAATTCACATAAATAACTGGACCTGATAAAGTTATTAAGGGTATTTTAAAGTTGTGATTTTTTTAACTGCAATTATAAAAATAGTTTTAGCATTGCTACCTTACTTTTATCTCGTTTACATTAATCAACTGCTCTTTACTAATCTTTTCACGCCGAATACTTTCATCTGCTTACATTCCTTTAAATTATTCTGGTGTACTTTTAAGTGCACGGTTTTTACGCGTACGTAATTAATGGGCAATATATGGACAATATTTTCTATCAACAATCAATAATTAACTTCGTTGCACAATATGCCTGCAACTCTAAATCACAATTAGTAACGATGGTTGATGATACGCGCAGTACTTTAAGAGTTGATGCGTATCGGGTGTTTGAAAATACCCTTTCAAATTATCAACAATGGGGTGTAATTGAATACAGTAGCTTAGATAGTCTGCTCAAAAGTGTTGCTGTGAATTTGAAAACGACAAGTGAGTCTGAGTCTTTTCTTGTTTCACAGCTAGCAACCTGGTGGCAAGAATGGTACTTCGCGCTATCGATGCATACAACAACGAGCCAGCATAATTTTGTTTCGGTACACCATAATATTGAACATTTAACGCAACATAATAAACCATCAACCCGTCAGCATGATTTGAGCGAATACGTTAATTTATTTACGCAAGTGCCCATACCTTTATGCAATGTATGTATGCACACCGAGAATATAATCCGCATAAACCAACGTTTTGTTGATGTGTTTGGCTACACTATTGACGATATTCCAACACTCAATGATTGGTGGCTTAATGCTTACCCTGATCCACACTATCTGGTGTGGGTGCGACAAACGTGGCAACAAGCTCTTAGCTTTGCGTTAGAAAATGATACTGATATTCAACCACAAGTTTATTGTGTTACTTGTAAAGATGGCTCCCATATAATGATGGAAATTTCGGGAAGATATTTTAAACACGAATTTTTAGCTATTTTTAAGGATGTAACACAGCATTTAGCTGTTGAAGATACACTTCGCGACATGGCTTTTGTAGACTCATTAACTCAAATTGCCAATCGACGTTGCTTTGATGACAAGTTAGTCAATGAACTTGAATTAATGCATAAAAAAATAAAACCGTTATCAATGCTCTTAATCGACATCGATTATTTTAAACAATACAACGACAACTACGGCCATATTAAAGGCGATGAATGCTTGTATCAAATTGCACAATGTATTGCGGCGACGATGAATCACGAAAAGGACTTTGTTGCACGTTTTGGCGGTGAGGAATTTGTGGTGCTACTGCCAGAGGCTGATCCGAAAAAGGCTTTACATAGTGCATTACAAATCCAGCAAGCCATTAATCAGTTAGTTATTAAGCATGAATATACTGATATTGGTTATATAACACTAAGCATGGGCATTAAAACTTTGCATAATCCCCAAACTGGCGATTATACCTATTTTGTTGATGCGGCAGATAAAGCCTTGTACCAAGCAAAAGGACAAGGCCGTAATTGTATTGTTGTTAGTGAAGATTGATAGCAAAATCAGCCAGCGCTGCTAGGCGCATTTAAAATAGCAGCGCTCAAATTTAGCTTACTTTATTGTTCATCAGCGATTACTTTAAAATGGCCATTATCAATTCCTTTTAACGTGTAGTCACCAATACGATAACGAATTAAACGTAAAGTAGGGTGGCCAATATGTGCTGTCATCCTTCTTACTTGGCGATTACGCCCTTCGGTAAGAGTAATACTGAGCCAACTCGTTGGAATGTTTTTTCGCTCTCTAACGGGAGGATTACGTGGCCATAAAGTTGGCTCATCTATACGTTTAACAATAGCGGGTAATGTGAGTCCATCTTTGAGCTCGACGCCTTGGCACAGTTGTTTAATTGCTGCATCAGTTGGCTCACCTTCAACTTGTGCCCAGTAAGTTTTACTGGTTTTTTTGTTTGGCGCTGTTAAAGTGTTTTGTAACTTGCCACAATTAGTGAGCAATAGCAGGCCCTCACTGTCTCTATCTAATCGTCCTGCAGCATACACATCTTTAATGGCAATAAAGTCAGCTAAGGTTTGTCTGTTTGCTTCATCAGTAAACTGGCACAACACATCAAAGGGTTTATTAAATAAGACAATTTTGCGCTCACTTGCGGCAATGGCTGGTTTGATCTCGCGCTTTATTGAGTTATTCACTTTTTTGGTTGTAATTGCACCGCGATTATAACTACGGCCGCTATTTCGACGTTTTGCTGTATTATTTGGTTTAACAGTTGTCATTGTTAAATGCACCGTGCCGGTTTTGGTAAACCGGCTATTTTAGTTGCTTGCTTAGCAGGGCCTTTAGGAAACAGTTTATAAAGGTAGATACTATTGCCTTTATCTTCACCTAGCGCTTTTGCCATTGCTTTAACTAACATTCTTATTGCTGGGCTAGTGTTGTATTCTAAATAGAAATTACGCACAAAATGGATCACTTCCCAGTGTTGAGAGGTTAATTCAATGTTTTCTTGCTCGGCAATAACGCAGGCTAATTGTTCATTCCATAACTGGTGATCAAGTAAGTAACCTTGTTTATCCGTGTCGATAATTTGATTATTAAATTCAAGCATGCGTTACCACGTAATAGAGTGAGATGTTGCTAATGTTAGCGCGACAAAGTCGTCATAACTAAGCGAATGATCGGGCTGATTGATTGTGATATCTCGTACCTTGGCGTCATCAGCAAGTATTAATAAGTGCGTTGCAAGTTGTCTAAATTGGCTAATAGCAAAGCATGCGTCACTTAATAATAGTACTTTGTCCGTTGGCTGGATCAGGTTAACTAATTGATCTGTGTTGTAATAGCCAAGTGGCTTGGAAAATATATGTAAGGTGCTCATAAGTTCACTATCTGTTGTTGCTGGGCAATCAGTTGACTTTGCTGCTGATAATTAAGCGCTTTTACTTCTACTACTAGGTTATGTTTATCAAGGCCATACTCGAGCAGAGACTTTTCACATACATAAATGTTTTCAACATCGTAAATTTCTAGTGTTTTAATGGTCTTAAAGTAATTTTTTAAACCTATCTGTTCAGGTTGTTGATGTTTTTTTAAGGCAAGTACCGCAGGACCGCTAAATAACCAGCTAATATTTTGCTCAACAGCAGCGAATATTAATGTCATATCTAATGCATCACGAATATGTAAGTCATCAAAAGGACTATGTTGGCTTAATACAAGTACATTGATCATTTAAACTGCACCCATTTGTCGGCATCACTAGCTAGCATGGCAAATTCAGCAAGACCTGCAACAGTGAACACGCCGGTATTGTTTATGTCTACACCACGCTTTTCAGCGGCAGTAACGCATAACATTAAATTGACCCCTTGCTGATGTAATTGTTGCCATAACGCATTAATCGGTAATTCATCAGCAGCCAAATCTAGTTGCTCGTTGGCATGAAAAACGCCGTTCTGATACAAAAAAATGGCATCGATGTTATGCCCTTGTGTTAAACATGCTTGTGCAAATTTAACCAAACGTTGCGTGGTATCATGATCCGATGGTGCATTGTGCAGAGAAAGTACAAATCGTGCCAAAACTATTCCAATAAAAAAGCCCCTAAAGAGGGGCTATTTTAACAGAACTATTTAATTAGTCATTATTTGCGCCAAGTAGTGCAAGCAATGAAGTAAATAAGTTATATACACTTAAATATAAAGAAACAGTTGCACGAATGTAGTTAGTTTCGCCACCGTTAATAATGCGGCTAGTATCAAATAAGATAAGACCAGACATAATTAATACAACCGCTGCATTGAGCACCATAAACATCAATGAACTACCAATGAAGATATTCACGATACTGGCGATGATCACAACGATAAGACCCACGGTTAAAAAACCACCCATAAATGAGAAGTCTTTCTTAGTGTTAAGTGCATAAGCAGACAGGCCTAAAAAGATCAAAGCCGTAGAACCTAACGCTTGCATAATAAGCATAGGGCCATTCGGCATAGCAGCATAATGGTTAAGCAGTGGACCAAGGCCAGCGCCCATTAAACCCGTGAATGCGAATACCCATGCAACGCCTGATGCACTGTCAGCTTTTTTATTTACCACAAATAATAGGCCGAAAGAAACAAGCGTGAAAACTAACCCCATAAAATAAGGGAGTTGTAATGCCATTGAGATACCAGCCGTCACAGCACTAAATGCTAATGTCATAGCCAATAAGAAATAGGTGTTTTTAAGTACCTTGTTTGTTTCAATGGTCGACATAACCGGTCTAGCGGTATTGTACGAATGATTAAATGCCATTTTAGAGCTCCTTTAGAAACCTGTTTTTAAGTTGTGATAATTAAACTGAAGTTAGATTACCAATACTTCTATATTAGGGCAAACCTTTGTAGTTCAATAGACCGATAATTAAAAAGAAAAGTTCAATTTTGCATGGTTTTTACTCTGCGCTGTGTTAAGAGTGTACAAATTAATGGTTTTTTAAGCAGTTAAACTTTTTTTTGAAAAAAAAGCTTCACAAAGACCACTGCCTTCTCTATTATGCAGGCCGTGCGGAGAGATGGCAGAGTGGTCGAATGCACCGGTCTTGAAAACCGGCAGGGGTTTATAGCCCCTCTAGGGTTCAAATCCCTATCTCTCCACCACCTAATTTAAAATAGTTGTGAGTACACTCTTACTCGTAACTTAAAGCAGTTTCGGAGAGATGGCAGAGTGGCCGAATGCACCGGTCTTGAAAACCGGCAGGGGTTTGTAGCCCCTCTAGGGTTCAAATCCCTATCTCTCCACCATATAAAATAGCCCGCTGATTAAGCGGGCTTTTTTGTGCCTAAAGTTTTTATTATTGAAAATTACGACCATAGTCTCTATTTCGATGTTGTAAAACATCATGCATCCTTAGTATTTATTCTAAGCCTGATTTTAAGGACGTATTATGAAGCATCGGCTTGCAAAAAGTGTTGGGTTATCATTACTTTCACCTGTGATCATCGGCAGTGTGTTAGGCGTTTATTATGCATTAACGCTCAATACCGATCCGCTGACTACCTTTTTCCAGTTACTCATGAGTGCGATAGCCAATGCACATATTGTCGGTTTAACCATGGCTGCGTTTGTCGTACCTGGGTATTTATTGATGTATAAGTACGCAAAAGTAAATTACTCAGGGGTACTGACATTAGGCTTACTTGGTGGTGCAATATTTAGTTATTTACTCAGCGCCACAGGCGGTATGGTATTTTTGATTAACACTGTAATGTCTGCACTTGCAGCAGGGTTATTTTTATATGGCCTAAGACAAGGTGCAGTAAAACAACAACCTCCTCAATAGCAGAATTATTAACCAAGCTTGCTGAAATTTAGGGCAAATTGTTTTTTTTTGCTTTGAAAAGGTTTCAATTATTGGCGACAAAGAGTACCTTTAGCTACTGTATGTTTGATAAGAAGTAGTTTGGTATGCAAAAGCAAGAATTTTACCAGTCATTAGTTAAACAAACTGAATCGCTAATTACTGGTGAGCCTAATATTATTGCCAATATGGCGAATATCAGCGCGCTGTTATTTACGTCACTTGATGATGTCAATTGGGCTGGGTTTTATTTAATCGACTCACCCACTGAATTAGTGCTTGGTCCGTTTCAAGGTAACCCTGCATGTATCCGTATTCCTGTCGGAAAGGGTGTCTGTGGGACTGCCGCTGCAACTGCGCAAACTCAACTTGTTGAAGATGTACATGCATTTGCAGGACATATTGCCTGTGATGCAGCGTCTAACTCTGAGATAGTAATACCTGTCCATAAAAATGGTGAAGTATTTGCAGTCTTAGATATAGACAGTCCAAGTATTGCTCGGTTTGATGCGGATGATCAGCAAGGTTTAGAAGCACTCGTAGCGTGTTTTGAGGCAACAATTGCATGAAAGACTTAGTAAATGTACAGGATTATCTGTTTGCCATCACCGATGTGGGTGATTGGGAAGGGGATGAAGAACATGTAGCGGAAACGCTCAACGATTTAATTCATATTGCCTGGGATCGTCTCCCTGATGACACGGAATGTGAATTAATTGATGAAATAATTAATGGTATTTGGGAACACCTTCGAGGTGATATGGCTGTAATTGAAGCCGACTTTGAAGAGCTGGTCGACTGGGTAACACACTACGTCGATTCGTCCCTTGATGAAAAGATGTGAAACATAGGTTCTAAAATGGAAACCACAAACAAGCTAAAAGATATTAATGAAGTGTTGGAATTTTTATATCAAGAATTCCCACAATGTTTTAAACAAAAAGACGGTATCAAGCCGCTGAAAGTAGGTATCTTTAAAGATATCGCTGAGCGAATTGAAGGGTCTGAAAAAGTTAGTAAAACGCAGGTTCGTCAAGCGCTTAGAAAATACACGTCGAATTGGCGTTATTTAGAAGCGGTGACTAAGTCTGAGTTTCGTATTGACTTAGATGGTAATCACGGCGCCAAAGTTGAGCAAGAACATATTGATCATGCTCAAAAGGCCCTTGAAGAAAGCCGTGCGAAAATGGCTAAGCGTAAAAAAGCGCAGCGCCCACGTAATGATTCAGACACAAAACCTTACAAAAAGAAACCTGGCCAATTCAGCAAGTCAGCTGATAAAAACGTTAAAGTTAACACTGCACCAGCGAAGGCTGCGCCGGTTAAACGTTCAGGTAAAATTGAACCTTTACCAGCAAGTGAGGTCAAGGTTAATAACAAAGTTAAAGTTAAACTTGGCCAAGCTCTTGTTAATGCCGTAATCACTGAAGTGAACAAAGATGATGTTCATGTTGAGTTGGTAACGGGCATGCAAGTTAAAACTAAAGCAGACAGCCTGTACATTATCTAAAAGCTGTACATTATCTAAAAGCTGTATATAAATTAAGGAGTTGTGTATGAGTCAGAAGTTTACGCTCATTCCGTTAGTTGCGGCCCTGTATTCGGGTTTATTATTTGCATCAGATGTTGCTGATGTCGCTGAAGTTGTTACGGCAAAAGACTTGCCAGTCCTTGCACAAGAAAGTCAGCATAGTACGGCTAGCAAACGGGTGACGAACTTATTTACTCGTGCACATTACAAACCTATTCGTTTTGATGACGCACTTTCAAGTAAAGTGTATGACCGTTATATCGAATCCCTTGATTTTAATAAAAGCGTCTTTTTGGCTGCGGATGTTGCCTCATTTGAGCAATACCGCAACCAATTTGATAATGCGCTGACCACAGGTAAGCTTGATTTTACCTTTGATATTTTCAACCTTAGTATGAAACGTCGTTTTGAACGTTATGAGTATTCGTTAAGTTTACTAGAAACAGAAATGACGTTTGATGAGGCTGATGAATATTACTTTGATCGTGAAGATGCTGAGTGGCCACAAACGCAGGCTGAGCTTGATGAGCTTTGGCGCGAGCGTGTTAAATATGATGCACTACGTTTAAAAATGACCGGCAAAGATTGGGCTGGTATTAAAAAAGTACTGACTAAGCGTTACCACAATGCGCAAAGACGTCTAGTACAAACC
>NZ_DRGM01000209.1 GCF_011050055.1 Pseudoalteromonas prydzensis | reverse complement strand
GCTCATCACTCGTTGATGAAACGATGATACTTATGGCCTCGTCTTTGTGTTTACCAAAAGTGACGAATTATGCTAACGCTTGTGCTCTGTTCATAGTTGGTTATCTGTTATTCTATGGATTATTAAAAATTAAACGTATCTCGAATGACTACTTTAGCCTGCTCGCAATGCCAAGCGACTCTTAACTGCAATGTTGATGATATCAATGCCTGTTGGTGCAATGAGCTGCCTGCTATTTTACCGCTTGATAGCACAACCACCAGCTGTTTATGTCGAAAGTGTACCTTGGCTAAAATCAATCAATTTCTAAATGTCCTCTATCAACAACCACTTAAAAACCAGCTTAGTTTTGCAGCCTCTTTTTCTAACCATAATCCCCTAATAGAAAACCTCGATTATACAATGCAGGGGAGCTATATGGTGTTCTCTCGTTGGTTCTTTTTAAAGCGTGGCACATGTTGTAAAAACAATTGTAAAAACTGCCCGTTTAGAACACGCAAAATTAACAATTAACACAAAACAGCAAGAAAACCATAAAGAGAAAAAATTTCATGCAAATATTTATATGCAATAAAAACGCTTTAACGCACTAAAAAACGTTTTTTGATGAATACTTTATCTATATAATTGCATATTAATTTTCGTACCCTTTCAGTCATCTTGTTTATCTTTTTATAACATGTTTTCTTATTAGCAAACGACAACCAGATAAACAAAAAACAGGATAATCAATGAAACAGTTCAAGCCTAGTATTATCGCTTGCGCAATAGCCGCCCAATTTTTTACTGCTGATCATGCTGTTGCAGCTGATCAGCAAGTTATAACCGAGAAAGCAATTGAAACAATTCAGATAACTGCGACCCGTCGAGCAGGTTCAGTGCAAGAGGCACCACTTAACATCACCGCCCTTGATGGGGATGTGATCAAAGATCAAAACATTGCTGATCTTGAAGATGTGGCACGTTGGGTGCCAGGTTTAACTATTTCTGATCAAGGTGGCCGTGAAGGTTCACCAATTATTGTCCGTGGCTTAAATACCAATACTTCAGATCGTATTTCTGATGGTGGCACAGTTGCCACTTACGTGGGTGAGATTCCACTTAATATTGATTTACGTTTAACAGACGTAGATCGTGTTGAAGTATTGATTGGCCCACAAGGTACATTGTACGGAGCGGGCACATTAGGTGGTGCTATTCGTTACCTATTAAAACAACCAGAGCTTGATGTTATCGAAGGGCAAGTCACTGGTGATGTGTTTAGCTTAAACGAAAGTGACGGCACTGGCGGTGAGTTTGGTTTAGTATTTAATACGCCGTTAATTGACGATGTATTGGCAATCCGTGCTAGCGTCAATTACTACACCAACCCAGGTTATATCGATTATAACTACGTAGTGCAAAACCCAGGCGTATCAAACCCAAATCCGGACTTTACCAACCCACAAGATGTCAACGCTAACTTACGCAGTGTCAGTGACGTAAATGATGAACAAATTACTACAGGGCGTGTGTCACTGCGTTGGCAAGCCAGCGAAGCTATCGATGCAACGCTAAATTATTTTTATCAAAAACAAGAAAATGGCGGTAACTCTACATCGCAATATAATTCATTAAGTGACAGCAGCGGCCTACAGGGGATGGTTGGCCAGTATGAAAATGCCGCGCGGATACTTGAGCCAGGTGAAGAAGAAAACGACTTATTAAGCTTAGAGATCAAAGCGGATCTAGGCTTTGCAGAATTAGTATCTGCCTCTGGTTGGTCAAGCTATGAGCAATCAGGGCAACGTGACCAAACTGACCTGCTTTACGATATATATTCAGGCTACGCTGAATTTCCAGCATTTGTAGCGCAAACACGAGACACCTCTAAACGCGATAATTTCACCCAAGAAATTCGTTTAGTCTCAACTACAGACAGCGATTTTAACTGGATTGTCGGCGCCTATTATAACAAACTGGAAAGTGACTCAGACGACCGTGAATACACGCCCGGATATACAGATTTTGGGGGGGATATTCCCAATATAGAAAAAGACCTTGAGTATATTTTGATCAGCAATACTAATACCACAGAAAAGGCACTCTTTGGTGAGATCAGTTATAGCTTTACTGAGCAGTTGGAGGTGACTCTTGGTGCTAGAGTTTATAAGTACGATATTTCATCTGATATTGGTTCAGCCACACCACTTTATGTTGAAGATGAAAACTACATTTCATCGCTGGATAAAATTGAATTCTCGAATATAAAAACCAATGATAGCGGTAGCCTGTTTAAGTTTAACGCAAACTACACTTTTGATTCTGGTGTGCTTGCTTATTTTACCGTAAGTGAAGGCTTCAGAATTGGCGGTGACAATGGCATTCCCCTTTGCCCAGATGTGCTGCCTGAACAACAAGTTATTTGTACATTGCCAAATGAGCAAGATTATAAACCAGATACCACAGTAAACTATGAACTTGGTTTTAAATCGAGCTGGTTTAAAAACCGCTTACACTTTAACGCGGCATTGTTTAATGTTGATTGGAAGGATGCGCAAGTTGGTTCTTCAACAGTTAATGGTCAGGAGCTTATAACTTCGAACGCCGGTTCAGCTAATTCAAAAGGTGTGGAAGTTTCATCTCGCGCCATAATTGCCGATAACTGGACGGCTTACGCTACCTACGCTTATGCCAAAGCTGAGCTAACTGAAAATGTACCGATTCTATTTGGTGAATTAGATGAAACGTATGCACAGTATCAAGCATACTACGATGGTGCTGACGGCGACCGCTTACCAGGCGCGCCTGAGCATCAGTTTTCATTCGGCCTGCGTTATGAGCAAGATGTACTCGATGATAAGTTACTGAGCATTAACTACGGTATGACCGCGCAAAGTGATGTGATCACTAAAGTTGGCTTAAAAGCCGATGGTGAAACACTTGCAGGCTATGCATTGAGTAATTTATCAGCCAAGCTAACCGGTGATATGTGGTCGGCAACCATTTACGTTGATAACTTATTCGATAAGTACGCCTTTACCTCGGTACGCCGCGATAAATCATGGGCAGGTATGGCTAAATATGAAGAGCTCAATAAAGAACTGCCTGAGCTGCAACGTGTGTATGGTCACTACACCACTACACCGCGCACTATCGGTATGAAGTTTACCTATAACTTTGAACTGTAAACAATATGAGTTTATAAAAAGCCTTGGCGTTTTACGCCAAGGCTTTTATGCTTATAGCCATGCTGACATCGACACAAAAACACCTGCAACAACAAATTGAACTTGCTATTAATCATGGCAAGCTTAACGACGCGCATTTATTACTGGTCAGTAATATCAAACGCGCCTCAGATGATCACTTTAGTTATTTTTTACTCGCGCAAGTAAATGTTGCAGCAAACGATATTAGCAAAGCAAATAAACTCTTAAGCAAAGCGATTAGTATTGTACCTCTACCTTTATATTTTGCTCACTCAGCCAAACTCGCCGTACTCAATGGGCAGTTGTTAGATGCGCAGCAACATATAACTGAAGCAATAAAATACCTACAGTATGAAGCGATTGAATGCGATGTAATTGCTAATGTATTAACTCGCCTAGGACATTATCAACTCGCGCTAGAGTGGCAATTACGTGCTCACCAACATGCCCCTACAAACCCGCAGATCAGTTATAACTTAGCAGTGGCCTATAAAATAATGGGGCAATTTAGTGATGCTATACTGCTACTACAAACACTTATTAAACAGCACCCGCAGCATTTTCAAGCTCACTACTCGTTAGCCGAACTTAACGATGTTAAGCAAGCTAAAGCACATTTACCACAGCTTTTAGAGTTAACCAAATACGCTAAAACGCCGATGCAGCAACAATTTTTGCACCATGCGATTGCACTCAATTACGAACACTGCGCTGATTATAAGCAAGCTTTTGCGCACTTTAGTGCTAGTAAGCAGCCTATTTGTTTGCATGTTAAATACAATGCGCAGGCACATAGTGAATTTTGCCAACAGCTTATCGCATTAAGCCACGATTATAAGCCAGACATAAGCCGCAGCGATTTTGCTCCGCTATTTATTGTTGGTATGCCGCGCTCAGGCACAACCTTGCTAGAAAAAATAATAAATCAAGCAACAACGGTGCAAGGTGTGGGTGAACTTAATGATATTGCCCAGCTCTGCCAAGGTGCTAATGCTCAGGTATTAAATAGCGACGTACTCAATAATGCATACAAAAATGCTCAGTTAATCGCGCAGTTGAGCCAGTATAAACAGCGAATTAATCAACTAGTAGCACCGCAGCTACGCAGCTGCGACAAACAACCATTCAATTTTTATTATATCGATTTTATTCTAACGGCGTTCCCAAGTGCTAAAATTATTTGTATGCAGCGCGCTCGAAAAGACAGCTGTATTGCCAATTATCGCCAACTATATAGCCCAGCCAGTGCTTTTCATCATTACAGTTATAACCTGCCAGATATAGACCACTTCTATCAAGATTACTGTAAGCTGATCAATCACTTTGCAGCTAAATATCCAAATAATGTGATGATCATGCAATACGAAACACTTGTTTCAGAGCCGCTGCTAAGCACGCAACAGCTCTATGATTTTTGTGATTTGCCTTGGCAAGCTCAGTGCCTGGATTTTCATAAGCAACATTCTCCATCTGCAACGGCAAGTAAAGTACAAGTACGCCAGCCTCTCAATAACAAAGCCATTGATTACTGGCAGCACTATGGGTTTGCGTTTTAACGCGCAGGACAAGGACCCGTTTCGATAGGTAACTCATCACGACCGCCCCACTCACTCCATGAGCCGTCGTAAACGTGCAGATTTTCATACCCACATTCATCAGCAAATAACGCCAAAATGCAGGCGGTAACGCCGGAGCCACAGCTAAATTGTAAGCTCGTTTGAGAGTTTGCTTGGTCGCCAAGTACAGCGTCAAATGCAGCTTTGATAACGGTTAATGGTTTTGCTTCGCCATCATCCAATAGCTCAATAAACGGCAAAGCACGGCTATTAGGAATATGGCCGCTGCGCATCCCAGCTCTCGGCTCTGGCATTTCACCTAAATAACGCTGATAACCCCGCGCATCAAGCAGTACGGTGTGCTCATCATCTATGCCCTGAAAGACTGCAGCAGCATCAATAAAGTAACCAACTCGCGGTTTGGCAACAAAGTTACCTTTATGATGATGGCGGCTATATTCAATTTGTGTTAAATAACCCAGCGACTGCCACTTCGCAAGGCCGCCACTGAGTACTTTGACATTATCAAAACCCATAGCTTTAAACATCCACCAACCTCTGGCGGCACTAAATAACCCTTGGTCTTCGTAAATGATAACTAAGGAATCTTTATCAACACCCATTAACTGCATCTGCTGAGTAAACTGCTCCGCACTACACATGCTATGCGGCAGCGGATTGTCTTGATCGGCTAATTGCTTTTTAAAGTCAAAACGTAATGCATTAGGTAACTTAGCTTGCGGTTTATACTCTCCCAGCTTACCTGGGCGCACCATACCGGCATCAAAAATAATCAGTTTGGGGTCGTTTAAGTGCTCGTTCAACCACTGGCAAGTTACGATGTTTTTCATTGTTATCCTTTACTTCATTAATTTGCTGAGAAAAAACATCTAATCCTAATAAACGTTTTTCAACAGCATCAGCATGTTCTTTTGAGCAATCTTGCCACCTTCCTTGAACACTGTAAACATGCTTTATATAACTGAAAAACTGATTTCTAAGTTGAGTATTGAATTGCCAACCTTGACTCATTTGCGATATCTGTTCACTTAACTCCTCACTATTGCGCGCATGTAAAACTAATTCATCGATGTTATAACAAGCCTGCCCTAATGTAATAACACGGCGCCCTAACAATAACGCCTCTAACCCGACCGTAGAATTAATCGTGATCACGCCCTGTGCGTTTGCTATTAAATCAGCCGTCACATTGCCGTTAGCAAATACTGCCTGAGGGTGCTTTTTATATAAATGAGAATAGTGTTTATGCCAAGAGGGATGTTCTTTAAATACCACTTTTAACTCTGAATCATTTAATTTTTCTACCGCGGTCATTACTTCTGTAAACAACATTTCCATCGAATTAATCCAGGGCGAATAACAAACTAATTGCGTATCATGGGGAACCTGAAACGGCACAAAAATATACCGAGCCGGTAGTTTGCTTTGTACAAATGCTTTGCGTTTTTTATGATTGACCCTAGCCGTTAACTCCGATGTTTTAAATAGTGCTGTTTGCGATGATTCAAAATCAAGGTAAAAACGTTTCTCGCGCTTAATTGAAGATGCATAGTTAACACCGTTGGGATCCAAACACGTTGTATTAGGTAGCAAGCCATTCTCATAATAAATGACTTTAATCCCTAGCTTTTCAGCTGCTTTCACGACTGTAATGTTAGGCAGTTTATGTCCATTCCAGATAACTAAATGAGTTGCCTTTTCCTGCGTAAGTAGTGCTAAATATTTAGCATAACGACAACGCTCAACCACGTTTATCAAAAGGGAGTAAGCTAATATTAACAAGTAGCTATGCCAAATAGCATGTTTGGCTTGTTTGCGTTTTAACTGGGTTGCAATAATACCCTCAAAGGACACTTTAAATGCCTCGGGTAAATATTTTAATGCACTGAGTATTGGCTTACCAAAAATATGCAAACTTGCATTCAGGCTTAGTTGAGCAATTAGCTTTTGATAATATCTAGCATGTATATTACGACGAGAGACAAAGAGGAAATGCATAGTAATATTACACCTATTTAACACCTTAGGTAGCAATATTAAGCCATCATCATGACTAATTTATGAACGCTCCAGCAACAATGCTTGTTAGCTTAATTAGTACATTATTTTGTTTTAGTATAATAAAACTGTATTATAGGTAACTAATTCTGGTAAATAGAGTCTTTACCAATGCCTTCGAAATATATTTTATTACCAATTTAAAGTCGAAAAGTGACTTATCATGCCTAAACATTATTTATTCTATGTAGAACAACCCTATAGCTTTGCTATTTTACGCCCTATTCAAGCTGCGCTCAACGCGAGAGGGGATAAAGCTTGCTGGTTTATTACAAAAAAAAGCGGTATTACCAACAGCCTGCTAGAGGGCGAGCAACAACTTCATACTATTGAAGATGTTAAAGACTTTAACCCTTGTGCCGTATTCGTGCCTGGCAATGTTGTTCCTGATTTTTTCCCAGGCGTAAAAGTACAAGTGTTTCATGGCTTAGAATATAAGAAAAAAGGTCATTTTGCGATTCGAGGTTTTTTTGATTTGTACTGTACTCATGGCCCTCTTACAACAGAACCATTTACACGGTTAGCAGAAAAACACGGTTATTTTAGAGTGATAGAAACTGGCTGGCCAAAACTCGACCCTTATTTTGATTACCAAAAACAACAAAATATAAAGCCCGTTATTTTATATGCGCCAACATTTTCGCCAAATTTATCTTCGCTAGAAATCTTATTTGAGCAAATAAAAACACTTGCAAGCAGTGGTGACTACGCTATTAAACTGAAGTTTCACCCAAAAACTAAACAGCAGTGGCAGCAATTATATCAACCACTTACAGAATTAGAACATTTTGAAATTTGCCAAAGTGATAATTTAATGCCTTTAATTCAACACGCGGACGTGGTTATTTCAGATACATCTAGTGCCGTTGATGAATCATTATTATTAGGCAAACCGGTGATCACTTTTAATAACGCTCAACCACAAGATGCTTTAATAAATATCACCAAACCGGAGCAATTAATTAACGCTTTAGAACAAGCGCTATCTTTGAGCGATGAGCAACAACTGAAAATTAATGAGTATATAACCCAAGTACATCCATTTACTGATGGAAATAGTGCTCAACGCGTACTGGCTGCAACCGCACACGTTATTGAAGCGGGAGTTATGCAAAAGCCACTTAATCTACTACGCAGATACAAAATCCGTAAAGCACTAAGCTATATGAAGTTAAAGTGATTAAATCGTGGGTTGGATAGACCCACCTTAAAATCCTTATTGAGATAATGGATTACGTACCACTTCAATAATTTCAGTGGTTGAAATTGAAGGGGTGCGAGTAAGGTATTTCACATCACACAAGCTTTTAAATTCATCAAAACGTCCAGCCCAGTCATCACCCATTACCAATAGTTGAGCTTTATGTTCAGTAATGTATTCACCTTTAAGCTCTAATGAGTGCTCAATAAACACCTCATCAACACAACGTAATGAACTGATAATTCTGACTCTATCGGCTTCACTGTAGACTGGATTGCGGCCTTTTTTTGACATATTAAGCGCATCTGAAGACACGCCGACAATCAGGTAATCACCTAAAGCTTTGGCACGCTCTAAAATATTGATGTGGCCAACATGGAAAATATCAAACGTTCCAAAAGTTATTACTCGTTTCATTTATTTTCCTCTAAATAGTTAGCAATTTGCCCAACAGATAAGCGATCCATTTTACCAGCGTGCGGTTTGAAAACACTAGCCCTATTTTCGATTCGACCTATTCGCTAAAGCAAAGATGTAAACTAGGGACCTAACATAAAAGCAACTCATTTAGTTAACAAAACAATTTTATTATCCCGAAAACCAATTTAAATGTTAGGATATTCTTACTGTAATTTTTTATAACTTCAAAATTATGTCTATTCCACTTTATATTATTAATATGCAAGGCTGTGAAGAGCGCTGGTATACAACTCAAACACGATTAAACAATATAGGCATGGAAGCTGAACGTTTTAACGCAACAGTAGGAAAACAACTTAACGAAACTGAACTGCAAACTTGGTATTGTCCAAGTAACAATAAAAAACACTATCATCGTGACTTAACACTAGGTGAGATTGGCTGCTATGTTAGCCATATGCGTATTTGGCAAAAAATGGTCGACGAAAATATCTCCGTTTGCGTGGTACTAGAAGATGACTTATTTATCCAGCCCCATTTAAACAATGTCATAACGGCTGCCCTCGAGTTACAACACTGGGATTTAATTAAACTCTCAGATAACCGTGATTTTCCATTCATCGATACGGCTACACTGCAAGACGGCTTAACTTTAGGTAATTATAAAAAAACCCCTAATGGCACACAAGGCTACATCATAAGTTTAGAAGGTGCGAAAAAGCTGTTAACTCGCAAGCCATTTTACCGCCCTGTTGATGTAGATATACAATTTCATGGTGAAGTTGGGCTACAGGTAGTAGGCATCAAACCATACCCTCTAGCAGAAGACAGAAACTTTGAAAGTGAGATTGTAAATGCCAATACAGGCACCCATTCTAATCGCAGTACATTTTTAAGAAATTTAAAACATAGAATTCGCATCTATTTGCAGCGAAGAGAAACAACTGCGGACCTAAAAAAAATAACGGCCGATAAAAGCCATTAAATATTTAAAAATTAGCTATGTTATATACCCAAGCCACCTTCCGTTGAGCATCAATTGGTGGCATTTGTTTGCTAAATCTTAATTATCTCAGATCTCAACGGTGCCATTTTCGCGAGTATTTTATTTTGTACTGGATGCTCAATATTTTGTTCATTCATTGCATTGATTAGTAAATCGACTACCTGGTTAAAGTCAGCTTCGCTGATATTCATGCCAGTGTGGATCTCAACCATACTATCGCGCGTGTATTTACAAGGACCATCAGTTAGCACACACAGGTGATTGATAAAGCCCTCGCGGAAATGGCTAATATTGGCATGTTCAAAGTAGTGAATAATCTGTTCATCATTACCGATTTGATTAATAAAACTGTCGACTAACCTTTCGAGCCCAGCTTGACCATCGAGCTGCTGGTACAAGGTTAAATTAGCTATATTCGAACAAGCACTTAGTACCATAGTAAAAATTATTATTGTTATAAATTTGAACATTACCAATACCCTGTTGCCGATAAGTACCAACCAGTTTGATCTTCAGCACCTGCAATGCGGCCTAGATCAAGGTATGCGGCGGTGATACTTATATATTTATTTGGCACCCAAGCAACAAACACATCTTGCCAATCTTGCTCACCCAACCCGAGATTATTTGATTTTTGTCGATATTCTATACCAACGGCAATTTCTCGAGTTAAGAAAATAGCCGTGCTGGCCTCAAATAACAGCGCTTCACTACTATTAGCGCCACCGTAGCCGAGTAAGCCGAGCTGATTTGCTTCACTATACCGCGTGGTTATATTCCAGAACCAGTTATAACCGGCAACGGCCCCTAAATGTAACTTACTCGCGGCTAGATAAATATCAGTACCAGAGGTATCTTCAGCGCCCACAAACGTAGCAACAGTGCCATCATCAAGAGACTTATGCTGTGCACCGAGTGTTAGCTGTGGCCAGTCACTGTACACAATATCACCATAGAGCCTCACCTTAACACCGCTGATTGCTTGCTCTATTTCCGTATCAAGTGCTGGCACAGCAAAGTTTTGCTGTGCATAACTGAGTTCAACCCGATTAAATAAGTTAACTTGGGCACCGCATACATCTAAGCTGTAATCAGTAACATTGGCACGACTACAAAAGCCATTAATAGAAAACTCATCTTCGCTAGCATAACCGGCAAGCTGTGCCCAAGGCACGATACCACCGCCACCACTGCCTTCTACTTGCGACACCCCAGGTGTTGCTAATAGCTTACCTTTTGATGCAAAGGTATCAAAAGCAGGTAATGCGATAACAGTTAACAATAATAATTTAAACTTGTTCATTATACTGCTCCAGCCATTGTTCAAACACATCCGCTTTGAGTGGCCGACTTAAGTAGTAACCTTGCACATGATCACACTGCATTTTTTGTAGCAACTCAAGCGAAGCCAATGTTTCAACCCCTTCTGCTACCACAGAGAAGCCTAGCTGATGGCCTAAGGTGATCGTTGATTCAACAATAAATTGATCTTTTTCAGATTCATCTAGTTTTAAAATAAAGCATTTATCGAGTTTCAGCTCATCAATCGGTAGCATTTTTAAACGACCCAAGGATGTTTGCCCAACCCCATAATCATCCAGCGAAATTTTTACGCCAATAGCTTTAAGGTTTTCCAGTGCTAGGATCCCTTTTTCTTCATTTTCAATCATATCGCGTTCGGTTAATTCAATAGTAATAAGCGCAGGGGCAACCGAAAACTGTTTTAAAGTGCGTATTAAATTTGCATGAAACTCTGGGTAAGCGATATCTTGAGCTGAAACATTAATAGCAGCTTGCATATAAATACCTTGCTGTTGCCAAAGCCCGACCTGCGCTATTACCGTTTTAACAACCCATCCAGTTAACTCAACAATTAAGCCAGATTGCTCTGCTAAATCAATAAATAGCTCTGGCGATACCCAGCTACCATCCTTGCGTTGCCAACGAATAAGCGATTCCACTTTATTGATTTGTTGTGTGGCAATATGTAGTTTAGGCTGATAGGTCATAAATAATTGACCATCATCATCATGAATCGCTTGTTTGAGCTCATCGATCATAATGAGTCTATCAAGATGAGCCTCGTCCTCACCAGGCAGATAATAATGAATATTTTCATGGGCACTTGCGGCGCTATCCACAGCAATTAAAACGCGACGCATTAAATCATCCGCTTGCAAGCCTTGTGAAGGATACTCCACTACACCAGCACTAAAGCGTAGGTTGATTTTAAGCTTTTGAATAGTATAACTCGCTTGTAACTGCGCCATTAACCCAACAATACCACTTTTAAGATTGCGCCCCGCACCACTGGGGAAAACGGTTAAAAATTCATCACCACCAATACGCGCATGTAAACCGCCAAACTCATCTGAAAACTCAGCAATCCGTAACGCCACAGCTTTTAAGCAATCATCACCAATACGAGGCCCTAGCTTATCGTTAATATGCCTAAGACCACGAATATCGATTGCCACTAAAGTGTATTCTTGGGTTTTTTTAAGGTTTTCATTCAACACTTCCAGCATTGCAGAACGATTATAAAAGCCAGTTAAAGAGTCATGTTTTGCTGCAAAGCTAATTTGTTGTTCACGCTCTTTAATATCATTACCCATGTTTTTAAAAGCATCTATCAATGTAGCTATTTCATTGCTTTGCTTTTTGCTCATCGCGTCAACACTGTAGTTTCCTCGGGCAAACTGCCGCGCTAAAGTCACTAATTGTGATAATGGCATGGTTAAGTTTTTGGCCAATAAACTACTGGTAATAACACCGATAAAAATCGTTAAAGACGCGAGAATGACTAACGTGTAAAACAGCCGCTCAAATTCACTGTAACTTTGTGTTAGATCAGCACTCAGTAATACATTAACGGGATGATCGTCAAGGGAAGGTAGGTGTACATCGCGATTGCGATATACCAGTTGTTCACCAAAAATTCGTTGCGTGGTTGTTTTATGAAAATATTCAGTCGGAATAAACGGCGTCGGGCGCTCTAACAAAGAGCTTTTAACCAAATTATCGCTGTTAGCAATAAAGCTTACATCCATACCGGTTAAGTTTTTTAGCTCAACCGCAACCTCATCATCAATTTTAAAGCCGACTAAACTGTGCGCGATAGTACGTGGGGCTTTAATAGGTAATAAAATAACCTGATATAGCTCATTATTTAGCACAACAAAGCTAGATTGCTCGGTATTGTTGAGCAACTCACTCATTAACGCTTGTAAATTATTATCAAAGTCTTGTTGTCGATTAGTTGATACCAACTTACCTGATAAGTCCAATAACAACATTAAATCAGCATTAATTCGCTGACTATGATTATACAATGCGCTACTAATCGTATTTGCATCCTTAGTGGCAACCGCTTGTTTAAAACCAAAATCAGCAGTCAATACTTTTGCAGCTGTGAGCAATAAACTTTCTTTCGACGCTAAGTACTGCTTATAGACATTTTCAGCCACATTAATATCTTGGGTGACCTTTTTTTCATTAAATTGACTAGTCGACCACCAGAAACTAAATAAGCTCATAACTGTAGTTAATAACACTAAGCCTACACATAAAATAGTTATGCGATTTTTTAAACTATTTGTCATTCCCACCCTTAAACTTGCTACCAAAAGTATTGCGTGGCTTAGGCTCAGTTGTTTGCAGTGTTACTTGTAAACTATGAGGTGCATTTACAGCTAACATTAAAGGCTGTTTTTCTTCGAGTGTGTTCTTTTGTAATGAGTGCCAAAGACTTAGCTTTACAGGTAGTGTTAGCCCATTTAGCGGCACATTTCCCAGTTCATCACTTTGATAAACATGAGAACTTTTAGCTACATAAATATACCCTAACATAGAATCATGGATATTACAGCCAAGCACTACGACCCCTTGATTCTCAAATGTGATCGGGCTTTCTGGTTGTCCCGAATAAAGTTTCAATTGAAATGGTTTAGCCTGAGAAAAAGAGTACACATGATGACGAATATTATCGCTATTTGGAAAGTTGACCTGCTGCCCCTGCTGAGCAATTAACAGTGTTGGTGAAAACTGCTTATCGACTTGATCCATGATCAGTACTGGTAACTGTTGTGATGACTTATTACCACCTTCACTAACAAGTTCTACTACTGCATTTTTAAGTGGCTGCCCATGTTGATCAACGATATTGAGCGTAACGTCTTGTGCAAAGGCTACATATGAACACGCCATTGTTAAAAGAGTCACAATGCTTTGGGTTGCCATTTTTTGCAACTTCATTTAGTCATCCTCGGTAGGGCGAACACTAACCTATGAGTATCGCTAATTAATCTTAGGTTAAGTTAATTAGAGACTGACTCCAAATGCAAGAATAAAAGCCCAGTTACACTAAATAATAGGAAAACTTAAGGCTTTTAAACAACAGCAAGCAAATAACTAATGACTAAAGCTTGGAAATCAAACCATATTGTTGATCCAAAATAGTTATAACCTCTGCGCGAGGATCTGTTGGAATAGCGATATCGTAGCCAACTATTTTACTGGCAATGCCAACATAGGTTTCTGACACTGATAACATAACTGATTCAGGCAGTATGTAATCTTTAGCAAGTTGCTCTCGCTCAGGCATACGGTCTTTATTCAGTAATACATCGCTATCAGGTACATTACTAATTAATAATTGGCGGAACCCCTCTTTAGAGTTCTCAACAATTTTTCCATCACGATACGCAGCACCATCCCAAATGCGCGATGAATCAGGCGTACCGACTTCATCGATGTAGATAAGTTTATCTGTACCAGATATATCTTCTACATAGCCAAACTCAAACTTTGTATCGACGAAGATTTGATCCAATTTAGCCAGCTCAGCGCTAATTAAGGTAAAACCTTCAACAAGAAGTTTTTCGTATTGCGTAACATCATCTTCAGACTTAAAGTTAAACACAGTTAAGTTATTAGTGATATTGTCACGAGTAATATTTACATCATCCACAGCAGGAATATCTGCAACGCCAGTAATAATACCTTTCGTTGATGGCGTAATTAACACATCATCTAACTGCTGATTAGCGGTTAAGCCTTCAGGTAATTCTAAACCACAAAAATTACGAACGCCTTTGCTGTAATCACGCCACATGCTGCCAGTTATATACTGACGAGCAATTGCTTCTACTTTTACGGTACTGGCTTTACGAACAATCCATACATACGGATGT
The DNA here is from genome assembly GCF_011050055.1 of Pseudoalteromonas prydzensis. Taxonomy (GTDB): domain Bacteria; phylum Pseudomonadota; class Gammaproteobacteria; order Enterobacterales; family Alteromonadaceae; genus Pseudoalteromonas; species Pseudoalteromonas prydzensis_A. The sequence continues at coordinate 3,825 of NZ_DRGM01000209.1, read as the reverse complement.
GGAATATCAACAATATGATTGCCCGCCAGACCTGCTTGATCAAATAGCTTAAACCAATGCGATGCAACAGTATTTAACGCAATACCTTTGCCTGGTACACCATTTAGGCCATTTTCACCTTGCCAAATACAATCAAAGGCAGAGATACGATCGGAAATTACCATAATAGCCAGCTCAGTACCTTTAGGTACTTGATAGCCTTTTTCGCTGATCAAACGTGCGCTGTCTTCGTCTGTTAACCAATAAACTGAACGTACTTTGCCACTGTGAACGGGGCCCTTAGTGCGTATTGGTAAGTCATCGTTTACGTCTAAAACTTTATAGCTAGTCATGCTATCTCCGGGTGTATGGCATGCCCATTACAGGCACAGGTATGGAATTGGGGTTATAAGCCGCTAATAATAATCGAGACCGAAGGAAATCACAATTAAAGCACTATGTGATTTAACGCAGTTTAGTTGGTATTTTGTTATGTACGTTATAAGATAACATCAAAATCCAGCAGTAGTTTATGTGATGATTAATATAAAGCAGCTAAGTTTTAAATGGCAAAAACAACAAGCCAAACCCACTTTAGCAATTGCATCCCTTGGGATTGCTAAGGGTGAACATGTATTTTTACATGGCCCCAGCGGCTGCGGTAAGTCCACGTTCTTATCATTGCTTGCGGGGATAAATCGGCCAACATCGGGTAGTTTAAATATTTTTGGCTGTGAACTAAGCAAGCTAACTAACAGTAAGCGTGATGCTTTTCGTGCTGATCATATTGGCTATATTTTTCAAAACTTTAATTTATTGCCCTATTTATCGCCGATTGAAAACGTGACATTAGGTTGCCAATTTTCAAAACAGCGGCAAAAAAAAGCACTCGTAAATAGTATTACTCTCAACAAAGAAGCGGCACGGCTATTAAATGCACTTGGCTTAGACGAGCAATTACACCAGCAAAATGTGGCTAGCTTAAGCATAGGCCAACAACAACGGGTTGCGGCGGCACGGGCTTTTATTGGCAGCCCTGAGCTTATCATCGCCGATGAACCAACCTCAGCCCTTGATACACGTAACCGCCAAGCATTTATTACGCTACTGTTCGAGCAAGCTCAAGCCGCTAACAGCACCCTCGTCTTTGTAAGTCACGATGAAAGCTTACAACCCTTGTTTAACCGTAACATTGATTTAATCGCGTTACAGGAGCAAGTTTCATGATCCTAATAAAACTTGCTATAAGCAGCCTATATAACCGCCGCGCTAGTGCATTCTTAACCCTATTCACTATTGCTATCAGTGTCATGCTGCTATTAAGTATTGAGCGTGTGCGGGTTGATGCCAAAAGTAGTTTTAGTAATACTATTTCTGGTACTGATCTAATTGTTGGCGCTCGCACAGGCGATATACAGTTGCTATTATCGTCTGTGTTTCGTATTGGCCACGCTAATAACGCAGTGAGTTGGCAAAGCTATCAATATATAAAACAGCAACGCGGCGTCAAATGGACCATTCCGCTGTCATTAGGAGATAGCCATAAAGGCCAAGCAGTACTTGGTACTTCCGCTGACTATTTCCAGCATTATAAATTTGCTAAAAAACAATCTCTTAGCTTTAGCCAAGGCCGCCCTTTCCGCCATTTAAATGAGGTAGTACTAGGTGCTCAAGTCGCGGCGAACTTAGGCTATAGCCTTGGCGATAGCATTGTTATTTCTCACGGTATGGGTAATACCAGTTTTCACCATCATGATGACAACCCTTTTACTGTGGTCGGCATTTTAAACGCTACAGGCACACCTGTTGATAAAACCTTGCATATTCCTTTAGCTGCCATTGAACAAATCCACAATACTAACCACACCAGCCATGAACATGAACATGAACATGAACATGAACAGCATGATGACTTAATTGGCGAACCAAAACAGATCACCGCATTTTTAGTTGGTTTTGATTCACCACTTTATACTCTGCAAGTAAGGCGCAACATTAATCAATACAAACCTGAAGCGTTGCTTGCCATCATGCCAGGCGTCACTTTGCGTGAGTTGTGGGAAATGCTCACCATTGTTGAAAAAATCTTACTGTTGTTTTCTATGGTGGTGGTACTGGTCAGTCTACTTGGCATGCTCACTACTTTATTAGCGAGCCTCAATCAGCGTCGTCGCGAATTAGCTATTTTACGCTCAGTCGGTGCAAGACCTTGGCACCTGTTCGCCTTGATCAGCATTGAATCATTACTCACAACATTTTGGGGTTGCCTAGTTGGTTGCGGGTTATTTTATTTACTCATGTCTCTCGCAGCAGGCTATTTACAAAGTCATGCAGGGATCACAATCACTATAGCAATGCTATCAAGCTATGAACTGATGCTGATCGGCGCTATTATGGCGGCCGGTTTTATCGTTGGTTTAATACCAGCTACCCGCGCCTATTTTTACTCACTGTCTGATGGCATGAGCATTAAAATTTAAGAGGAACACCATGCAGTACTTTCAAAAACTCACTGTAGTTTGCTTAGTTATTTTTAGTTTTGTTTTGAGCTTTAGTAGTTTTGCCAACGAACCCAAAGAAATTTTTTGGGAAGATTTAATCCCTAAAGGGCATGTGCAAATAGACACCCAAGATCAAGCCAGCCATGAAGGAACAGAACAAAACTGGGTGCAACCAGATTTAGATGCCCCAGTTGTTAAAGAGCTAAATGAGCAATCAGTCAGTTTACCGGGGTTTGTTGTACCACTTGAAGGTGACAGCGAAGTGATCACTGAGTTTTTACTGGTGCCGTACTTTGGTGCTTGTATCCATGTGCCGCCACCGCCACCAAATCAAATTGTTCACGTGACGATTAAAGGCGGCGTACCAATTGAAAGCCTATACGATGCCATCGTCGTTACAGGTATTATCAGCACCGAAACTTGGAGCGGTGACATAGCCCAAGTGGGTTATAAAATGACAGCCGTCGGTGTCGCACCATTTGAGCTGTAAATCAGATGTGTTGAGCTTATAGCTGCAAATGCAAGCTCAACATGCCTTAGATTATTTTTGGCACTGACTACAAAACACCGTACTGCGTTGCCCTAAACGAATTTCAGTTAATAGCTTTTTGCAACCTATACACGGCTCACCTTTGCGGCCGTACACTAAAAGTTGTTGAGCAAAGTAGCCTGGCTTGCCGTCACTTTGTGCAAAATCCTTTAGCGTTGTACCACCCTGGGTGATAGCCGCAGCGAGTGTCTCTTTAATAATTGGCACTAATTGCTGATAACGCGCAAGCGATACTTTACCAGCTTCGCGCTTTGGATGAATACCGGCTTTAAAAAGGGATTCATTGGCGTAAATATTACCCACCCCAACCACCACGGCGTTATCCATAATAAATTGTTTAACCGGCACCTTTTTGTTGCGCGACTGCTCGTATACTCGCTTCGCAGTAAATTCATCAGTAAGCGGTTCAGGGCCCAACTTACTCAATAAACTATGACACTCCCCAGGAGCTTGCCATAAACAACAGCCAAACCGGCGTGGATCATTTAGTCTCAGAGCTTTACCGTTGGCAAATATAAATTCGATATGATCATGTTTTTTTAATGGTTCGTCTTTATCAACAACCCGTAAATTACCCGACATCCCCAAATGTAAAATGACACTGCCCAGCACACACTCCAGTAGCAAATATTTTGCCCTACGCTCAACAGCTAACACAGGTAAGTTAGCCGAATGGGGATCACCCCACATATTTTGCAGCAAACCGTCACTAAGGTGAATATTCATAACCCGAGTATGCGTTGGCCTGTGCCTGATGATGTGTACAAAATCGCTAACTTACCTGTGTTAGCTGTT
>NZ_DRGM01000208.1 GCF_011050055.1 Pseudoalteromonas prydzensis | reverse complement strand
GGTGTACTGACTAAAGTAATGGGTACTTCTACCTGTGATATTACTGTTACTTCAAAACAACAACTTGGCGATACGTGTGTAAAAGGCATTTGTGGCCAAGTGGATGGTTCGGTTATTCCAGGCATGATTGGCCTTGAAGCGGGGCAATCTGCGTTTGGCGATTTATACGCATGGTTTAAAAACCTGATGCTGTGGCCAACTCGCCAGTTAACAAATTTAAACGATGTTGAACAAAGCTTGATCAACAAAATTGAAGACTCGATTTTAGTTGAACTATCTAAAGCTGCCAGTGCACTACCGGTTAAAAATACCGATGTAACGGCACTTGACTGGGTCAACGGTCGTCGCACACCTGATGCAGATCAAAGCGTAGCAATGGCCATGACGGGCATGAAAATGGGCACTGATGCGCCGCAGTTCTTTAAAGCATTAGTTGAGGCGACGGCCTTTGGCGCTCGCGCTATTACTGAGCGTTTTCAAAGTGAAGGCGTGCCAATTGAATCAGTGGTGGTGATTGGCGGTATTTCGAAAAAATCAGATTACGTAATGCAGACCTGTGCAGATGTATGGAACTGCCCAATTGACGTACTAGAAAGTGAGCAAAGCTGTGCACTTGGCGCTGCCATTATGGCTGCAGTGGCTGCCGGTGAATATGCGACGGTTGCTGATGCCCAGCAAGTGATGGCGTCTGCTGTATGTCATCAATACCTACCAAACCCAGAGCGGGTTGCTGTCTATAACGAGCTATACGCTAACTACCAAGCGCTAGCACAGTATGTTGATGGAGCAAAAGCATGAGCTATACAGAATTAAAGCGCGAAGTATTCGAAGCCAATATGGAACTACAACGTCGTGGTTTGGTGATATATACCTTTGGTAATGTATCGCAAATCGACCGTGATAAAGGCGTGATTGCCATTAAACCAAGTGGTGTGTCGTATGACCAAATGAAAGCAGAAGACATGGTGATTGTTGATTTACAGAACAACATTGTTGAGGGCAGCATGCGTCCGTCTTCAGACACCAAAACCCATATTCATCTGTATCGTCATTTTAATGAAATTGGTGGCGTTACCCATACCCATTCAACTTATGCCACGGCATGGGCACAAGCAAAGCAGAGTATTCCGTGTTTTGGTACCACTCATGCTGATTATGTTCACGGTGACATTACCTGCACACGTGAGCTTACCGATGCGCAAGTAAATGGTGACTATGAGCTTGAGACCGGTATTCAAATTACCGATGCGTATAAAGATCGCGACCCAAAAGCAGCACCTATGGTAATTGTGGCAGGACATGCACCGTTTACGTGGGGCAAAGATGCTGCGCAGTCTGTGTATCACGCAGCGTTACTAGAAGAAATTGCTCGCATGGCTTATTTAACTCGCACGCTTGATCAAAATGCCGGTGCGCTTAAGAAGTCTGTGATGGATAAACATTATTTAAGAAAACACGGTAAAGATGCCTACTACGGCCAAAGTAACCGTGGCTAACAAGTACAAGAGGAATTTATATATGCCGTCATCAATGAAAGAAGTTTGGTTTGTAACTGGGTCACAACATTTATATGGCCCAAAAGTGTTAAATACCGTTGCAGATAATAGCGCTGCAATTGTTGCTGGTTTAAATAGCGAAGCTAATTTACCGGTTAATCTAGTGTGTAAACCAACGGTGAAAACGCCTGAAGAAATTCATGCCGTGTGCCAAGCCGCAAACACAGACCCTAACTGTGTGGGCCTCGTATTGTGGATGCATACGTTCTCACCAGCGAAAATGTGGATTGCTGGTTTAAACGAGTTACGTAAGCCATGGTTACACCTTCATACACAATTTAATGCCGCGTTACCGTGGTCTGAAATTGATATGAACTACATGAATACCCACCAAAGTGCCCACGGTGACCGTGAGTTTGGTTTTATTGGTACTGTTATGCGCAAAGAGCGTAAAGTAGTGGCAGGTCACTGGCAACGTGCTGACGTGCAAAAGCAAATTGATGATTGGTGTCGCGCTGCTAAAGGTTGGGCTGAAAGCCAAACACTTAAAGTGGCACGTTTTGGCGATAACATGCGTCAAGTTGCGGTTACTGAAGGTAACAAGGTTTCTGCACAAATCACCTTTGGTTATGAAGTACATGCCTTTGGCGTTGCGGAGCTAGTTAAAGTTGTTGATACCGTCACTGATGCCGAAGTAGATGCGCAGCTTGAAGTATACAAAACTGATTATGTGGTAAGTGATGAAACGCTACAAGATGACTACAAAGTCTCGATGCTACGCAACGAAGCACGTTTAGAGCTTGGTATGGAGCGCTTTTTAGAAAAAGGTGGCTTTAAAGCATTCACTAACTGTTTTGAAGATTTATCAGGACTTTCTGGTTTACCAGGACTTGCAACGCAGCGCTTAATGGCGAAAGGCTATGGCTATGGTGGCGAAGGTGACTGGAAAACAGCCGCTATGGTACGCATCATGAAAGTAATGGGTGAAGGCCGTGAAGGCGGTTGTTCATTTATGGAAGACTACACTTATAACATGGGTGATACCGACCAAGTATTGGGTGCTCACATGTTAGAAGTATGTCCATCAATTGCTGCGCAAAAACCACGCCTTGAAGTTCATACGCACACCATTGGTGTGAAATGTGATGTGGGCCGTTTATTGTTTACTGCTAAAGCCGGTGCGGCAATTAACGTTTCACCAATTGATATGGGTAACCGTTTCCGTATCTTAATTAACGAAGTAGACACGGTAACACCACCTGCTGAATTACCACACTTACCAGTGGCGTCAGCATTGTGGGAACCAAAACCTAACCTATCAGTAGCGTCTGCTGCGTGGATCCATGCCGGTGGTGCACACCACACTGCATACAGCCAAGCGGTTACAACCGATATGATTGTTGATTTTGCTGAAATGGCAGGTGTTGAAACCATGATTATCGATGCTGATACCAACATCCGTGGTTTCAAAACAGAACTACGTCATAATGCAGCGTATTACATGTTAAAGCGCGGCTTATAATCAGCTATACAGTCGTGATCTAAGTTAACTAAATAAGCCAACTTTATAGTAAAGTTGGCTTTTGTTTTCTCAGACTTTGGAGTACAGATGCTCGATCTCACAAAATACCAAGGCATTATTTTTGATATGGATGGCACGCTTATCGACTCGATGGGTGGGCATTTGCAAGCATGGGAGCTGACCTGTCATGCATTTGGTTATCCGTTTGACTACGATTATATGTACAGTTTAGGTGGCGTGCCAACGCTTGCTACTGTTGATATTCTTAATGAAAAATATGGCCTTAGTCATAACGCGGATGAAATTGCACAGCAAAAACAGCAATTTTGGTTAGGCTTAAACCAGCAACCAAAAATCATTACTGAGACAGTCGATATATTAAACTATTACCATGGCAAAATGCCTATTGGGGTGGGTACTGGCGCGGACCGTGCGCATGCCATTGACCATCTAACTCAAACTGGGTTAATTGATAAAATTGATGCATTGGTCACTGCCAGCGATGTGCGCCACGGTAAACCACACCCAGAAACATTTTTAAGCGTTGCTAAACAAATCGGCATACAACCACAAAATTGTGTGGTGTTTGAAGATACGCAAATAGGCTATCAAGCAGCTCAGGCTGGTGGTATGGACTGCATTTTAGTTAAAGATGGCAAAATACAACTAAAAACTTAGGCGAATAAATTTGCAATTGACCACTATATTGTATTATAAAAGTATAAATACAATTATAAAAAGGTTATTGGTATGTCATTGCAATGTGTAACTCAGCGCCTAACAGCGGTTCATCAGTCGTCAGTATCGATTAAAAAATTCTCTCGCGGTATCTTTGCAGTGGCAGTGTCCTTTGGGATTGCCTTAACCCCCGCGTGTGCTCACCAAGGAGACAATATGACCAATTCACCTTCTGCATTACTGCACGCTTATGGCAAGCTGGCAGACCAAACTCCGATCAACCAAGTGACGCTCACCAATAGCAATGGCGTGAGTGTTGATGTGATCAATTATGGCGGCATTATTACCCGTATCGAAACGCCAGACAGCAATGGCAACATGGGTAACATTGTATTAGGTTTGGATAACTTAGAAGATTATACCAATGCAACCACTTACTTTGGCGCGATCATTGGCCGCTTTGGTAACCGGATTGCCAATGGTAAATTTAGCCTAAACGGTACTGACTACCAGCTAGCAACCAATGACGGTGATAACCATTTACACGGTGGTGTACAAGGCTTTGATAAAAAAGTCTGGACCATGGTGCCATTTAGTACAGAAAACAGTGCCGGTGTCACACTTAGCCTAATAAGCCCCGATGGCGACCAAGGTTACCCTGGCGAGCTTACAACACAAGTTACTTATACGCTGACCAATAAAAATACCCTAGATATGCAATTTGTGGCAAAAACCAATAAACCAACCATCATCAATATGACCCAGCATAGCTATTTCAACTTAGCCGGTAAGGGCGATATTCTTGATCACCAAATGCAAATTAACTCAAATGCAATTACCCCTGTTGATGGCGGTTTGATCCCAACGGGTGAGTTGATGCAAGTGGCGGGTACGCCGTTTGATTTTAGAAATCCAAAAGCAATTGGCAAAGACATTAATATCGATGATGAACAGTTGCAGCTTGGCAAAGGTTACGATCATAACTTTGTACTTAAAAACAAACCTAATCATGATTTGATTGAAGCCGCTAACGTGTATGAGCCAAGTTCGGGCCGCACTTTGACTGTGTATACCGAAGAGCCAGCAGTACAGTTTTATTCAGGTAACTTTTTAGATGGTAGCAGCAAGCAAGCTTCTGGTTTAGTCCATAATTTTCGCAGTGGTTTTTGCCTAGAGCCACAGCACTTTCCTGATGCACCGAATCAGCCAACATTCCCAACCACAACACTGTTGCCAGGTGATGTTTACTCAACACGTATCGTGTATGAGTTTGGTACTAAATAACCACGCTCAATACGCGTGTGGGGCAGTTTTTATACTGCCCTAACTGCATCCGGACAGCAGCAATCTAAAAATAAAGCAAAGCTTTCAATTCAAACCGCCGCTCAATATGAGTGGATAATAAAAATTAAGGGTGATACCAACAATGAATGTACAACATCAGTTGCGCACTAAGCTAAAGCGTACCGCTAAAGCAACAGGCCTGCTAGGCTTATTCGCTTTGTCTTTAAGCTCGCTTAGTGGTTGTGAATCTACAACTAGCGCAGACACACAAAAAACAGCAGATAAGGCGCCAATTACGAGCGCAAAAGCACCCACGCAAGATGATGGTGTATTCACTAATCCATTATTTCCTAATGGTGCCGATCCATGGCTTGAGTACTGGGATGGTAACTATTACCTGACTACTACAACATGGACATCTGAATTGGTGATGCGTAAATCACCGACGTTAGCTGGTCTTGCTGATGCAACGCCGGTTAATGTTTGGTCAGCGACTGATCCTGCGCGTTGTTGTAACTTTTGGGCGTTTGAATTTCACCGTGTTAAAGGCCCTGATGGCTACCGTTGGTACATGATGTACACCGCTGGGACTGATGGCACCTTAGATAATCAGCACCTTAATGTATTAGAAAGTGCGGGTGACGACCCAATGGGCCCGTATGAATACAAAGGCGCACTCATGCCTGATGTATGGAATATCGATGGTAACTATTTAAGTTATAAAGATAAACTCTATGTGATTTACTCACAGTGGCAGGGTGACCAACAGTTAAACATTATTGCTGAAATGGAAAACCCATGGACGCTGAAAAAAGGCACGCCACATACCGTGATCACACGTCCTGAACTTGATTGGGAGATCAGCGGACGTAAGGTAACCGAAGGTGCTGAAATTCTACAGCATAACGGGCGTACTTTTATGACTTACTCAGCAAGCTTTTGTAACACGCCAGATTATAAGTTAGGGATGTTAGAGCTCGTGGGTGATGATCCGCTTGATGCAAACAGCTGGAAGAAATTTGATCAACCTGTGTTTGAACGCACAGCTGAAGTATTTGGCCCAGGTCACAATGGCTTTTTCACATCTCCCGATGGCAGCGAAGACTGGCTGGTCTATCACGGTAATGACTCAGTAGAGCATGGTTGTAGTGCCACACGTTCTTTACGTGCGCAAAAATTTACTTGGCATGATGATGGCACGCCAAACTTTGCAAAACCTGTAACACCAGGTGTTGAAGTGGCTCCGCCGTCAGGCGAATACGGACCACTGGTTACCCGTGTACAAGGTCAGCGTTATAACCTAGTAAATGCAACTAGCGGTTTATGTTTAGACATTGCCGCTGACCCTCAAGATGCGCGTGCCGTGCAACGTCAATGTGCTGCAACCAATGGTCAATGGGTTATTGATGCCACTACAGATGGCTTTGTCCGTTTAGCAAACCGTGAAGATAGTAAGTTTTTAGAGTTGGCTAATTGTAGTGATGCAGATAATGCGAAAACGAAATCTGCAGCATGGCGTAATAACTACTGCCAGCAATGGCAAGTAGCGCCAAGTACCGATGGTAATGTCACTATCACTAACCGCTACACTGAAAAACCATTAGCTGTGGCAGGGTGTTCAGCTGCACAAAATCAAGCGGTTTTACAACAAGGTAAAGATACTGCATGTGGTGATTGGCAATTACAGCCTGTAGGCAGTGTCGCGGTAATGAGCCAACAAAGTGGTAAAGCGTTGAGTGTAGCAGGGGCTGTTAAAGCGGGCACTAATGTTGAGCAACAAGCGTTTACTCACAGCGACGCCCAGCAATGGTTCTTTGCACCAACAGACACAGGTTACGTTGCTTTAAAACAAGACCTTGATAGCGATTACTGCGCTGCGGTGGCAAACAATGCCTTAGTACCCGGTGCTAATGTTGAAATGGCTTCGTGCGAAACTAAAACAGCACAATGGCGCATTGCTCCTGTTGCAGGTGGCGGCGTGATGTTGATCAATCGCTATACAAAGCAAGCTCTGGGCTTAAGTGATTGTGGCCTTGCAGATAAAACTAATTTTGCGCAACAACCTGATTTAGGTAACAAGTGCCAAATTTTCCACCTCCGTGAGCCTAACTAACCTGAGCTTAGGTTAACTAGTCAAGAAACATGTTCGACTCTCACCAAGCCACTACTTAACTTAGGTAGTGGCTTTTTTGTTTATGCTATAAACTTTGACAACCAGACAGACAAGGAATAAGTAGAGAAAAAAGCCCCTTAAATTGTATCTGCATTGTATTTACTGACAGCGTTTGCTGTTTGTTCGCGTGGTCCAGAGGCTAGATTTTTCAGGTTTACTTATTTCACACCAATTATCGCATTAGCATCAGCACAAATCTCTTTGCGATATTATAATCACTGGTTAATATTAACTCGTATAAAGGTTTAGTGTTAAAACGGTTATGCTTGTTTACTATGTCGCTTAATGCGATTTATTGCTGGTGCTAGCTAACCAGTATTATTTATTTTTTACTTAAGGAATCATCATGATCCTCGCCAGCTTGGCTATTTTAGGTGGTTTTATATTGTTAGTCTGGAGCGCCGATAGATTTGTTGATGGCGCGGCGGCTACGGCTAAGTATGCTGGTATGCCTTCGCTGCTTATTGGTATGGTAATTGTCGGGTTTGGTACATCAGCACCTGAAATGGTGGTGTCGGCAATGGCGGCAGTTGATGGTAATCCTGATTTAGCACTAGGCAATGCGCTGGGTTCAAATATCGTTAATACAGGGCTGATCCTTGGTGTTACAGCACTAATTGCGCCTATTGTTGTGCACTCTAAAATTGTCCGTAAAGAACTCCCTTTGTTGTTGATTATCGGGCTTTTTTTTGGAGCTTTACTGTGGAATGGCGCTTTGGAACGCTTTGATGCAGTGCTCTTACTGATAGGCTTTTTAATTTTAATTGCTTGGAGTATTTATTCGGCAATGAGCAATAAAGGTGACTCATTAGAAACTGATACTGAGCAAGCATTACACAGTCACGAAATGACGTTAGGAAAAGCCATTTTCTGGCTTATATTTGGGCTTATTATATTGGTTATTAGTTCGCGAATATTGGTGTGGGGCTCAGTAAATATAGCTCAAAGTTTGGGCGTGAGTGACTTAGTTATTGGTTTGACTATTGTTGCTTTGGGTACTTCATTACCGGAACTGGCGGCATCAATAATAGCGGTGCGAAAAGGAGAGCATGACATTGCAATTGGTAATGTAGTTGGCTCAAATATGTTTAATATTTTAGCTGTTGTGGGTATTGCCGGCCTGATCTCGCCTATTACGTCAGTTGCCCCCGAGGTGCTGTCTCGTGATTGGTTAGTAATGATGGCAATGATGGTTGCTTTATTAATTATGGCATATGGTTTTCGTCGGCAGGGACGGATCAACCGAGTTGAAGGCGCAGCGCTATTACTCGCTTATATTGGTTACACTATTTGGTTAGTGATGTCGGTAATCAGCTAATGCGGGCTAAATTATCTGGCCTAGCTTGGGCCATATAACCCACAGTAAATTATTTAATTCGCTGTGGGTTATGGAGTCAGGTTTTTAGGAACCTTTGCAGAGTAATGGTGTTTCCATCGCGGATCAAACAACAAAACACACCTCGCATTGCTGCTAAGTGGTATAGGGCTACTCGTGATGAACTTAGGTGACTAATCGCCATTTACGCGTTTACTTAACTTTAAAAAAGCTGATTTGCTGCTTTATTTTATCTGCTAATTGAATCAATTCGTCAGCAGAGTAAATGCTGCCTTCGGTTCTTGACTCTGCGTCTTTTGCCAGTTGACTGATCAAGTGTAAGTTTTGGGTGATCTCATTAGCAACGGTACTTTGTTGCTCAGTTGCTTCGGCAATATTACTGGATGAGCGAGTTAAGTCACCAATACTTGCTGTTATTAAGTTAAGTTGTTCACCGGTTTGTTTACCTTCATCTGCGGATTTAATACCCAACTGCTGACTTTGTTGCATTTGCCGTGTTGCCGTACCGACTTGATTCTGTAATTGCTCTATGGTGTTACTAATTTCTACAATAGATTTTTGTGTACGCTGGGCTAAAGTTCTTACTTCATCGGCGACCACGGCAAACCCGCGTCCTTGTTCACCAGCACGCGCCGCTTCAATCGCTGCATTGAGGGCTAATAAATTAGTTTGCTCAGCGATAGCATTGATAACCTCAGTGACTTTACTGATCTCATTGCTCGCCAAATTTACTTGCTCAACAGCTTGATGGCTATTATTAAGCTGCTCACTAAGCTGCATTAAATCTTCGATGACTTGATTTAGCTGCGAACGGCCCGATTGCGCATCTTTGTCTACTTGCTCGGTGCGTGCAGCGCCTTCAGTAGCGTTGTTTGCAACATCTTTAATTGAGCACGACATTTGCTCAATTGCAGTGGCTATTTGCGCTGTTTGCGCCATCATTTCATGGGCTTCTTGACCATTGGTTTGCGCTTCGGTTTGACTTTTCACTGCTTGGGATTCAAGTTGTACTATGGATGATTGCAGAGCAAAAATAAGCTTGCGCAATTCACCAGCCATGGCGCTGACACTAGCAGTGATCTGATCAACTTCATTGTGACTATGTGCATTTGAGCTTGATAGTTGCTCAGATAAGTCGCCATTACCCAGTCTATCCACCGTTTTAGTGAGTTGCTTTAATGGTGTGAGGGTTTTAACGAGTACCCATGACAGTAATGCCGTTATCATAGCAATACCAACAACAGATGCTATGGCATTGACCGTCATTAGCTGAATACTCTCATCATCCAACTCATCCGCATTCACTCTCGCGAGTATGGTCCAGTTCCAGCCTTTAATTGGTTCGCTGTAGGAGAACATTAGTTTGCCAGTCGCATTGCTATAGTAAAAGGGAGTGTTTTGTTGTAGTTGTTCTGGCGTTAGGCCTTCGAGTAAATTACTTGAAACTGCTGCATTCGGTTCAGCGTTTTTAGCAACAATAACCGTGTTATTGGCATTATTAAAAATCGATAGATGACCTGTCTCTTCAATGACTAACGCTTTAACAGTCTCTCTTAATGAGCTCATTGAATCGTTAATATTAAAACCAATATAAAGAATACCAATAACTTTGTTTGCGCTATCCATAACTGGTTTATAAACAGTCATATACTCATTACCAAACAGTTGTGCGTAGCCTTGATAAGTGTCACCAGCCATTAAGGTTTGATAACCGGGGTGCTTTTTACCTAAGTAAGTGCCCACGGCGCGCTGACCGTCAGCTTTCTTTAGCGAGGTCGCAATACGGAAAAAGTCATCTCCATCTCTGACGAACACAGTAGCATTGCCTCGTGTGAGTGCCGCATACTGATCAACGACTGACATGTCATTATTCACGGCTTGGTTATTATGTAATAACACCGGCACTTGCTGATTAACCACAGTTACTTTTTCACTTGAGAGTTGAAAGTCAGCTGGGTACATGGTTTGAAAAACATCGGCGTTTCTTGATGCTATCGCAAGTAAACTGCTATATTGCAACTCGAGTAAGTTGGCAATTTGATGGGTTTCAGATTCAATGGCGAATTCACTTTTATCGGTAAAAATAGCTTTGGCGACCATATAGGAAGACACACCAACAATGCTAAAAACGCAAAGCGATAGCAAAAATGCGAGTGCGCCAATCTGTTTGGCGATAGGCCAGTTTCTATAACTCATAATTATGCCTAATTGTTGATATTGCGCTTATTTGAGTATAGTTAAAAAAACACTATTGCTAATAATAGAATATGAGCAGTACTACAATAGTAATAACTAATCGCGTTTTCAGCTGATCACACCATGGCACTGATAAGTGTGCCGGGGTCGGTCACACCGGCTTCTTTCATGGCGTCACTAATTGTTTGCACTAACGAAACCATTTGAGTTTGTATTGATGCCACTATGTTAGCTTGCGCTTTAACTTGTGCTTTAACAGCTTCATCTTGCTGGTTATCTAGCGCTTGCAACTTAAGTAGTTGCTCTTTTTGTAGTTCAAGCTGCTGTTTTAGTTTTTCCAGCTGTTCAATCATTTTTGCAATATGCTCAGGCATGTCAGAGCTCGCTGCTTTTTCAGCTTCTTGTTTAGCTTCTCTACCTGAGAGTTTATCCAGCTCTTTTTCTGACAAGCGGTAGCCAGTAGTATCGTTACTTTTTACCGTAGACTCTGATGGTGACGCAATTGGCTGTCCCAGTGGTTTATGTATCTGCATCATGGCTCTTTATAACGTGATTTAAGCATACTTATCGGCTGAATAAGGCGTTACTAAAGGGGAGACATGTAAATAAAAGCCAAATATTAATTTGGCTTTTATTTGGATAGCTGCAGACTAGCGAACTTGGTTAGCCCATTTTTCACCGGCTGGTGTGCGGCGCCATTTAAAGTACTCATCAAGCGTTTCTAGCGCTTGTTTGTCGGGCACTGGGCCGACTTTAGGTTGCTGTTGAAAATACATAGTGCTTGGTTTGTTGTTATTAAAGGCAGGCCAATTGGGCAGTGTATCGTCATTTGGGTTGCCGTATTTAGCAAAGTTAGTCCAGTAGGTGGCCATTGTATCTGACATTGTTAAGTCGTTTGTCGTTACATTCGGATCTGATTTATTGAGATTGTTAAACATATAGGCAATTTCATGACCGTGGCCAGAGCCATGATCTTCGTCTTTAGCACCGGTTTTACGCTCAGGGTGGTGATCAAAGTAATATAGATAAACAGGGGCTTTGCCATGTTCAGTTTGTAACTTAGCCCAGCTCCAAGTATGCCAACCAAATGCCGCATCGCGTACTAGATTTCGGGCACTGCGGGGGATGCTGTTTTTTGCCACCGGGTAAGCTTCAAGCAGACTCGGCGCAAATTGACCAAAGCGGCTGTTTACGCCCTCTACGAAGTTATTTACATCAGGGTTCCAGACAAAGCTGACGCCTTCATCCGAGTTATAGCCAACTAAAGCAGGCACGTCATTAAATTTGCCTTGTTGATAGAGCTTATATTGGTCACCTTTTATCACGTAGCCGTCAACAATCGGCCAACCCCCAGGCAGTGACCAACCTTTAGGGATAAAAGTTTCTGCGCTCATTTTACGCAGCTCTGCTATTGAGGTTGTGCCAAACTGTTTTACATAATCGACACCCTCAGTTTGCGCCTGTTGTAAGGTTGACATATTTTCACCTGGGTAGTTTTGTACCCGTGTAGGGCCAAATGAGCCACCGCTTTGCGAAATAACCTTGTTAATTAGCCCCTTACTTAGGGGAGAGGCTGCAAGCATACTAACCGAAATGCCGCCAGCGGATTCACCCGCAATGGTGATATTATTAGCATCACCACCAAACTCAGCAATATTTTGTTTCAGCCACTTTAAAGCCGCTAGTTGGTCGAGCAAACCATAATTACCCGATACGCCAGCTGGATTTTCTTTGTTAAGCTCTGGGTGCGCTAAAAATCCGAGTTGGCCAACGCGATAGGCGATAGACACTACTATCACGCCTTTATTCGCCAGTTCGCTACCATCAAAAATGGGGTCTGATGAACTGCCAAAACTAAAACCACCCCCATATATCCAAACGAGTACAGGGAGCTTTTCATTATCGGATTGTGCGGGTGTCCAAATATTCAAATATAAACTATCTTCGCTGATCCCAGATACTGGGTCACCAGCTTGAATTGGGGCGGGTGCATATGCTTGTGCTTTAAGCACACCTTGCCACTTTTCAGCCGATTGCGGGGCTTTCCAGCGTAACTCACCAATCGGTGGTTTAGCAAACGGCACGCCTTTAAAAACCGCGAGGTTTTGTTGTGCTGTGCCTGCAAGTTTGCCTTGAGCGACAGTAACGTGTGTTAAAGGGTTTGCATGAGCAGTGGCCATTGTTGTAGCAAATAGTGCTGCCCATAAAAGCTGTTTAAGTATTGCTGTGTTCATAATCATTCCTTTTAAAATTGTTTTGCTTTTATATCCCAGCTTACAAAGCCAGCCGTGTCACCTTGCAAAAATAACGCTGCATTGCTTTGCTTATTTTTTAATTGCCAGTCAAGCCATTTAATAGCGAGCTTTGAAAACGTCCCGCCAAACGGCTGTTCAAACGTACCAGAGTGTCCGGCTGTTTTATGATTAGCAAACACAATAGGCGCATGATTTATACGCTGATAATCGAGCTTGGCATTTTCTGTAGCAATATCGGTTGGCCCACCAACTAGGTAGATAACGGGTGCATGTAAGTTCTGTAGTGAGCCAACATCGGCACTTGCCATGGTCATATCACCAATACCTGAATTAAACATTAAATAGCTGCTGATTCTTTTATCTGCGGCAGTAGCTAACAGTTGCGCACCGCCACACGATTGGCCAGCAATGGCGATTTTTTCAAGGTGTGCGCGTTGATAAAATTCACTCAGTGGGTTATTAGATTGTGCTGTTATCCAATCAATAGCATGAGGGATCATGTCGTTACTGGCTTTATTTAAGGGTCTGTCATCAAGGCTGTTTTGCATTTTGCCCAGAGCAATTACTAAGTAACCGTGTGAAGCAATGTCAGATAACATACGCTCAAATGGAAATGAGGTGTCCATACAGCCACCATTAGCAAAAATAATAATAGGCAATTTTGTTGGCAGCTCTTTAGTACCGACTAACTGTTTCGGACGATAAACAACATAGTTATCTAATGAGGTTTCAGTGGCTGCAATGGCACTAAACGGGCCACTGCCGCCTTGATCAATAACTTTATAGTTGGCAGTTTTGGCAAAGCATAGCGAGGGTATTACGCATATTAATGCGATTAAAAAGCGTTGCATGATAGCCTTTCCTGTTAATATTGTATTATAAATTCACTTTATACGATGTTTGTCATATTGAAAATAGATAATTGACTAGAGTTTTGATTTGAAAAAAAGCCAGACTCTCGTCTGGCTTTTCATGACAACAAACTATCGGGCAAGGCAGCTCACCCTAAATAGTTTACTCTTGTGCAGTCGCTGCATCGTAGAGTGCTTTGATTGCGTCGGCATCGATTGCGCCGTTAAATATTTTTAACTCATCAACCGCGCCGTTATACGGTGTATCCCAGTAGTTTACACCTAACGCAAATTCATTGGTTTCGCCTGCAACAGTAAATACGCGAGGGAAGCCACCAGTTTCAATTTTAAGTTCACCGTTTACATACATTTTCAGCGTATCACCGTTGCTGCCATCAACCGTGAAGGCAACATGAGTCCACTCTTTAGCAGGGATGCGCATGCCTAAATCACCATTATCAAAGAATGCACCGCCACCATTTGCCCATAGACGTGTAGTATTTGAATCAACCATTGAGGGTACTAAGCTGATCCACGTTGATGAACTAGCCCCTGCAAAAAATGCGGTGGTGTAATCTGAGAATGTTT
Source organism: Pseudoalteromonas prydzensis (assembly GCF_011050055.1). GTDB lineage: Bacteria > Pseudomonadota > Gammaproteobacteria > Enterobacterales > Alteromonadaceae > Pseudoalteromonas > Pseudoalteromonas prydzensis_A. The sequence continues at coordinate 35,948 of NZ_DRGM01000208.1, read as the reverse complement.
CAGGTTTTAACCACATTGATACCGAGTAGTCGTTGGTGGTGATCAAATTATTTGGTAAACGCACGCCTGAACCTTGCAGGAATAACGCTTGGCCTTTAATGCCTTCAACAAAAGTGGCGTTACCACCGGTGTTATCAATACGGTCGCCAGTTGGTTTAGCACTTGCGTATGCATCTTTAAGCTCTGCTAAATCGCCTTCAAAGCTATATTCTGCAGGGGCAAGTGATTTAACGGTAACTTCAAAAGTTTTAGTATCTGTAAAGTCTTTATAGTTAATTGTTGCTGTTAAAGTAACAACTTGATCGCCAACATTGGCGCTTGGCTGATTAACAACGGCAGTGCCATTAACAGGTTTCAAGAACTCTTCATTATTCGATGTCCAGCTAATACCTGACACAAACGGTCCAACACGGGGTAATTCAAAGCTTTCACGGATAGCCGTTGTATCACCTAAATCAAGTGCATCAGTAATGAAGGTTTCAAACTTAGTTGGATCAGTTAGATTGTTAATCGCTGCACCATTAATATCTAAGCTGTTGAGTGCGTAATCATAGACAATAAATTCATCTACTTGACCTTGGAATGGTGCATCCCAGCCAAAGTTTACACCCAGTGCAAACTTGGCCGTATCACTACTAAACATGTCAGGGCGTGGCATTGAACCAACAAGTGCTCCATTAGAGTAGTACTTCATTGTGCCGTTAGCATAAGTGATAGTAACATGACTCCACTGTCCAGCCGTAGCGCCTTGAGTCATTTCGATTTGATTCCACTGCTCTACTTCAGGCTCAACAAGGTAACGGCTCCATAGTAGTGTATTAGTCGTGAAGTGGGGGGCGCCGCCAGGAATATAGCTAATCCAACGGTCAGCATTTTCTGCTGCAAAAAACGCTGGGCTGTAACCAGTTACAACGTCAGGCTTTGACCAAAATGAAACGGTGTAGCTGTCAGAATTGATAATGTCATCAGGTAAACGCACACCGATTGAGCCATCAAAGTTAAATGCTTGTCCTGTTTGGCCCACGCTATAGGCAGCAGTGCCAACACCTGTGTTGTCTAAGTTATTATCTGTGGTGACGGCATCAGCAAGGTTGCTTAAATTATCAGTTAAGCCGTTTTCAAAGCTATAGTGTGCGATCGCATTTTTAAATACAGGACGCGCTTTAACATTAACATTAAAGCTCTTAGTGATGGTTTCACCGTTAAGTGACATATTAGCGGTTAATGTAACTGCTTGATCGCCACGATCAGGGGTTGGAATAAATACAGAGCCATTTGCATCAATGTAATATTCATTACTTGATTCCCAGCGAATGTTCGTACCCGCTTTCCCTTTGGTTGGTAATGAATAACCTTCATCAGCAATTGACAGCTCAGTCTTAATATTTAGCGCATCGTTCACGGTTGCTAATACACTGGCGGTTTCATCAATCTCGGCAATTTTACTGCCCCACACCGTGGCGTTTTCGAGTGATACAGCAGAGAAGGTGACCACTAAGTCTTGCTTACCATCATCCCATTGCCATTTAGCAACACCGTAATAAGTACCAGATCCAAGTTCAAGTTTGACGTTTGAATCATCAACCATATACCAAATACCCGTATCATCACCAGTTACTGAGTGATCTGCATTTAACGCTATGTAAGTTGAGCGCACCGCACTGGTATTAACATCAGTACCATGATTTATAAATTTGTAGTATCCGTATAATTGCTCAGCAACCACTAAATTATCACCCTCTAGTGGTACAAAACGTTGTGGTGAGGTGACAGGCCAACCTAACGAATTGATAAACATCTCATGCACGCGAACTTGGTGCGCTTCGGAAGCGTTCGGAAAAGGCGTTGATGTTTGTGGAAAGCGAGTATGGGTTACTAATAAATGACGACCCGTTGCCGCATCGTAATGCGCTGAGTTATGACCAGGTGATTGATAGCCCCAAGCAGGTGACGTTTCACCTAGCTCTTGAGTGTACTCAAAGCCACCTAATAGTTTTTCACCAATTTCTAGACCACCTACAGTGGCAATATCGTTGCCTGCAGTATCTAAGTATGGGCCATCTGGTGTTTTTGAACGTGCTACACGGATATTGTAACCACCGTTTACATCAAAACCCGCGACTGAATAAAACAAGTAATAGTAGTCACTTTCTGGGCTGTACATAGCAAATGCGCCTTCAATGGCTCTAAAGTCACCACCCACTAAGTGTTTACCATAGCCTTGGCCTGCTTCAGGCATACCGGTTTCTTCATTCATTGCCAGTACAAAAATACCGCCAGAATATGAACCATAAACCATCCATAATTGACCGTCTTTATCATAAAAGGCGGCAGGGTCAATGGCATTCGGGTCAACCGCACCATTCCACGTTGTTTGGCCATTATCTAGGGGATACTGCGCAAATTCTTCGTCATTGCGATAGCCACTGCGTAAGAATACACCTTTGTTTTTATATGGACCTTCTACAGAATCAGCTTCGGCAAGGCCTAAGTACGAGCGGTTCCAGCATACTTCATCAACAACGTCTGGTGTGTCAGGGTTATCTTGGGCGCAATGGTTATAGTAAAACCAAAACTTACCATTGGGTGCTTTCACCACATCAGCAGCCCAATTACCGGTAAATCCATCAGTCCATTCAATACCTTCGGCGATTTCGCTAGTGTAATTAAAGTCAAAAAGCGGGCTTTCATTCACGGCTTCATTAGCGGAAAGACTTGAAATCATTTCCCAATTTAATAAGTCAGTTGATTTTGCTGCCGCTAAATGTGAACCAAAAATGTAATAAGTACCGTCAGTTTCAATTACGGAAGGATCATGTACGCCAACATAAGTTACCGCTACATTACCTTCTTCGTTGTACTCAACGCTATCACTGACGGTTGGTTTTGCACTTTGTGGCTGGGCAACTGCTGGTGATGACTCAAGCTTAGTGCCTTCTTCTGAGCATGCTGTAACAGCTAAAGCGCAGGTGATCACCATTGCTAATCTGGTTAGTTTCATTTTTGTGTGTCCTCTTATAACGGGGATTTTTGTTATTTAATGTTGTCGATAAAATTGCTGTACACTTAACGTAAAGTAGCAACTACGTAGTATTGTAATTTTATAGTACTATTTAAAATGTGCAAATACTTTTGCAAAAGTAATTAATATGTAAATTAAAAGTGCTTTGTTTACAATGGTTACCGCGGTGTTTTAATTATTATCAAGCAATGATTTGTGCTGCTTTTTCACTGTTTTAATGGGAACACTAGATGTGTCTATGCAGGTAGGGGAAGATAAATCATAGTAATGAGGGCTCTGCAATAAGAGCCCATTTATTGACTGAGTTATTTACCTTTACTCAATCCTTCAGTGGTCATGATGATACGCTGCAAGGTGCCATCATCATTGTAGAGCAGTGGTTCAATCGCAACAGAGCGACGAAAGCGTCCGCCACTTGGTTTGCCGTCTTTTGGTGGTACTGCACCGGTATGGTAAATAAAGTAACTTTTACCTTTAAATTCGATAATTGATTGGTGATTGGTTTCGCTGTTACCGGCAATCTCATTGAGGATACCTTGGTACTGCCAAGGCCCATGGATACTTTTACTCATGGCATAACAGATCTTTTCAGGGAATTCACACGCATAAGATACGTAATAGTATTCTTCTTTCTTATGTACCCACAATGCTTCAGTAAAGTTTGGTAAATCGATAGTTTTAATTTCACCATCCAAACTGAGTAAGTCATCACTTAGTTTCACATATTTAGGCATTAAGTTGCCAAAGAACATGTAGGTATCGCCGTTTTCTTCCACATAGATAGCCGGATCAATATCATCCCAATCATTTGGTGTATGTTTGGTCATATCATCGGTGACCAGGGCATGGCCGATGGCATCTTTAAATGGTCCAGTTGGGGATTTTGAGGTGGCAACCCCAATTGCAAAACCTGGTTTAGTATCATCATGGCGAACGGTAGTAAAAAAGTAGAAAGTACCGTCTCGTTCAATCATATGCGATGCCCAAGCTTCACCTTTCGCCCATTTAAAGTCAGTGGCTTTCATAATTGGGCCGTGCTTTTTCCAATTCACCATATCTGTTGATGAAAAGGCAAGCCAGTCATGCATTTCAAAAAATACATCGTTATTGGGGGCTTCATCATGACCGGTATACAGGTAAACCGTATCTTTGTGCACCAATGCGGCAGGATCTGCAGTAAACACATCGGTAAATAATGGGTTTTGTGCAGCGGCCATAGTGCTAGATAGCAGTAACGGCAGTGCAAAGGCTGTTAATTTATTGTTCATTAGGTGTCCTTTGTGATTAATGATTGTAATTCAATATACGCTCTTCACGGTCACAGGCTCAAATTGTATTATAGAGTACGAAAATGAGCTTAATTGGTACAAAAAAGTAAACATACAGTGAAAAACAATTCTTTATTGTAATATTGTATTTTTTATTATCTTAGCAGTAAAATTGCGAAGGTAAATATCTGGTTACTTATTTTTTGTAACTCGGCAGCCTACTACTATGTAGATGCTTCGCTTTTTTAATTGTTTATACTGTTGTATTTTATTGTTTATTTTAATTTTTAGGACGTATGCAAGCAAACCGGTAAGGTTTAATTGGGGGAGAACTTTAATATATTCTTTACGGATTGTTTTAATTTGGATTTTAGAGTTGACCGCTGATTAGTCATACAATATGATTAAAGTTCGGGCGCTAATCTATTAACAAAATAATATGTAGATCCCCGTGTACTGTTTTGACAACATCTCTGGACAATGCAGTGGTCACTCTTCGGTAGCTAAATGGAACAGTTCAGCCCGCCGATATAACTATAACTTGGAGAACACCGCTAATGTTTAAAAGAACACACATAGCAAGTGCGATAGTGTTGGCATTCACTTGTCAATTTGCCTATGCACAACAAGAAGCAATTAATACTCCTGAAGAAAGCGTTGATGAAATCGAGGTTATTCAGGTTACAGGTATTCGCGGCAGTTTAAATAAAGCGTTAGATGAAAAGCGTGCTAGCGTGCAAATCGTTGACGCTATCATTGCCGAAGATATTGGTAAGTTTCCCGATAACAACGTAGTAGAAGCATTGCAACGGGTAACTGGGGTGCAAACTACTGGCCGTGGTGCGGGTGAAGTGAGCCAAGTATCTATTCGTGGTTTGTCGGATGTGCATACCACTGTAAATGGTCGTGATATTTTTACTGGTGCAGGGCGTGATGTAGCGCTACAAGATATCCCAGCAAGCTTATTATCGGGTGTTACCGTTTATAAAACACGTTCAGCTGATCAGGTAGAGCGTGGTATTGCCGGCTCAATTGATATTAAAACAAACCGCCCATTTAACTTTGACGGCAAAAAAGTTGTTTTAGCTGCACGTGGTATTTACTCCGATCAACCTGATAAAGTTGACCCAAATGTGAGCGCATTATTAAGCAACCGCTGGGAACTTGATGGTGGGGGTGAGTTTGGTGCACTGTTTAATGTGTCGTACTCTGAGACCCATTATCGAGATGATACGATAACAGCGGGTGCAGCGTTTCCATTTTTTACCAATAAACCGCAAGCAATGTATTCACCCTATTCACGTATTCCTGAATATGATTCGCAAGGTAATAAAGTTTGGCAAATAGGTCTAGAAAATGGTTTACCCTATGCTCCGGGCTCTACATTGAATGTTGAGGGTGAACCAACCGAGTATTTAATTGCCCGTGATGCGATATTTGGTACGTCTTTTACTGGTTTGCGTAAACGCCCTGCTGCTTCAATTTCACTTCAATGGGCGCCGGTTGATACCCTAGAAATTACCGCTGAAGGCTTTTACACCGGTTATGAAAATGAATCGCAAAATGCCATGTGGTTCTCTAATACGTTCGAAAACGGTAACGGCTTCATCGAAACGCCTGTTGTATTTGATGGCACTAACGTTGTAAAAGAAAAGCAAGCAATTGCTGTGGGTGGTTTCCAAAGTGGCGATTTCTCTTATGGTAAAACAGACAGCTATTTATACGCACTTGGTGCACAGTGGCAAGCCAGTGATTATTTAACTATTAACACTGAGGTCGTTTATCAAGAAAGTGAGTATGAAACAGACTTTTTTGCAATGCGCTTTGACCGTGTTGCAACTGGTTTAGATGTTGATTTTAATGACAATGATGGTGTTCCAGGTATCGCATTTTGGGATGATCCTAATACAGCTGTAAATGAAGCCGATATGGCTGCAATACAAAACTGGAATGCGGGAACAGCCTATGATAATGGAGGCGGGAATCGCGGCGACTCAACAACATTTACCTTTGATGCTGAGTATCTAGTAGGTGGTAACTTTTTCGATAAAATTAAATTTGGTGGTCGTTACGAAAAACGCACCGCTGAAGAATTCACTCGAACAAATGAAGGTGGGATCGGAAATAGTACAAGTGTTGAAAGCCTGATCCAACAACTTGGTGCAGCTGGTGCAGCAGGCGATGGATCTGGAATAGTATTCCAAGTTGATGACTACTTTGATGGCCGTGCAGATACATTTAATAGCTTTATCACCGCAGATGGTGGCTATATGCTAGATAACGCTGGTGCAGTTCGCAGCGTGTATGATCTAGAAGCAGAAGATGTATATAAGACCTTTGATATCGAAGAAAACTCGTATGCGCTATATGCCACAACAAACTTTTTCTTAACTGAAAATATCAGCGGGGAGTTTGGTGTTCGCTATGTGAGCTATGAGCAAGAAATGGATTTTACTGCTGAAACAGGGCTAAATACCAATGTGTTTGAGTCAAGCTCTGCGAGCGCAGATGTCAGTAAATTACTGCCAAGCTTAGTTCTAAACTGGAATATAACCGATGATGTGATAGGGCGTTTTGCATATACTAATACCTTACGTATGCCTAATTTCACAGATTTAAATGCCTTGCAATACTGGACTGAACCATTAACTGATGGGACTAAAAACGGTACTGGGGTGGGGGGGAATCCGCAATTACAACCTGAGGAGTCTACAAACTATGATGTGTCACTTGAGTGGTATTTTGCAGATTCGAGCTCTTTATATGCAACGTACTTTTTACGTGACATAGATAGCCGGATTGTCCCTGGGCGTAAAATTGTAATGCGACCTAGAGCGTCAGATGGAGAGGTTATTCCCTTTGCATTAAGTGCGCCTGTGAATGCCAGTGAAGGTGAATTATCTGGTTTAGAGCTTGGTTTAGTATATTTCCCAGATAATTTACCGGAGATGCTTGACGGAGTTGGTGTACAAGCAAGTTTTACTGCGCTAGATTCATCTCAACAATTACCAGAATATAATGATGATGGAACTATTAGTGGTTATGTTGAGTCAAGCATGGCCGGTGTGTCGGATCAGTCATACAGTATTGTTGGTATTTACGAGCGAGATTCGTTTGATATGCGTTTATCGTATGTATGGCGCTCTGAATTCTATACCGGTAACGAAGCGGCTATTTTTGCGAACCCGCTACAATTTTGGAGCCGTCCTGAGCAAAGCTTAGACTTTCAATTTAGTTATGACGTGACGGATGATTTTGTGGTGACATTTGATGCAACAAATATCTTAGATGATGTGTATCAAAGCTATTATGGTGAAGGTAACGATAACCTATTTAACTTTAGCAACGGTATCTACTCTCGTACATTTGCAATTGGTGCACGTTACACTTTCTAATACTTATATAAGCCCAAAAGTATAAGCCCAAAAAGTCCCAGCCTGTCTGGGACTTTTTTTATCCAACGGCACCTCTTACCTAGCAGTACCTAAAATGTTAATTTTTAACTGGGTTTTATGATGATTATCAAAATGAACTTGTTGTACAGAGCAATAAGTTGCCTTGGTTTAATTGTAATATAGTATCTTTATTTGCCATGTTAAATAAAATAAATTCATTTAATTGTTGCAAAAATATAGTTAAGTTCTTAATCCTTTCCATAATAAAATAACTAAGCATATGTTATTTATTGTTTTATTTTCTATTCTTCACAACTTTAAAGCCTGTATTTCGATTTTTTCAATTAACATTTATTTAGCGTTATAAGTTGACTGTTAATTAATCATACAATATTATCAATGTCAGGCAGCAAATAATTAACATAATAAAAGACAACCTTAATACAGGCTCTGACAACAAGCTTTGTACATAAGGGGGAGCAGAGGGTAATTAGCCTTCTGGGGGAAAAACAAATGGAGAACACCACTCATGTTCAAAAAAACACACATAGCTAGTGCAATAATCATGGCTGTTTCATGCCAGTTTGCATATGCACAGCAAGAAGATAATACAGCAGCCAATGCTGAAAAAGACGACATTGAAGTTATTGTGGTATCGGGTATTCGTGGCAGCTTAAATAAAGGATTAAATATTAAGCGCCAATCTTTTCAGGTTGTCGATGCGATCGTCGCCGAAGATATTGGTAAATTTCCTGATAATAACGTTGTTGAAGCGCTGCAACGGGTAACCGGTATACAGGTTACTGACCGTGGTGCTGGTGAAGTAAACACGGTATCTATCCGTGGTTTAACGGACGTGACAACAACAGTCAATGGTCGACAAGTATTTACAGCTTCTGGTCGTAATGTAGCACTTGCAGATATTCCGGCAGCTTTATTGGAAAGTGTTGATGTATTCAAAACGCGTTCCGCTTCACAAGTAGGTAGTGGTATTGCTGGTCAAATTGACATCAAAACCCAGCGCCCATTCAACTTCGATGGCTCAAAAGTAGTTGTTTCTGCTCGCGGTGTTTACCAAGACCAAGCAGAAGAGGTTGATCCAATTTTATCTGCACTAGCGAGTAATCGCTGGGAATCTGGTATGGGTGAGTTTGGTGCGTTGATCAACCTTTCATACGCAGAGACTAATTACCGCGACCAAAATATGGCTGCAGGTGCAATGGTGCCATTTATGACCCTTAACCCGGCAGCAGGATTTGCACCGTTTGAGCGTATTTTCCCAAGCAATGGTAATGTAAGTGAAAGCCCAATATGGGAACCTGGTCTTGAAAACGGCCTACCATATCAATCGGGTTCGACATTGAATATCAATGGTGTGCCAACTGAATATTACTTGTCACGCGATGCCGTTTTTTCTAATGACTTAACTGGTAAGCGTGAACGCCCAGCTGCCAATCTTTCATTGCAATGGCGCCCTAACAGTGATTCACAATATACCTTTGAAGCCTTTTACAATGGCTACCGTAATGAGTCATTCAATTCGCTAAGCTTTACCTTCGTAGATTGGTGGGGCAATGTTGATACGCAAAATCCACCGACGACCTTTGACGGTACTAACATTATTAAAGAACGTTATGTTGATGCACCATACGGCTTTAATAGCGGTGATTTGAATGTAAGTAAAACCGACAGCTACGTGTTTGCATTAGGTGGTGAATGGACTATCAATGATAACTTTAATTTGTCGTCTGAAATTTATTATCAAGATAGCCAATACGAAACAGAATTCCTGGCAATGCGAAGTGATCGGGTAGCATATGGCTTAAATGTTGATTTTAATGATAAAGATGGTATCCCAGCATTAGAATATGTTGATAATCCAGATACCCCAGCGAATGAAGCTGATTTAACCGATACCTCGCAATGGAATGTTGCTCAACTGTATGACAATGGTGGCAATCGCAAAGGTGATTCACTTACCTTCACGCTGGATGGTGAACTGTTTGTAGACCGTTTTGGTTTCGATGAAATAGGTTTCGGTATTAAGTACGATAGTAAAGGATCTTCAGAAGCATCACGTGAATCCAAGTTCCTCGTTGAGACACTTGGGCAACCCTTTTCATCACTTGATGCTGGATTAGCTGCTGTTAATGAAGACTTTTTTGATGGCAAAGCTAATTGGCCATCATCGTGGGTTGCTCCAAGTGGCCACTACATTCAGGCGAATCGAGGCTATTTCCGCGAACTATATGGTATAGAGTCAGAAAGTTTAGTGTTAGAAAAAACATTCGATGTTGATGAAAAAGCTTATTCGGCTTATATTCAGGGTAATTTTTCAAGCACATTATTTGGTCGTGATATTGATGGTCAAGTTGGCCTTCGTTACGAAAATGCTAAGATTGATATGACATTTTTCGATATTGATCAAAACCCTACCGATGTTAGTTTTGCAGATAATAGTTCATCGGCTTGGTTACCTAGCTTTGTTGTACGCTACCATTTAGCGGAAGATTTGATTGCACGTGCTGCGTACACTGAGACCATTCGTCGTCCTGAATTTTCACAGCTAAATTCGTTTATATATTACACTGAAGATGTAACTGATATTGGTTATGGTACTGCAAATGGCGGGAATCCAAGCATAAAACCCGTTGAATCGAAGAACTATGATTTAACATTAGAGTGGTATTTTGCTGAAGCAAGCTCGCTGTATGGGACACTATTTAAGCGCGATATAGAAGGATTTGTCTATGGCTCTAACCGTATCATTCAATATCAAGGCCCAGATGCGACTGAACCTGAGGATTACATTCTTACTCAACCAAATAATTCGTCAAATGGTACATTAGATGGCTTAGAACTTGGCCTTGTATATTTCCCTGACAATTTGCCTGATTGGTTAATGGGAGCAGGTATTCAAGCCAGTGCTACTTTACTTGATTCAAAACAAGATTTACCAAAGTATAACGATGTAGGTGAGTTAGTTGGTACAGATTCGCGTGATATGTTTGGTGTTTCTAAGTCATCTTACTCAACGGTTTTAATCTATGAACGTGAAGACTTTGATATGCGTTTGGCCTATTTATGGCGTGATGATTTCTTAAATAGCTATGAGGCCGCACAATTTGCTAACCCACTGGGTATCTACCGTAGCCCAGAACAGAGTTTAGATTTTCAGGTAAGCTACGATGTTACAGAAGATCTGATGGTGACATTTGATGGTACTAACTTAACGCAAGAAACGTATCAAAGTTATTATGAGTATCCAACCACTCATAATTCAAATAGTGCACTATATAGTCGCACATTTGCATTAGGTGTACGTTACTCTTTCTAATCGTTGTTTAAACTTAAAAGCCTCGGACTACCCGAGGCTTTTTATTTTCTAGAATATGACCTTTGTCTAACCGAAAGTGGTTGCGTTACAAATAGTATGATAATACTATCAATGAGGTTAGCATTAAATTTACAATAATAAGCAATACAATGGTCATCAGTGTGATAAAACAAAGAATAGGTGACCTTTATTCTTTTAAATATGAAGTATTAAGGTACAACGTATTTTAAAAATCAGGTAGTTGTATGGAAAATCAAAAGTTATCAGTTGTAGAAAAAGTCGGTTTTGGTGCCGGTGATATGGCAGTCAATGTGATGGTTGCTGCATTATTTTATTTTATGTCGTTTTTCTACACCGACATTTATGGTCTTGACCCTGTTGATATGGGTATCCTATTTTTAGTGGCGCGTTTTGTTGATGCGTTTACTGACCCACTTATGGGCGTTATTACCGACAAAGTAAAAACTCGCTGGGGCCAGTTCCGCCATTGGTTCTTATTCTTATCAGTGCCTTATGGTATCTCGATTGTTCTGCTCTTCACCACTCCTGATTTTGATTACAACATGAAGTTGGTATGGGCTTACCTTACTTATTTATTTGCCACCTTGATGTTTACCGGTGTGGCTATTCCTTATATTTCCTACATTGGTGTATTAACCGCAGATCCAAAAGAGCGTTTATCGGCTAATGGTTATCGGATGTTCTTTGCAAAAATAGCCAATGTTATTATCGTATTTTCTGTGCCTTTATTGGCATCAATGTGGGGCGGTGGTGATATTGCCCATGGTTATAAACTGGCAATGATTTTAGTATCGACTTGCGGCGTCGCATTGTTCTTATTTTGCTTTTTTACCACGCGCGAACGAATTACCCACGAGCCGCAAACCGAAAGTATCGCAACCCAATTTAAAGCACTTCTGAAAAATGATCAGTGGTTATTATTGTGTGCAGCCTGTGTGCTTGGCACGTTAGGTTATGCAATTCGCGGTAGTGTCGCCATGTATTATGCGACTTATTATCTGGGGGTACCTGATTTAGCTGGGGCCTTTACCAGTGCCGGTATTGCCGCATCAATTGTGTCAATGGTCGCCAGTACCTGGATCACCCAGCGTTATTGTAAAATGAAGCTATTCCGCCAGTCACAAATCGCTGTGTTACTCATTTCTGTCGTGATGTATTTTGCTGTGCAACCAGGGGATGTGTACCTTGCTTTTGTATTATACATAATCCTTTCTTTTGTGGTTGATTTACATGCGCCTGTATTTTGGTCTGCGATTGCTGAAGCGGTTGATTACGGTGAAATTAAAGATGGTGTGCGTGCGTCTGGTTTATCGTTTGGTGGTATCTCATTTTGCCAAAAAGCCGGTGGTGGTTTAGCGGGTTTAGCGGGCGGTCTATTACTGGCGTTTTTTGAATACAAACCAAATGTTGAGCAATCTGAATTTACGCTAATGGGTCTGGCTTTAATGCTCACGGTTATCCCTGGGGTTTTCCACGCATTACTCGGTTTTATTTTGAAGAAATATAAAATTACCGATCAGTACTATACCGAGATGGTAAGCAAGCAAAGCTTACCTAAGTAACGCTATTAAAATAATAAATAATTATAAGGATTTTGGATATGTTTGTAGCAATCAAAGGAGGCTTGCGTCAATTAGCAAGTGCCTCTGCTATTTTAGTGATGTTAACTGCGTGTAGCGAGCAAACTCAAAATGCAGCGGGTGAAGTTACACATGCTGAACAAACTGACAAAAGCAGCCAACAACAGCTCTTTGCACTTAATCAAGTAAGTTTAAGTGCAGGTCCTTTTTTACACGCGCAACAAACTAACGTGCGTTATTTGTTAGCATTACATCCTGATCAGTTATTAGCTCCTTACTTACGAGAAGCAGGTATCGAGCCCAAGGCTTCGTCTTATGGTAATTGGGAAAACACCGGCCTTGATGGTCATATTGGTGGGCATTACTTATCAGCGCTAAGCCTTGCTTGGGCAGCCACGGGCGATGAAGAATTAAAGCGCCGTTTGCAGTATATGCTGAATGAATTGCAACGAGCCCAGCAAGCAAATAATGGCTATTTAGGCGGTATTCCTGATGGCCAAGCAATGTGGCAAGAAATTCATGATGGTAATATTAAAGCCGATTTATTTAGTTTAAATGATCGTTGGGTGCCACTTTATAATATAGATAAAACGTTCCACGGCTTGCGTGATGCGTATTTGATTGCAGGCAGTGAGCAAGCAAAAACCATGTTATTGACATTGGGTGAATGGTTTCTAAACTTAACCGCTAAGTTAACTGATCAGCAAATTCAACAGATGCTGTATTCAGAATATGGCGGTTTAAATGCGGTGTTTGCCGATATGGCAACGATAAGTAGCGATAAACGTTATTTAAAACTGGCGCAGCAATTTACCCATAACAGCATTATTGATCCCCTTTTAGAAAAACAAGACAAGCTGACCGGTTTACACGCGAATACGCAAATTCCAAAAATTATTGGTATGTTAAAAGTAGCGGATGCCAGTGATGATGAGGCGTGGCAACAAGGCGCTGATTATTTTTGGCAAACAGTGACTAAAGAGCGCTCAGTGGCTATTGGTGGTAACAGTGTGCGTGAGCATTTTCACGATAAAAACGATTTTACCCCGATGGTTGAAGACGTTGAAGGCCCTGAAACCTGTAACACTTACAACATGATGAAACTCAGTAAACTGTTGTTTCTCAAAACCGCGGATACCCGTTATTTAGATTACTACGAGCGGGCAACGTATAACCATATTTTATCGTCGCAACACCCTGAGCATGGTGGTTTAGTTTATTTTACCTCAATGCGACCAGGCCACTACCGTACCTATTCATCGGTGCAAGATTCTATGTGGTGTTGTGTCGGCTCTGGCATTGAAAACCACAGTAAATACGGTGAGCTAATTTACAGCAAACATGATGATAACTTATGGGTAAACTTATTTATCCCCAGTACGCTTAATTGGCATCAGCAAGGGTTAAAAGTAACCCAGCAAAGCCATTTTCCTGATGCTAATAATATTACGCTGGTTATTAACACATTAGATAAAAACTACAATGCAACCGCGCAGTTGCATATTCGTAAACCAAGTTGGGTTAACGATGAATTACAATTTCAGCTCAATGGCAACGCTATAAACGCCACTGCAGCGCAGGGTTATTACACAGTCAAACATAACTGGCAGGATGGCGATAAGTTAACTTTTACCTTAGCGCCAACATTATCCACAGAGCAATTGCCTGATGGCCAAGATTATTACGCTGTGCTGTATGGCCCGGTAGTGATGGCCACCAAAGTACAGGCATTTAAAAACGAGCAGTTAAACTTTGTAGCAGATAACAGTCGCATGGGTCATATTGCCGCAGGGCCTACCTGTCCACCTGAAGCACTGCCTATCATGCTCAGTGAACCAGCACAATTCCTTGCTGATTTGAAGCGCACACCAAGTGCAGAGCTGGCATTTACCACAGATAAAAATGTCGCAATTGCTCAGCAGGGCATAGGGAGTACGCAAACCACCCAGCTCATTCCGTTCTTTAGGTTGCATGATAGTCGCTACCAAGTTTATTGGCCGCAGCAAAGTGAAGCTGAGTTTACGCAATTTGTGAAAGATTCAAAAGCAGCAGAGCAAGCAAAAGAGCAGTTACGACTATTGACTGTTGACCAAATTACACCGGGTGAGCAACAGCCTGAAGTCGAGCATGACTTTAAAGGTGAAAATACCCGCGCCGGGGTTAATAATGGCCATCATTGGCGTGATGCAACGGGTTGGTTTGAATACCAATTAGCTAACCCAGCACAGCAAGCTGTGGCACTGCGTATTCGTTACTTTAATGCGGATGTGGGTCGCAAGTTTACCATTACCATTAACGGCGAGACGCTAGCACAAGTCAGCTTACCGGCTAAACAAACTGATGAAGAGTTTTACAGCATTGATTACCCGTTAACCGATGCGATGCAACAAGCAGCGTCATTGACATTGCGTTTTAGCGCAGCGCAAGGATCTATTGCTGGCGGTATTTACGGCATTCGTCTGATCAATAACAATTAGCAGGGTGAGTATGAATTTACACCATTGTGAGGGTACGCACTCTAAAGTAAGTACGCGGCGTTACCCGCTCGCAGAGCAATACATAACACAGCCGGGTGTGCATGTAACAAGTTCTGGCTTAATGTATCGCATAATTGAACCCGGCAGTGGCGAAACTCCCTCATGGGATGCAACCGTTAAGGTGCAGCAGCGCGTAATGACAGCAACAGGTCATGTACTTTATGACACGCGACAAATCGAGCAATTGGCCGAGTATGAGATAGCAGAAGCGATCGAAGGTTTGCAAGAGGCGTTAATGCTGATGCCAAAGGGCAGCCGTTATGAGTTATTAATTCTACCTCATCTTGCCTACGATATTTACAGTGTGGCACTTAATGAGTCTTTAGCGACCAGTAGCGAACAGCTGATTTTTATGGATATTAAACTTATTGATTTTAGCGAGTAATAGCGGTGCTAGAGTAGTAATTTTTGTGTTAAGAATGTAATATATCAAAACAAAAAACCTGCAAAAAATGCAGGTTTTTTAGTTTAGTTACTAACACTGTGAGGTTACTTTTCAATCAGCTTAGTGGTGCGCTTATTTAGATCGTTGCTATCAACCACAGGCCAGTTATCGTCCCATGTCATAGGTAAAATGCGCAGCTTTTGTAAGCCATTATCTGCTGACTCATAAGCATGCAGTACTAAGTAATCTTTACCGTCAAAGGTATAAGCGGCATTATGGCCAAGTGCTACCCAGTCTTTATTCCCTTCGATCACCAGTGAACCACCGCCATTATTTAAGTCGCGACCTTCTTTATCAAAGTATGGGCCTTCCACATTCTTACTGCGTCCTACACGAACATTGTAAGTACTGTCTAACCCTTGGCAGCATTTATCAAACGACACAAATAAATAGTAATAACCATTCTTTTTAAAGATATACGGCGCTTCTACAGGGCCGTGTTCGGTGTTAGGGCGTGCTGAAATGCTATGCCATTCTTGCGGCTGGGCAAGTCGTACCATGTCATCATCAAGTTTAACTAACTTAAGACCGCCCCAGAACGAACCAAAACTCATCCATGGCGTGCCATTGTCATCTTCAACAATTGCAGGGTCAATCGCATTCCAATCATCGCGCTCAGGCACAGACTGAATAACTATACCGTGATCTATCCATTTATAATCTGGTGATTTAGGGTCTAGGGTTTCGTTTACGGTAACACCAATTGCAGAGGTATTTTTGCCAAACGCAGAAACAGAATAATACAGATAAAACTTGCCATCTTTTTGATAGATATCGGGCGCCCAAAGGTGACCACCAAAGTCACTGGCAATGCGTTTTGCCCAGCTTGGCTCATCTTTAAATACACGACCAGTAAGCTGCCAATTTTTCAGGTCTTTGGATCCGTAATAAGTGATGCCCATACCCGTGCTAAAGACATAATAAGTGTCACCTTCTTTGGTCATAACTGGGTCGTGTACTTCAACCTGTTTAGCCATGGCGTTACTTGCTAAGCAAAGTAATGTACTTGCACCGAGCAATTTACAAGCTTGAGTGAGTTTTTTTGCGTGTTTCATAGTTGCTTACCTTTTTTATTTTAATCATTACACTTTTTCAGCTACTATAATATATGTAATACAATATTAACAATGAAAACAAGACAAATAACAGGATAAAAATTATGCTAAAAAAATGCGCTCTATTAGCCATTATGAGTATGTTACTTGCCATGCCAATCTTTAGTTATGCAGATGCTAACAGCAGCACCAGTGTAGCACCAATCGACAATCCAATTGTATTGCAACGTGCCGATCCTTGGCTAGTACGCGATGAAAAAACGGGTTGTTATACCTTTATTGGCACCTCTCCTAAGTTTGACGAAATAGAGCTACGCCAAGCGTGTCGACTTAATGATTTGAAACTAGCTGAGCCAAAAGTGATTTGGCAAAAAAATGCCACAGGCCCGATGAGTACCAATATTTGGGCGCCAGAGCTGCATAAAGTCGATGGCAGTTGGTATATTCATTTTGCGGCGGGTGATATTGAAAAGCCGTTTAGTATTCGCATGTATGTACTTAAAAATGACAGTGAAAATCCAATGCAAGGTAATTGGCAAGAAATGGGGCAGTTAAAAACTCATCTCGATAGCTTTTCATTGGATGCCACAACATTTAGCCATCAAGGCAAACGTTACTTAGTCTGGGCACAGCAAAATCAGCCTGCAACCTATAACTCTGCATTGTGGATTGCCGAAATGGATTCACCCACTTCGATTAAACAGCCGATTGTTGCTATAACAGAGCCGACTCTAGATTGGGAAGTACAAGGCTATAAGGTCAACGAAGGCGCTGCGGTAATGATCCGTGCAGGAAAAGTGCTACTTACGTATTCTGCCAGTGCGACCGATCATCGTTATGCGATGGGTTTATTATGGGCCGATGCTGATGCCGATTTACTCGACCCTGCAAGCTGGCATAAAAAGCAGCAGCCGATTTTTGCCAGCAATGAAGCAGCAGGGCGTTTTGGCCCTGGTCACAGTAGCTTTGTAAAAGCAGAGGATGGCGTCACCGATTTATTGATTTACCACAGCCGTGATTATAAAGAGCTACAGGGTACACCATTAACAGATCCAAACCGCCATGCGCGAGCGCGTATTATAAAGTGGGATGAAAATGGCTTTCCGGTTTTATCACCTAATAAAGCAGACTAACACAATTAAAAATGGGAGCCTTAGCTCCCTTTTAAATCAATAAGTTAAGAGGCTATTACTCAACAATAATCCCCACTGCATCTAAATAATAGTCTGTCCAACTATTATATTGTCCTTGCAACCACATAATGACTTTATGCTTGTCGGAATTGACAATCATAGGGCGTAAATTTTCATTATTTTTATCATGTGTTAACTGCTGCCACTGGATACTTTGTGTATCATCATCCAGCGCAACGTGTGCGCTAAATATTTGATGTGGCATAGCTAGCGAGTTACCAGTAGTCGGATTAACATTGCTTGAAATAACGAGATGAGTTGGATCACTCGGATCAACAGTTATAAGGCCTGTATAACTTGCTTCACGGTCGTATAAACGGCTCCCAGCGAAAGCTACTTCACGGTCGTGCCATTTATTGCCATCCCATGACGCTAAGCGATAACGCTGATCTTGGTTACTTAGGTAATACGTGTAAGCGATATGTGGATAGCCTTTATCATCAAATGAGACAGAGCTGGTCCATGCACTTTTTTCGACACTTAAGTCATGGCCACGAAAATCACCGCCGCCACCTTGAAACAGCTTTTGCGCTTGAGATGGTTTAAGTGGGCCGTCTTTTTTTAAGTTTTTAATAAAGCTGCCATCAACGTTATAAAAATTACCATCACGAAACTCAGCGTAATAAATGCTGTTACCAAAATCACGCGGGTGGGCGTCGGTAAACGATAAGCCAATGGTGTCTTTGCCATTTCCGGCATAGCGAGCATACGGTCGTTGCACACCCGGCACTTCATTTTGAATTAAATGAACGTGCTCATTGCTCCACGTGGCACCATCATCTTTAGACGTTACATAAGTCGGGTTCCAATCAATACCACGATAAAGGTTATACAGTGTTTTTTCACCTGAAAGGTCATACAAGTTCATGTAAGTCACATTGGCGGGGCTTTGTATGGTTTTCTCTTCACCCCAATTTAAAAAATCGGATGACGTTGAAATACGGTAATAATGCACTTTTTCACTATTATGGCGGGCATACACAGTTAATAGACTGCCATCTGGGCGGGTATAAAAAACCGGTGAGTTATGATCGTCATGATCAAAATCAGCTTTTAACGTGGTGCGCCCTAAAAGTTGCTGATTGTCGAGGTCATATACACCAACAGCGGCATCGCCAATCCCGTTACCGGCAACACTGCCAATAACAAGTTTTCCGTCTTGGATAATAGCGCGGGGGTCTTGGAACCAACACCAGCCCGCGTTATGCATTAAGGTTTTTACGGGGTTATTTGCGAGTTTTTTTTAGCTTCTTCACTTTCTAATAATTTATATACTTCTGTGCCTGCGGCTAAAAATGCGCCAACACCGTAAACTTCAGTGTAATCAGGGAATGAATCCCCAGGCGCTGCCCCCACAGGTTGTACAAAGCCAAGCATGCCTTCATCGGTTACGGATTTTTGCAGGGCGCGCCATGCTTTCATTAACGCTGGACGGTAAGTGACTTTATCTAAGTAACCTTGGTTGATACCCCATGCAATACCATACGTATAAAATGACGTACCGCTGGTTTCTTTTATTGGGTAACCTTCTGTTCCGCCTAATAATCCCATTGACCACGTGCCATCATCGCGTTGAATTTCGATTAAGCGTGCGGCCATTTTTTGATAAAGGTCAATGTAGAAATCACGTTGCTCCCAAGTGACCGGCAAATCTGGGATCATTAATGCAAGACCACCAAATACCCAACCATTGCCACGTGCCCAAAATACATCTTGGCCGTTTTGCTCGTTTTGCGTAAAGTAGCTTGAATCACGCCAAAACAGGTGATCTTTTTCACTCCATAATAAGTCGTATGTTACTTTATACTCTTGGTGAATAAAGTCTAAATACTTTTCTTCACCGGTAATTTTTGCTAACCGTGCCCATACCGGTGGTGCCATAAATAACGCGTCACACCAGCCCCAGCGGTCATGAGCATGGGTGCTTTCTGCTAACCAATCAAGGGTGCCGGTTTTTGGATTAGCCAAAATCCAATCAAATTGCTTACGCGTCGGTTCAAGCATTTCTGGTTGGTGAAAGTCTTCATAAAATGATAAATAAAATTGGCCAACAGTGTGGTCGTCCGCATGGTATGGGCGCTGATGTAAAGTCCACTCATTACGCTCACCAATGGCTTTTAACCAATTGGTATATTTAGGATCATCAGCGATTTTACGCCATTCATTCATACCCGTATAAAGTGCCCCATGGTGCCATTCTAAATCGTGATAGCGCTCACGGTTCATCCAATCAGGTGGATTACGTGGAATTGCACGGTAATTACCTTGCTGCTCATGATGATCTATCTGCCAATCCGCCACTTTTTTTGTTAGTGATTTTACTGAATCAGCAGTTATTTTTGCAGTGTCAGCCTTTGCTAAGTAGTTATCAGCATACGTTTGCCATGCTGGAAAACTGGTTATATTACCAGCTTTTGACCACGCAGAGCCTACATAATAGGTGATTTGACCTTGCTTATCGGTTTGTGCAATAAGTAATGCATGGCTTCTATCTTTTTGCTCAGTTTGTTGCAATATATACTGGGTATGGGTGAATTTTGGTAATGCGACAGCAGTGCCTACTTGACTATCATCAATGGCCTCCCAGGTTGTGATGGTGTCGCCTTCTGAATTAACTTTTGCAACAGCTTTGCCATCATGAGTGGTAACTCCCACCGCAACGTCTAACTGAATCGGTTGGCCATTTTGGCTAAATTGGCTTTGGGCTTTATAAAACTGATTGCCTTTTTCAAGGGTGATGCGTTTGATCTCATCAATATTCTTAGTGCTGTAATGATAAGTTAATTCAAAAACCACTTTATCGGCGGACTTTTCTATTATTGTATAGTCCGTGTAGACATTTGGCTGAATAAGTTTATCTGTGGTTTTTGCCTCAGTATCCCAAAGCGCTATTGAGCCACAACCAAGGGAAGTACCTACGTGATATGGGTCATACCCTTCGCCATGATCTTCATGATACGAAATACCTTGCTCATGGCCTTTATACCACTTATCAACAATCGGGTAATCAACCCGTTTTAACCAACAGTCCGTACCATTGTTTTCAGCGGAGTCTGTTAAAGCTGGGCCATAAACACGAAAGGCAACCTTGTCATTTTCAAACGCAAAGTCGTCCATACGCTCTGGTACATAGCGAGCATGTACGCTGGTTTGGGGTGTTTTAGTTGAGCAACTACTGAGTAATATCAGAGAACTTATAGATGCAATTTTAAGCAGTGTGTTCATCATTACCTCTTATTTGATTATTCATCAATCGGCATCGAGGCTAACAATACAAGAGGAAGCTAAATAGCCTGATTAATGAGTGTCTTTATCTGTGTGCAAAAAAAGGGGGGTGATAGCACCCCCCATAAACGTGGGAACAATTAATTTTTACCAGAAACGGTAGTAAATAAACGCAGTGATACCAATGATCCCAGCGGTATGAATGTAATCCCATTTATCTAAGCCAGCAGCGACTTCTTTTAATGTTGCTTTATCAAGGCTTGAGAAAGTTAAGCCTTTGAGCTGTTCATCACTGGCAGGTTTAGTGAAAATACTCACTACTATCATCAGCACCACAACCACTACAAACAGTAAAATACAGTAGTACAACCAGTTCATATCGGTGATCCATGCCAATGGCGAACCAGCTAAACTATCTTTAAATGGCAGTAACACTAAGCGGATCATACCCAGTACAAAGCCAGACACTAAGCCAGCAAAACCAGCAGCAGGGGTGATACGTTTACTGCATAAACCTAGTAAGAATACGGCAGCAATACCAGGGGCAATCAGTGATTGCACGCTTTGCAGGTATTCATACAGTACGTCTGCAATCAAGCTCATAATAGGTATCCACAATAAACCTAAAATAACAATGGCGACGGTTGCTAAGCGGCCCACTTTTAACAAGTGCTTTTCGCTTGATTCAGGTTTAAACTTCTTATAAAAATCGATAGTAAATAAGGTGGCTGACGAATTAAATAACGAGGCTAACGAGCTCATTAATGCGGCAACAAGACCACCAATTACAATGCCTTTAACGCCAGAAGGGAGCAGCTCGGCAACTAATGTTGGGAATGCCTGATCGGCGCTGTCATAGCTAATAATGCCTTTTGCTTTTAATGCGTAAGCGATCATCCCTGGTACTAAAAAGATAAAAATAGGCAGTAACTTTAAGTAACCTGCAAACATAGTACCGCGACGCGCTTCTTTAATGCCTTTCGCTGACAGTACTCGTTGTACAATATATTGGTCAGTACACCAGTACCAAAAACCAATAATAAATGAACCAAAAATGATACCCGGCCATGGAAACTCTGTATCAGAGGCGCTGCGAATTAAATGCATATTTACATCATTTAAACGCTCAACTTCTGACCAGCCACCGACTTTATCTAAACCAACGACTAAGATAACCACAGAGCCGATGATCAGCACTGGCGTTTGTAATACTGATGTCCACATTATCGCTTTCATGCCACCAAGTACGGTATAGATACCCGTGATCACCACTAAGGCAATGGCGGAGATCCAGAAAAAATCAATGCCCCAAATGCTCTCGATACCTAGGATTGTTTTAAAGGCAATCCCCCCAGCATAAACGGTAACCGCGACCTTAGTGAGTACATAACTGATCAGGGAAATAACCGACAAGAAAGTACGCGATTTGGAGTTAAAGCGGCGCTCTAAAAACTCCGGCATGGTATAAACTTTACTACTCCAATAAAATGGTACGAAAACCCAACCAAGTAATAATATTATCCACGATTGCATTTCCCAGTGCGCTAACGCCATACCTGATTGTGCACCCGCGCCGGATAAACCAACTAAATGCTCAGAGCCAATGTTGGAGGCAAATATTGACGCCCCAATCACTAACCAACTAGCATTACGACCCGCTAAAAAATAATCTGTAGTATCTTCTTCTTTTTGCCTCATTGAGACGACGACAACGGCTAACAACAAGACAAAAAATCCTGCCAGCACCAGCCAGTCTAGTGTACTTAATTCGATCATCTTTGATTCCATTTAAGCCCGAAATCGACTTCGGTAAATTTGTGTGTAATAAAAATATTATAATACAAATAAGTTAAATGAAAGATATTTGTTAAAAATAGTGTTGTTATAAGTTAAAGAACTTTATGAACGAAAATGACCCTACATTAATCTTGGTAAGTGATTTGTAAGATGACGCAGGAAAATTATAGTAGTATCATACAATAAGTATTTTTAAAGGAACTGTTTGTTTATGGCACGCATTGAAAATTTAAATTTGTCACAACAGGTAACCAATGAGCTAGGTAAAGCCATTATTAATGGCCATTACACAGCGGAATCAGGTTTACCTACTGAAGCAAAATTATGTGAAGAGTATGGCATTAGTCGTACTGCTATTCGTGAAGCTGTAAAAATGCTTGCAGCAAAGGGACTTATATCATCACGACCACGTCAAGGCATTCGTGTGGAGCCTGCAAATACATGGAATTTATATGATACAAGTGTTTTAAAATGGTTACTTGAAAGCAGCCCATCACTGTATGTATTAAAAGAATTTTTGCAAGTACGTTTAGCCATTGAGCCACAAGCGGCGGCACTTGCAGCAAGACGCGGTGACCAAGCGGCGATTGCCGAAATTGCCGTTGCGCTTGAAAATATGCAAGCTGCTGCTGATGCACCTGATGGCGAAATTCACGAAGCTGATTTGTCTTTTCATACTGCTATATTATTTGCCAGTGGTAATCGCTTTTTCTTCCAGTTACGTGATTTTATTCGTACCGCATTAAATGTCAGTATTCAACATACTACACCGGCCAAGGGCAGTAAAAAAGCCATTGCGGATGAACACTTTAAAGTGTACCAAGCAATTTTAAATGGTGAGCCTGAGCGTGCTAAAAATATGATGACGTACATGATTGATGAAGCTATGTCATTCATTGAAAAAGAAATTGCTGAAAAAGAGTCACAAAACGCAGCGAAATAACCATGTTTTGTTAATGAATTATCTTAATACTTAAGGAAATCATGCCAGTCTCAACATCACACACAACACGTTATCCAAGTCTCGCTGGTAAAAGTGTTTTTATTACCGGCGGTGCAACGGGCATTGGTGAAGTCATGGTAAAACGCTTTTGCGAGCAGCATGCGAAAGTGACTTTTATTGATATTGCCAAACAGCAAGGTGAGCAATTATGCCAGCAATTAGCTGGGCAATATCGCTTTGATCCACAGTATATTTACTGTGATCTTCGTGACATTGAGCAATTAAAAGCAGCCATTGAAACGACCGGTAAAACACAAGGTGAGATCAGTGTGTTGATCAACAATGCTGCTGACGATACGCGTCATGTTGCTGATAGTATGAGTGTTGAATACTGGGACGATAAATTAGCGGTTAATTTACGTCCTTGTTTTTTTTCAGCGCAAGCAGTTGCCCCGCAAATGCAGCGCATTGGCGGTGGTAGCATCATAAACATGGGCTCAGTGAGTTGGCGTATTAAGCAAACTGGCATGCCTGCTTACACCACGGCAAAAGCGGGCATTGAAGGGTTAACACGCTCATTAGCTGCAACATATGGTAAAGATAATATTCGTATTAACACCTTAGTACCTGGCTGGGTGATGACTGAACGGCAAATTACGCATTGGTTAACACCAGAAATGATTGAAAATGTTAGGCATAATCAATGTATCAATGAAACATTACAAGCTGATGATATTGTCAATGCGGCATTATTTTTAGCTGCCGATGACAGTAAAATGATGACCGCACAATCGCTCGTTATTGACGCCGGTTGGACCTAACAGGAATAAAAAAATTTACCTAACACTAATGATATTATAATATTAGAATACTATTGGCTGTATATTAGTCAAAACCAGCTTAAAAGGTAGAAATGCGTTGCCCGATATTGTACTCGTTTATTTTATATTGATCATAGGAGCATGTTTACAGTGCGTGATTGGCTTTGGACTAGGCTTACTGTGCGTGCCGATTCTATACTGGTTGATGCCAGAACTCGTGCCCGCACCGATGATCCTCAATGCCCTGTTGATCACCGCACTATTAACCGTGAAACACCGTGGCGCGATCGATATCAAACAAACCGGCTATTCTATTTTTGGTGGGGCAATAGGCGTGCTTAGCGCAGCTGCTGTTATGGTGTATGTGGACTCTGAGCAATATCGGTTGTTATTAGGTAGTTGTTTATTACTTGCTGTAGGCCTGTCTTTAACGGGTTGGTCACCTAAATTAACGATGCTATCAAACCTTGTTGCGTCTATTGCATCAGGCTTTATTGGCACTACTACCTCAGCGGGCGGCGCGCCGATGGGACTGCTTTATCAAGCACAAAATAAAGACAAAATTAAAGCAAACCTGAGTATCTTTTTCGTGTTTATCAATCTATTTGGCATTATTGCTTTATTAGTAACAGGCTCCGCTGATATGAAGGATATTGTGTTATTTTTAAAATGCTTACCTGCAATATTAATTGGTTGGGGAGCGTCGTACTTTGTTAATAATAGCATCAACGAAAAAGCCACTCGCAGATTAATTATCTTGGTCGCGAGTTTTTCAGGCCTAGCGCTTATTTTTATTCACCGTTAATATGTTAGCCTCCAATATGGTTTTAAATTAGGTTAGCTTTAAATTAGGTGTTTATGGCAATTAGCGCAATAAAAATGATCATCCCTTGCCAATGCTTACTTGGCGAAGGCCCTTATTTCAGTCGTACTTTTAACTGCTTGTTTTGGGTTGATATTTTAAGCAAAGTTCTGTATCGCTTTGATTGCACACAGCAAATATTACACACTGTGCAAATGCCTGAGTCTATCTGTTGGCTGATGGAAAGCCACGATCAACAGCTTATCGCTGGGTTTGAAAATGCCATTTACTACCTCGACAGCAACACCCTGCAAAGAACATCGCTGTATTGCCAACTAAATGAGCCCGAAGGCAATCGTTTAAATGACGCCAAAACTGATCGCAACGGCAATTTGTTTTTTGGCACTATGGATAAGCTTGAGCAACAAAACTTGGGTTCATTGTATCGACTTGGCAATGGTAAAAGCTTGCAAAAAGTTGATAGCAATTATGTGATCAGTAATGGCCCTGCAATTAGTAAAGATGGTCGCACACTTTATTCAACAGAATCCTCAACTCAGACTATTTATCAATTTGATTTAAATGCCCAAGGTGAGCTTAGCAACAAACGCGTATTCGTAAAATTTGACCAGACAATGGGTTTTCCCGATGGCATGACAGTCGATAACGACAATCACTTATGGGTCGCGTCATGGAATGGTCATGGCCTTTATCGTTTTTGTGAAAATGGCACTCTTGTGCATTTTTATCGACTCCCCGCACCTAGGATCACCAGCCTCACTTTTTTTGGCGATGATCTAACAACCATCGCCGTTACCTCCGCCCGCATTGGTCTTGAACCTGAGGTACTAACACAATATCCCTACAGCGGCGCTGTATTTATTTTACAAGCCGATATACAAGGAATAGCAGAAACGCCCGCGCAGCTGTGAGCACAATCAGTCAAGGCGTCTTTTTTAGTGCCAGGATAAAATGTTAGTATGTCAGTATATATTTGCATAAATGAGCCGCTATGAAAGCAAACACTACTTTTTTACAAAATGTAAAACAATCAACCACAGCAAAGCCAAGCTCTGAGTTAGAACTATTATGGCAACGCATAGAAAAACACACTAAGCGCAACGCTAATTTTGATACTAAAAAGCAAGGTTTATTTACTCAGTTCAAAGAACAAGTAGAGCCGCATGAGCAGTATCAAGCACAGATGATTGCACAGCAAGTTATTCATTTAAGTCAATTTATTCCACGTAAGAGCTTAACTGTTGAGCAGCGAAGTGAATTGGTGGATTGGATAAATGCAGATTTAGATTATCTATCAAATCACCCGTTTACAGGTGACTTAGATATGGCTGCAATATCACATACATTTCGCTCACAGCTGGATAAGCACAACCAAGCCGCGGTAAACGAGATTCCCGCATCTGAGTTGAATATGTTCAGGGCCATGCTACAGCAAGATTTTCCTGGTTTAGAATTAACCGATGAACAATTAAAGGAAATTACGCTTGATCCTAAACTGCTTTATCAACACTTAGATGAACAAGGCTTGGGTGATAACGCAGAGCATGAGCCGAACAGCACTGATGAAGCGTTTAATGCCGGCGATGCGTATAGCGATGATGAAGATTGGGATGACTTTTTTGACCAATATGAACATTTTGATCGTGATGAAATTAAACAACAAAAGACAAACTCAAAATTAGAAAAACTCTTTAAGAGTTCGCAATTAAACAAAATGTATAAACGTTTAGCGTCAAAATTGCACCCCGATAAAGAGCCAGATCCAGCAAAAAAAGCTGAAAAACACCAGTTAATGCAACAACTCGGCGAAGCACGCAAAGCAAAAGACGGCTTTACCTTATTGCAGCTTTATATAACGCATTTTGACGACGATGTAGACTTTGACGAAGAAACCAAAGCAAACCTAGTACCGTTACTGCAAAATAAAATAGCTGAGTTAAATGCGCTTCATCGCAGGCAAAAACAAGGCAACGATGAACATACACTGGTATGGCGCAAGTTTAACGGCCGTAGTAAAGCACAGATCAAAGAAAACTTTGCAAATCATATAGCAGCTTTAAATAATGAATGTGATGAAATTGCAGAGCGCTTAGGCTATTGCACAACCGTAAAATTACTCAAAGAAGAGCTAAACGATCGGATTTTAGACAAACGCCATATGCCAGCATCTTTTCAAGCCGCGCTCGAAAGTATGTTTAATTTTTGATCTAAAACAAACCATTCACGCAGAAAAGGAATTCTGCTTGTAAACAATAGTTTTTCTGATAACTTATGTTAACAACAATAAAAATAATAGTGCAGGGAATGCATGACCCCACAATTTGATTATATTTGCCAACGTCGTTTTCACTTTATTGAACTAATCGTACATTGGGAAGGGCGGTTAACGACCAACCACTTGCAAAAACATTTTGCTATTAGTCGTTCAAGTGCTTCTAACATCATTCAAGATTACGTTAGGTTTCACCCCGATTTCTTACGCTACAATAGTTCGCTTAAAGGTTATCAAGCGACTGAATATTTTAACCCTTGCTTAAATGAGTTAGACCTAAGTGCATACTTAAAAATCGCTAAGCAAAGTGAAGATACGGTCAGTTTGCAGCAGTTCACTTGGCTCAATTCACCACTTGCTGATATTGCCCCTAAAAAAGTACGGGGTGTATTACAAGCACTTAATAGCCAATTAAGAGTGGATGTAGGTTACGCATCGGTATCGAGCACTGATTTTGAATCACGCATAATAAGCCCGCATAATCTAGTGTTTGATGGTATGCGCTGGCATGTACGCGCCTATTGCGAGAAAAATCGCGACTTCAGAGACTTTGTACTGACCCGTTTTAATGGCGAATATGAATTTGAAGGTAATGCCGAATATGACCAAAGTCACGACACATTATGGCAAACACAATTAGACGTTGTTATTGAACCTGATCCACGTTTAACCCCAGAGCGAGCCCACATTATTGCGCTTGATCACCAAATGAGCAAGCAGCCAAATGGCCGTTACCAACGTACAATAAACGTACGCGCCGCATTATTACTCTACTTGTTAAAGCAATTACACCTAGACAGCTACCAAGCCAAACCCGAAGCCCAGCAAATTATACTCAGCCCAGAATGTTTAGAGGCACTAAAACCCTATATGGCATGGTGATTTAAAACATGCGTAAAAGATCAGCAGGTGATAAATGTACAGTGTTGTTGAAATGTTTAAGCAGCCTTAAAGTGAGTAAACTCAAAAAATAGGAATTGGCATGGAAAACTTTAGCCCATCAGATTTAAAGGCAATTTTACATTCAAAGCGAGCGAATATTTATTATTTGGAATATTGCCGGGTAATGCAAAAAGATGGCCGCGTGCTTTACTTGACTGAAAGTAGTAAAGAGAATCTTTATTTTAATATTCCTATCGCCAATACTACCGTTATTCTATTAGGGAATGGCACATCAATAACCCAAGCCGCTATGCGAATGTTAGCCCAAGCAGGTGTATTAGTTGGGTTTAGTGGCGGAGGAGCAACGCCACTTTATATGGGATGTGAAATTGAATGGATGACACCACAAAGTGAATACAGACCTACCGAATATTTACAAGGTTGGATGCAATTTTGGTTTGATGATGAAAAGCGTTTAGCAGCGGCAAAAACGTTTCAGCAAGCGCGTATCAACTTTTTACAAAAAGTGTGGCAAAAAGATCGAGACTTAAAAAACGAAGGGTTTGACTTTAATAACGAGCGGATACAAAACGCGTTAGATACATTCCATACCCGAACAGATGCCGCAAGAAAACAATCCGACTTACTACTCACTGAAGCACAACTAACTAAAGCACTTTATAAATTTGCTGCAAATAGCACGAATACTGAAAACTTTACCCGACAACATCAAAGTACCGACTTAGCCAATGACTTTTTAAATCATGGCAACTACTTAGCTTATGGTCTTGCCGCGAGTTGTTTGTGGGTGTTAGGCATACCTCATGGTTTTGCCGTTATGCACGGAAAAACCAGACGCGGGGCTTTAGTGTTTGACATTGCCGACTTAATAAAAGACGCATTAGTACTACCTTGGGCATTTATTTGCGCCAAAGAAAACGCCACCGAGCAAGAATTTCGCCAACAAATACTACAAGCCTTTACCGATCATAAAGCACTCGATTTTATGTTCGATACGGTAAAAAGCATCGCTCTGGCAGATGAGTTGGGAGTTGATGAACATGCTTAACCTTATTGTAGGTCGTGCTTTAGCGCGTCAAAGTGCAGAAGGCATAATGCCATGATGGTCACTTTTATATCGCAATGCGAAAAAAATGCCTTAAAGAAAACCCGCCGCGTACTCGATGCCTTTGCCAACCGCATAGGCGACAACACCTGGCAAACCCTGATCACCGAAGACGGCCTATTAACCGTTAAAAAAATGCTCCGCAAAACCGCCAGCAAAAGCACCGCCGTAAGCTGCCACTGGATCAGAAGTCGTTCACGTAGCCAGTTTTTGTGGGTGGTGGGGTCAAAATCAAAATTTAATGAGCAGGGCGTAGTGCCTGTTAATACAACAGCAAAAGAGGTTATTATGGATGTCATTACCGATAAACCAAAAACAGGTGTGCTTTATGCCAATACAAAATTGCAGCCCTTATCAGAACACTTGTTTGCAGTTGGATATTTTGCAGAGCAATTACATAAAAAGTTATTTCCTGAGAGCACACAATTTACAGCTGTGAATTTCATAGCAGGTTGCCTTCATGACTTAGGGAAAATAGATCCTAAATTTCAAGAATGGGTTACTAATCCTAAAAAGAAGAACTATGTGCCTGAAGATGGACAGCATATCGATGACGCTAAATTTAGTTTTGAAAAGCACCCTAGGCATAATGAAGTGTCTTTATTGCTTTACCATCTTCTAGACAGTGTTGAATTAAAAACAATTAACCTAAGTAATAAAGAATCCATAAAACATGCTATCTATTGGCATCATGCTAAGCCATACCGTAAAGATAAAGATAGTTTTACAACTTATAAAGATATTGGAAAAAAGCTAATAGCTAATCAAAAAGGTGTTTTACTGCACGATATTTTAGGCCAAGCACAAGCCTTATTAAGCCAAGTCATGGGGATAGACAAAAAGTATCGCTCAGCAGCAATCTCAGCTTTGGGAAAAGCTTTCAATAATGAAGCAGTTGCAGAGCAGGAGTTTACCATTTCAAGCTCTTTTTATACGCCTAGTTACAAAGAGTATGAACTAGAAGAGACTATTTCAGCAAATCGTAGTAACGTAAAAATAAACGCGTTAAATAATATTGTAAGGACATGTGTTATCACTGCCGACAGAATTATTTCAGCCTTGAGTGCGGCAGAGTTACACGAAGCTATATTACAGCATACCCTTGATGAAAAGGTGAGTGAGCTACTAGAGGTCGATTCTACTCTTACCTCAAATATTGAAACTTGTCTAAGTGCGTTTTATCCTAATAGTAAGCGCAGTATTAAGCAAAGTTATATTGCGAAGCAGTTAACCAGTGCTGAGAATGTTGCAGTATTAGCGGGTGCTGCAGGTTGTGGTAAGACTAAAATAGCGTTGGAGTGGGCAAAGCTACAAGGCGCAAAACGTATTATTTGGGTCTGCCCACGAGTACAAGTCTGCCAAGGCTTGTTTTATGAATTAACCTCAGAACAATATCTACCTAATAGTACGATCGAAATAAACACAGGTGAGTTTAAATTTCAAAACCAATGGGATAATCCGATCCCTGAAGGTGAAAACTTCTCTGGTGATATTGTGATTACCACGATAGACCAAATTTTGGGTTCCGTAATTAGCCACACAAATGCTAATACACTCATCGATTTTTTAAATAACCACGTTGTTTTTGATGAGTTCCATGAATACGTAAATATGCCCGCGTTTAACTTGCTTTTTGCAGAGTTGATCACGGCTAAAAAAATTAAAGAACAGCAAGCTAATACTTTATTAGTGTCTGCTACTCCTCATTATGTATTTGTTGAAGAGTTACTTGGTATTCACCCCGATGACATCATAGAAATGCCATCGTTTAATCAAAGCCAGTACCAACTCGATTTTAAAATATTTGACGATACCAAGCTTGATGACAGCAACCCATTATTTACCCCGCAAAGTGACTGCACCTTTGTTATTAGCAATATGGCACTCACTGCACAAAATGGTTTTATCAATAACCAGCATAATGAAAATGCAGTATTGTTACACTCTAAATTTATTAAAAGCGATAAGCAAAAATGGTTCGAGGAAGTTTTTGAATCATATAAACGTGGTGGTACACGTAAATTTGAAGTGCTACGAAGCGGCCCTATTGTTCAGGCGTCATTAAATATCAGCTGTGATTACATGGTCGCAGAAATAACCAATGCTGAAGATTGTCTACAACGGTTAGGGCGACTAGATCGATTTGGTGAAAACGAAGATGTTAATATTTATACCTTAGCAGTGCCAGAATCCATTGCAGCCTCAAAAGGTAATAGCCCAGCATCACGTTTCTTATCAAAGTTACATGTACTTAAATCTGTGCGTGAATGGTATCAATATTTATCTAATTCATTAGATGGTAAGGCGTTCAAGTTACCTGAAATTTATGCACTTTATAAAAATTTTCACCGTTTTGAGGTTACCAAACAATATATCGAAAGTGATTTAGTAGCAGCACTCAAAGCAAGTGTTACAAAAATCAAAGCGAAGATTATTGACCCCATTATTGTTCCACCTAAAAAGAGCAAAGAAAAGAAACGCAGTAAAATTAGCAAAGGCTCACTGCGTGGAGATAATCGTTTTGTGCAAATGGCCGTTGTTGATTTGAGTCAACCAGAACAGCAATACCTCGAACAATATGCATACACAATACCACTCGATGATGAAACTGATGTTGATAATTTAACCTATTCAACCAATGCGATTCGAGGCTTTGAGCAAAGCGATAAAGACTTGCTTTCGCACATGTTCAAAAAGCACCACAACATTATGGGTGGCATCAAGCCATATAATGATAATGCGTTACTTAATGACGCTCGCGACCCAGAGTTACCCATTTATTTAAGTTATACCACCAACGATTTGCTAGCAGTGGGCGGTGAAAGCGCGCGCCATCCACATGCAGTTTATTATGCTGTATGTGATAAACAACCTATAGGCGCAATGTCAATTAAACAAATTAATCAAACAACAGAAGATGAGGAATAAATCATGGAAAAAGTAACTGGAATTAAAAGTGTTGATTTCAAAATTAAAGCAATAGGTCATGGTGTTGTGAATTGGAATGGGCCAACAACATTAACGGGTGATAGTGGTAAGACTGTTGACAACCATACTCTTCCAAAGCTTAGAGGTTATACAAACTTAACAGGAAAGATAAAGGATGAAACGGGCTACAAATACAAAAAAGAGGCAACCGATATTGATTTTAAAAAAACACCGTTATACATAAGTCAAAACTGTATTCGTCATCACCTTTTTAAGGATCAAGCATTTGACTTACATTTTGCTGCAGATAAAAATTTAGAGAAAGTTCTAGCTTCAATTACAGGACTTATTCGTGGTTATGTTGTCCCTTCAAGTCAATGTAAAAGGACAAGTCCTTTACTTATAGAAGATTTTGTAGATCAATTGGGCAACGGCAACTTTGAGCAGTTTGGTCAGGCAGGTGAGCGTGACAACTCATCATTTTTCTCTAAAACGACATTTGGTGATACAGAGTATATTTCTTATGGTTCTATCAGCATCGAACAATTGCAATTTATTTCGTTAGATAAAAAGTTTGATCGTGCCAGTATGATTATAAAAGAAGGTCAAGGCGAAAAAATTGCAGCAACTGTGCAAAACTTTATCCAAGAATTAAACCCATCATTAAATCCAGTCGCGACTTTCCACAATAACTACGTTCGCAAAGGCACTATTTTCGAAGAAGGTGAGTGTGGCATTTTGCTAAATGATCATGCAGTTCAGGCAATTATTGAGCACACTTTGTCACGCATTACTGACTTAAGTATTCGCCAAGCTAAGGGTTATATGTATGTTGATGAAATTACTGTTGACTATAACGATAGCCATAAAATGATGCGTATTAAGCGTGATGAGTCTGAAATTGTTGCTGAACCACAATCGCAGTACGCCCAATATTTCTACGCGAAGTAGGTGGTAATATGAAAATAATGATTGATTATGATTCATGTTGGCGTAACTCATTTTTAGGTGGCTCCAATAATGAGCCTCTGCCTAAAAGAGGCAGAGAGTTTTTAGGCTCTATGACCAACCTTAAAAAAGAGGGTAATTTTATAGTTTGTGAAAATACATTAGATACTGTAATGGGGCTATTAAATCGATTAATTGGAGATCAGCGTAAGCTCTATCAGGCACGCAGCAAAATGTACGAAGATACTTACTATTTTGAAGATCTAGAAAGTAAGGTGACTTTTACGGATAAACCACAATTGACTAATGAAATGACATTTATCCGCAACATGAATGGCAGTACAGATCAAAACTCATTCACAGGGATGATTAAAGTGACAGATCCAGTTTTTACGTCAGATTATTCGTCATTATTTTGGAGTGTACTAGGTTTAGATCTTTCAACACTATGCAACTTTATAGTTGATGATTTAGAAATTGAAGAAAATATACAACTTGATCCGCTTAGTATTATGAGTCGCTTAGAGCTTTTAAATAAAGAGAAACCACAGGAAAATGAAGGTGAAGTTGCAAAGGCTGTTGATTTACTTAGAACGGTTTTTCCTGACATCGAATATTTTACTAAAAAAGGACAAGTCATGACTGTTAGTCTTTATTGTTCAGCGCTGTACTTACAATTAGCGCGTTTAGAAGGAAAATATGATATGGCTTCTGCAAAAACTAAAGCGGGTGGAATTAGTGGTATTTCAAAACGGGGCTTTACTAAGAAAGACTTCATGGATCGTTATACAACGGGGCCAAAAAAAACTATTTGGGGTAATCCTTTTATTAAAAAGGAGAAAATAAAAGGGCAAGGGGAGGTCACTTCCATGATGACTAAAGCCAGTGGCCAGCTCGAAATCGTTATTGATGTAGATCGTGATAAAGGTCTTGAAATTAAGACGCTAATTGAGAATGCAGGTATATCGAGTTTTTACTTAGGTAAAAAAGGCCTTGCCTATGTTTCAAATATTCGAGTTTAGGAGGATGCATGAATTCTTATATTGAACTACAACTAAAACCTGATGCTGAAATGCGAGAAGCAGAACTTAGCAGTAAAGTGTTTACCAAGTTTCATAAAGCGCTTGTACAATTAAAAACAAATCAAATAGGTATTAGTTTCCCAAAAGCGCATTTAAAACTCGGTAGGGTATTTCGTATTCACGGTGAAGCAAGTTTGCTAAATGACTTTCAAGGTTTAAACTGGTTAGGGCCATTAAGTGGCTATTGTCAACAAAGTGATATTTTACCTGTCCCTGAAAATACCCAGTATCGTGTTATTTTTGAAAAGAGAAGTAATTTAAGTAAAGCAAAACTAAGGCGCTTGATTGCTAGAGGTAGTATCGACAAAGAGGGGGAAAAACGATACAAGGTGAAAATGTTAAGCCAAGGCTTTGATAATCCTTATCTAGATTTGTTTAGTAGTTCGACGGAGCAGGTACATCGTAAATTTTTTGCGTTTAGTGAGATTAAAGACGAACCAAATAGCGGTACGTTTAACACTTATGGTCTAAGTAACACCGCCACGATACCTTGGTTTTAACCCTTTATTTTTGCTCTTTAAAAATATGATATAAAAACAGCAAGTTACAATAGGTCATTTTTTATAAGGTAAAATTAGCATATTTACCCTAACGGCCTGTTGTAACTTATTTTTATGCTGATATTCTATAGTTCACTGCCGCACAGGCAGCTTAGAAAGGTGAGTGTTGCCAAAGCTCAGTTAAGGCATCGTTCACTGCCGCACAGGCAGCTTAGAAAGCAACATCATTACGCAAATTCCTAACAAGCTGGTTCACTGCCGCACAGGCAGCTTAGAAATTCTTTGCTATAAAGCGCTCTATCTTCAAGCTGTTCACTGCCGCACAGGCAGCTTAGAAAATTGTGCTGTGGCTCGCTTACAATCCCGTCACGTTCACTGCCGCACAGGCAGCTTAGAAAATTCATCATTAATTGAATATGCATACTCAGTAGTTCACTGCCGCACAGGCAGCTTAGAAAACCAAAGGCATCAAGAACAACATCACCCTCGCGTTCACTGCCGCACAGGCAGCTTAGAAAGCTCGAGCTGTATCGCGTATCGCTAAAGTGGCGTTCACTGCCGCACAGGCAGCTTAGAAATGTTGTACTCGTCCGGCACCGTTTGCAACCTCGTTCACTGCCGCACAGGCAGCTTAGAAAGTTCTACGTGTACGTAGGCGCAGCAACGTTCCGTTCACTGCCGCACAGGCAGCTTAGAAAGCGTTAAGTTGCTATCAATTAATGGCAGAACGGTTCACTGCCGCACAGGC
>NZ_DRGM01000207.1 GCF_011050055.1 Pseudoalteromonas prydzensis | reverse complement strand
CTATATGAGTGTTTTTTTATGTCTGATATTCAATGAAGATCTTGATGTTGCTATATAACCCGAAGGTCGTCGGTTCGCTCTTCATAAATTCTGGCTCCCGCAACCACTGAAATAAAGTAATAATGAATCGACACTTTTAATGAGTGTTTTTTTATGTCTGAAATTCAGTGGGTGCAAAGATTGGGCTACTCATAACCCGAAGGTCGTCGATTCGTTCTTCATAAATTCTGGCTCCTGCAACCAACTGAAATAAAAAATAGTAATATTAAACAGACACGCCTAAAGCGTGTTTTTTTATGTCTACAATTTGATGGAACCTGGAACCTGGAACCTGGAACCTGGAACCTGGAACCTGGAACCTGGAACCTGGAACCTAGAACCTAGAACCTAGAACCTAGAACCTAGAACCTATTTCCAAAGATCTGGGTCTTCTTCTGGGCGTGAGTTGTTACGCTCTAGCACTTGCGAGAAGCGGTTGGCAAAAATACCAAGGTAACCCCACGCTGCGAAAAATAGTGCGATGGCTAAAATTACTAAGCCGATGATTTGTAAGCTGTAGTGGCTATAATAGCCGAGGGCAATAAATACTACGGCCAGCACAAACAGTGCAAGGCCGCGTAAAAAGCGTTTTAAGCTGAGTTTAGGTTCAGAGCCTAAGCGATATATCAGCTGCTTTAACATGATTATGAGCGATTAATAGTAAGAATGATCGCCAGCTTTGTGATCGGTGATATCAGCAACACCGGTGATCTCATCAAACTTAGCAATCATTTCTTTTTCAATGCCTTCTTTTAGCGTGACATCGATCATAGAACAACCATTACAGCCACCGCCGAATTGTAAAACAGCAATACCTTCAGCTGTTACTTCTACAAGACTTACTTGGCCGCCATGGTTAGCAAGCTGAGGGTTAACCTCTGTTTCTAACATGTGTTGAATACGTTCGTTAAGGCCTGCGTCATCGCCGATTTTACGGGCTTTAGCATTAGGTGCTTTAAGTGTTAACTGGGTGCCCATTTTATCGGTAACAAAATCAATTTCAGCTTCTTCTAAAAATGGCGCGCTTTCTGCGTCAACTACAGCATCAAAGCCGTTAAAAGGAAGGCGAATATCAGTGGCTTCCACAGCATCTTCAGGGCAGTAAGATACACCACATTCCGCTTGTGATGTGCCAGGGTTAACAACAAATACGCGAATATTTGTTTTTTCAGCTTGATCAGCTAATAATTTTGCAAAATGCGATTGTGCGGTTTCGGAAATAGAAATCATAAAACAACTATACTTGACTAAATTACTCGGATACTGGTTATCATACTCCGCTCATCGCGTTGTCGCCAGTGTTGAGCGTAAAAATTTGGCATCTATTTTAAGCAGTGGTAGCGTGCAAACATTGATCATTTACTGAGTGTTTTCTATGCGTTTGATAATAACAATCTTTACACTATTGCTAAGCTTTTCTTGTTTAGCACAACCGCTTTCCTATTATTTCAATAATGATGTGCAATTTGATCCAACTATTCCTACCCCAGAGCAGGTTTTAGGTTATGAAGTCGGGCAGTGGCATGTACGCCATGATCAACTTGTCCGTTATATGGAAATATTGGCAGAAAAAAGTGACCGTATTAACTTTGAAGTCATTGGTCGCACTCATCAACAGCGTCCACTGGTGATGCTTACTATCACTGCTGCTGATAAGTTGGCAAATGTGGAGCAAACACGTAAGGCGCACTTGGCCCGTTTAGCTGATCCCGAAAAAGCCAAAGAGACAGATCAACCTGCGGTAGTATGGATGGGTTATAGCGTGCATGGCAATGAATCTTCGGGTAGTAATTCAGCCTTGCTAGTGGCTTATTATTTAGCTGCAGCGCAAGGTAAAGAAATTGATACGTTATTAAATAATACGGTTATTTTGCTCGATCCTGCATTAAACCCCGATGGCTTAGCACGCTTTGCTAATTGGGCGAATAGTAACCGGGGCATGAATTTATCGTCTGATCCACAAACCAGAGAACATATTGAAAGCTGGCCAAGTAGCCGTACCAATCATTACTGGTTTGATTTAAATCGCGATTGGTTATTATTACAGCACCCAGAATCACAAGCACGAATTGCTAAGTTTCATCATTGGAAGCCAAACATACTCACTGATTTTCATGAAATGGGGCCTAATAGCACCTTTTTCTTTCAGCCAGGTATTCCATCGCGGAAACACCCAATCACCCCTGATGAAAACGTCAGCCTCACCAAGGCAATAGGTAACTATCATGCAAAAACATTGGATGAACATAATGCATTATATTTTACTGAAGAAAGTTTTGATGACTTTTACTACGGCAAGGGCTCTACCTACCCAGATGTAAACGGTGGTGTGGGTATTTTATTTGAGCAAGCCAGCTCTCGTGGTCACTTACAAGAAACCATCAATGGGCCTTTGAGTTTTGCATTTACGATTAAAAACCAGCTGCTTACGAGTTTATCTACGTTCCAAGCAGCTATCGATAATCGCCAAGCACTACTCGATTATCAAGCTAGTTTTTATAATAATGCTGTAGAGCTTGCCAATGATGAAGATTATAAAGGTTATGTAGTGCAAGGTGGCGCTGATACTACCCGTACCGAGCTGTTCTTAGATTTATTGAAACAGCATCAAATTCTAGCATACCCACTTAATAAAGCAGTAAAAGCGAATGGTAAGAACTTTTCTGCGAAAAGTTATTTTGTGCCACTTGCACAACCACAATTTCGTTTAGTGAAAGCCATTTTCAGTGAGCAAAAGCGTTTTGTTGATAATACTTTTTATGACGTATCAGGTTGGACCTTAGCGCATGCTTTTAACTTAGAGTTTGCAGCTATAAAAAGCGATTGGGGATTGGACGTTAGCAAAGATGCATGGCAGCAGCCCGAACAACCACAATTTACCGCGTTGGATGCGCAGTATGCGTTTGGTTTTAAGTGGGATAATTACTTAGCACCAAAAATGCTTAACAAGTTATTGCAACAAGGTGTACAAGCACGTGTTGCATTAAGTCCATTATCAGCAAAATCACTCACCAGTACTGAAGAATTTGCTGCCGGAAGCATCATTGTTCCTGCGGGGATTCAAACTAACCCACAATGGGTTGCATTATTAAATAATGCTCAAAATGAGTTTGGTATTGCTATCACGCCAATTACCTCAGGCTTGACCTCACAAGGTGCTGATTTAGGATCTCGAACGCTTGCGGTTGTGAAAGCGCCGAAAGTGTTACTGGTAGGCGGCCAAGGCACTAGCCAATATGAAGTCGGTGAAGTGTGGTATTACTTAGATCGTTTTGTTGGTGTGGCACCTACCATTGTGGAAATGGAACGTTTTAGTAATTTAGAGCTTAGTGATTACAGCCACATTGTTTTAGCGCATGGAAATTACAATAAGCTTTCGGATGCTGACAAAATAGCAATTAAAACTTGGGTGCGTAAAGGTGGGGTGATTTGGGGCCACAAAGGTGGAGCGAAGTTTTTAGTCGATCAGCAACTATTAAAAACCACTTACTTATCACGCCAAGATGTTGCCAGTGCCTTCAAAACGGATGGCTTACATTATGGTGATAAAGATCACCTCGCAGGGCGGCAACGTATAGCTGGGGCGATTTTTAATACTAAAGTTGATTTAACCCACCCACTTACTTTTTCATTACAACGAGACACCTTACCGGTATTTAAAAACAGTACTTGGTTACTGGAAATGTCAGCAGCCCCGTTTGTTAATGTATTACAGTACACGCAAAAACCGTTACTAGCCGGTTTTACCGATGACGTAAATATTGAACAAGTCGCTGGTGCGGCTGGTTTAGTAGCGCATTCGTATGGTCGTGGCAACGTGATTGGTATGACGGATGACCCCGTGTTTAGAGGTTATTGGTATGGGACAAGTCGGTTATTGAGTAATGCATTATTTTTCGGCCATACATTTAGCGCAAATGCAGATTAACTAATCCGCTTAAGTATTAATCCCCCAATGGTGTTAAACAGGTTACAAATGCCCAGACTTGTTTAGCACCAGCTTGTTTAAGTGCCACGGTGGCTGCATTTAGTGTGGCGCCAGTGGTCATCACATCATCAATAATAGCGACCGTTTTTCCTGTCATATCGGTATTACATATGAATGCGCCATGTAAGTTTTTAATCCGTTTAGCTTTACTGAGTGATGATTGCGCTTGTGTTTTTTTACTGCGCTGTAAACTTATAAAATCAACATGTTCATTTTCTAAGCTGGGCAACCAGCATTGCGCTACTTGGTTAAAACCTCGCTTTAAAAAGCGTTGTTGATGCAAAGGTAAAATAATAAATAGCTCAGGCCATGTTTCGCTAGCTTGTTTACTGCTAGTGAATTGCAGGCTAATTATTAATGACAACGCTTTTTTATAATGAATTTGATTACTAAATTTTAATTGGCTGAGCCAGTTATCAAACGGAGACCGATACCAGGCACAAGCAAATAGATGGTCAAATTGGCAATCAGGAAACAGCTCTACGATATCAGGGCGATACAATAAGTTTGGATGTTCACGTAAATCGAGTAACGACAGATCTGCTAAGCAATGCTCGCACAAGCTATAATCACTGTTAACAACGCACTGGCATTGCACGCAAAAGGAAGGGAAAAACCAATCCCCTAGGTGTTGAAGGCATTGCTTAAAAGCAGTCATTGCATTCATTTCCTTAAGCGCTATTATGAGCGCTAAGTTTGGAACAGGGTTGGTGAAAATGCAAAATGAGCTAGTGTTATTACATGGTTGGGGGATGAATCAAGGGGTGTGGCAATTGATCTTACCTGAGCTTGAGTTTATTCATGTCGATACCGTGCGTTGCATTGATTTACCTGGTTATGGCAATAGCCAAACATCGCCAAAACCTTATAGTTTGCATGCCGCCGCGCTACAATTAAGTAATCAATTACAGCCAAACTCGACTTTAATGGGGTGGTCTTTAGGTGGTTTATTTGCCGTATATATTGCTAAACATTGGCCTGAAAAAGTATCGAAAGTAATATTAGTTGCTTCAACGCCATTGTTTGCTGAAAACGATGAGTGGCCAGGAATTAAAACAAATGTATTAGCTGCATTTAAAGAGCAGTTAGTCACTCATCGTGAAAAAACCATAGAGCGATTTTTAGCGATACAAGCTATGGGCAGTGATAGCGCCCGTGATGATATAAAGCAGCTAAAAAAATTGTTAAATGAATACCCTGCACCGCAAGAAAGCGCCTTAAGTGTAGGATTAGATATTTTGCAGCATGATGATTTACGTCATGCTTTTGCCAATTGCCCGGTACCAATTCGTGGTATATTTGGTCGTTTAGATGCACTAGTGCCTTATCGCGCAGTAGCTAAAATGCAGGCTTTAAACAGTGATTTTGAGTATGAAGTTATAGATAAAGCGTCGCATGCGCCTTTTATTTCTCACCAGAAAGAGTTTTTATCCACCGTCAAATCAATGCTTTAAAAAGCAACTCCAATAGGGCCTGAAAAACTCTAGCAGAAAGCTTTATTTTGGCTGTTTTATGAGCGATAATTAACCAACATAACATTGGTGGAGGTATAATATGCCAATTGGATCTGTTTTTAATAACGGTGTTGAAGGTTTTAATCGTGCCAGTCAGGGCATTGAAAAAGCCAGCGCAGAAATCAATCGCGCCAGCATTACACAACAAGATGATGCGCAGCTTGCTCAGCAGCGCCAGCTGCAGGCTGCACGCCCAGAAGAAGCGGTAACCGCTCCTGTGTCACAACCACCACGTATTGATGAAGCATTGGTCAATTTAAAAGTTGAAGAGTTTAATGCCAAAGCCAATACGCAATCAATTCAAACCGCGGACGAAGTGCTGGGGACTTTGATTGATATTCGTGTTTAATTTGCCATGAACATTGTCACGCCATTTCCTAATGTAAATATAAACACCGCTAATGTTTATACGGAAACCGCTCGGCGTGACAACCAACTTCGGGAAGTTATCCCGCCACCTGCAGCTGCAAAACCGACTAATGCTGAAAACAAAGCGCTCGGTGATAATGAAAAAACCAAACAACCCGGTAGCAATGATACCGGCACATATGATGCTAAGGGTAAACTTGCCGACGAAAAAGTAATTCAACAGCGTCAGCAGGGAGATGCAGAGCAAAACCCAGAGCAAAATGAACAGCAACAACAAGATGCAGAAAAAGAAGCCAAGCAAAAAGAGCAAGTAGCTCAGCAAGAGCAACAAGATGCTGAGCAAATTAAAGAGCTTAAAGCTCGTGATACAGAAGTGCGTATTCATGAACAAGCGCATGCTGCTGTTGGTGGTCAATATGCAGGTTCTCCTAGCTATGAATATCAGCGTGGCCCTGATGGCACTAATTACGCCGTTGGTGGTGAAGTACAAATTGACGTTGCTGAAATCGAAGGCGATCCACAGGCGACGATAGAGAAAATGCAAACGGTACGTGCAGCTGCACTCGCTCCTGCCGAGCCTTCAGGTGCTGACCGTTCGATTGCCGCTGATGCCACGCAAAAACTTGCCGCAGCGCAGGCTGAGCTTAGTAATATAGATAGCGATGATGAAAGCAGCACGCAATCGGCATCATTCAAAGTAGATAGCGAATTTACAAAGGATGAGAAAATAGCGACTACTGCTGGATCAGAAACCGCAACGGCTAAGCGCGATATTGAAGTTGAGCAGCGCGCAGGTCGCATCGCACAGTTTTATCAGGCAGCCATCTCACCTTATGGACAGTCTGGCTTTTCTGCAACCATATAGTTGTTCCCTAGTAATATCTACTCCCGTAATGTAAATCCAAATAAATCAGCTTTTAAATGTGATTTTTTAGATTTATTTCCCTAAATGTATACTCTTAATTGTGAAATATTCCTGTAACTGTTATTTTCTCTGCGATTTTTATTATGGAAGACAATTAAATGAAATATGCAGTAATGGTAGGGGCTTTATCCTTTTTTTCAATCACCGCAGTGGCAAATCAAACATCTGGCCTAAGCTATGACTATGTCGAAGTTGGCTATGCAAAAATGGACGTAGATGCCTTAGATGAACTTAGCTTGGACGGCTATGTAGTTAAGCTGAGTAAGCAACTTGGTAATAATTGGTACCTAACTGGTTTGTACGCAAGTACATCAGATGACATGGCAAACAGTGTCTCTGAGGATTATCGTGATATCTTTCAAAACGGTGAGTATGTCGGAACGTCACAGTTATACACTGAAGGGAAGTTAGACGTTGAATTTACTAGATTGGAGCTAAGTGCGGGTTATATTCAACACCTATCGGCCGTTACCAACGTAGATTACAGTATTAACTTAGGCAAGCTTAAATATAGCACTGATTTTAAAGCCATTGTTGAAGAAAGATTTAATGGCCAAGTCTTTTCATCTTCTGAAGAAGGTTATTCAGATTCAAATAGTGCAGACATTCTTTCAGCTAATGTGCAAGTCAGACATTTAGTCACGGATAAATTTGAAGTAAACGCAGGGATTGGCTACGAGCGTTTACATGATGAAGAAAGTGATAATAACTTAGTGCTCCAAGCGGGCTTTAATTTTGCACTGACAGATAAAGCGATTCTAGGCGCTTCTTACCGACACGTAGATGAATACGCAGATATAGCAGCGACATTACGTTATTACTTCTAGTTTTTAGTTATGAACAACAACGCCACAAAGTTAGTTTGTGGCGTTTTTGGTTACGAGCTATTTTTTCACTTTTGCATTTGCGAAGGCGTCTGCAAATGCATTACCCATTATTGCATTACCGGTATCGCGTTTTGGTTTAGCAGCGCGGGGTTGTTGAGCATTGTTACGACTATTAGCTTGCTGCTTTTGACTGGCTGATGGCGCGGGCTTGTTGCTGGTATCGATGTCATCGTCCAAACGCATGGTAAAACTAATACGTTTACGGGCAGCGTCAACTTCCACTACTTTTACTTTTACAATATCACCAGCTTTAACCACTTCGCGTGGATCAGAGATAAACTTATTAGTGATCGCAGAAATATGCACTAAACCATCTTGGTGTACACCCACATCAACAAAAGCACCAAAGTTA
The DNA here is from genome assembly GCF_011050055.1 of Pseudoalteromonas prydzensis. GTDB lineage: Bacteria > Pseudomonadota > Gammaproteobacteria > Enterobacterales > Alteromonadaceae > Pseudoalteromonas > Pseudoalteromonas prydzensis_A. The sequence goes on along the minus strand of NZ_DRGM01000207.1, from coordinate 1,339 downwards.
GCTACGTTTGAAACCACGCCTTCTAAAATCATCCCAGGCTTTAAGTCACTGATTTTTTCAACACCTGCTTTAAACTCGGCGGTTTTAAAATCAGGGCGAGGATCTCGGCCTGGTTTATCTAGCTCGCTGATAATATCAGTGACGGTTGGCAAACCAAATTTATCATCAATGTAGTCATTCGCAACTAGCTTATTTAACAGCTCTGAGTTGCCAATTAGGGTATTTACATCCAGACTATTTTGCTCACAAATACGCTTAACAACAGGGTAAGCTTCTGGGTGAACCGATGATCTGTCCAGCGGGTCGCTACCATTGCTAATTTTTAAGAAGCCTGCAGCCTGCTCAAATGCTTTTGGCCCTAAACGCTCTACTTTTTTTAGTTCAGAGCGTTTAGTGAATGAGCCATTTGTATCGCGATAATTAACAATATTTTGCGCTAAGGTTTTATTTAATCCTGAGACACGGGCAAGCAGTGGCACTGAGGCCATATTTAAATCTACACCTACCGAGTTCACACAATCTTCAACCACAGAGGTCAGAGTTTGCCCTAGCTGGCTTTGCGATACATCGTGCTGGTATTGACCCACCCCAATTGATTTAGGCTCCACTTTCACGAGTTCGGCAAGTGGATCTTGTAAGCGACGTGCAATTGAAACCGCACCACGTAACGACACATCTAAATCAGGAAACTCATTCGCGGCAAATTCTGATGCTGAATACACCGATGCACCGGCTTCACTGACCATGATTTTATTCAGTTTAAGCTCGCTGTTAGCTTTGATAAGTTCAGCAACGAGTTTGTCCGATTCACGTGATGCGGTGCCATTCCCAATCGCGATTAACTCAACCTTATGTTGACGACATAATTGCTCTAGCGTACGTATTGATTTATCCCAATGATTTTGTGGCGCATGAGGGAAGATTGTTTGTGTTGCCAGTAACTTACCCGTGCTATCGACGACGGCAATTTTACAACCAGTACGTAGGCCGGGATCAAGTCCTAAAGTGGTACGCGCTCCGGCTGGTGCTGCCATTAATAAGTCTTTTAAGTTTTTTGCAAATACATCGATAGCGCCAGTTTCGGCTTTTTCACGCATGGCTGCTAAAAATTCGTTTTCTAAATGTAAGCCCAGTTTAATTTTCCAGGCCCATTGCACGACAGTGCCAAGCCAAGGACTCGCTGTTTGCGTACTGATGTCTAAACGGTAATGATCGGCAATCATTTGTGCACAATACTGTGAGGGGTTTTCTGAGCTTGGCTCAGGATTAATACTGAGTTGCAGTACGCCTTCGTTGCGCGCGCGAAGCATGGCTAAAGCACGGTGCGAAGGCACTTTTT
>NZ_DRGM01000206.1 GCF_011050055.1 Pseudoalteromonas prydzensis | reverse complement strand
GCTAGGATAAGCCGCAGCTCGTTACCTTTTGTCTTCTCATTTACTCTCATTCACTTCTCTTTGTGCAAAATGATTTTAAGTGATGTATTCACAAAGAGGTTATGAGGCGCTGCGCTTTAGAGCAGTGATATAAAAAGCTGTTAGATTCCAGAAAGTGATTAGGTGCTAGGTATCGTATCCCGCGGACTGGGCGCGATGCTATCTTTAACCCTTCGGCGCTAAAGCGCTCTCCTACACGCCATACTGCTGATGTTTACGGCGACAATATGCTTTCGCGCTAAAGCACGACCTACTGCACAGGCAGCTTAGCAACCAATTAAGCAGGTGTTTATCGTTTATCCGCAAATCAAAGCTTGATGTTTGTAACCCAGAGCTTATTTCTCATTTACTTCTTGTGCTGCTCTGTTAGGTGCTAAAAACACGAAAGCAGGCTATCTTGAATGAAGTGTAGGTAAATAATGGGGGGTGTTATGCTTTATGACTCACAAGAAAAATATGGCGCGGTTTCACGGTTTTTTCATTGGGTGATGGCGGTGCTTATTTTTTGGCAAATGTTAAAGCTATTTGATCGGATTAATGAGGGCGAGCATTGGGTAGGTCAAGTGCTTGTACCTTGGCATATATCGATTGGTGTATTACTGCTGGTACTTATTATTGTGCGCCTTGGCTGGTTTATTTCACAGCGTGAAAATCGACCGCCTGCGGACGAACAGTTGGCTGTTTTTGTAAAAGTAGGGCATGGGCTATTATATTTAGGCATGCTGTTAATGCCTGTGACTGGTCTTGCTTATATGGTCGGTAAAGGCTATGGCTTAACCGTGTTTGGTGTGCAACTAGTTGCAAAAAGTGATGGTATTGCATGGCTTGCCAATATAGGGGGGTTACATCCTTATATTGCATGGACTTTGCTTGTACTTATTGTAGGTCATATAGTGATGGCATTTGTACACCAGTTTATAAAAAAAGATGGTTTATTACAGCGTATGTTAGGCTGAATGAGCTATTTTAGCGAGTTAGGGTGATTTCTGATTGCTATTTATATTACATTTTGAGATATTAATTATAATATAATATTAACAGGAAATAGTAACAGATGACTCTGCCCAGTTCTCAATCTGCAAATGCAATCCGCATGCTTGCTGTCGATGCCGTTCAAAAAGCTAACTCAGGTCACCCTGGCGCCCCGATGGGGATGGCCGATATTGCTGCGGTACTTTGGCAAAACTTTCATCGCCATAACCCATTAAACCCTAATTGGCCGAACCGTGACCGCTTTGTACTGTCAAATGGTCATGGCTCAATGTTGCAGTATGCACTTCTTCACTTAAGTGGTTATGATGTCAGTATTGATGATATTAAACAGTTTCGTCAATTACATTCAAAAACGCCTGGTCATCCAGAGTACGGCTACACACCAGGGGTTGAAACAACAACGGGGCCACTTGGTGCCGGTATTGCCAATGCCGTAGGTATGGCAATTGCTGAAAAAACCTTAGCGGCACAATTTAACAAACCACATTTTGATATTGTTGATCACTTTACTTACTGCTTTTTAGGCGATGGTTGTTTGATGGAAGGTATTTCCCATGAAGCATGTTCATTAGCGGGTACTTTAAAGTTAGGCAAACTCATCGCTTTTTGGGATGACAATGGCATCTCAATTGATGGCGAAGTAGAAGGCTGGTTTACTGACGATACGCCAAAACGTTTTGCAGCATATGGTTGGCAAGTTATTCGTGATGTTGATGGTCATGACATGGCAGCGATTGCCAGTGCGATTGAAGCGGCGCAAGTTAACCCTGAGCAACCTACGCTTATTTGTTGTAAAACGGTGATAGGTTTCGGTTCACCTAATAAATCGGGTAGTCATGATTGTCACGGTTCACCACTGGGTAATGATGAAATTGCTGCGGTTCGTGAGCAACTAAATTGGCCACATCCTGCCTTTGAAATTCCACAAGATGTATACAACGAGTGGAATGGCCAAGCCAAAGGCCAAGATTTAGAAAGCGCATGGCAACAAACGTTTGCCGCGTACAGCAAAGCGCACCCAGAATTAAGTAAAGAGTTTAGCCGTCGCGTAACAGCTAAATCATTACCAAGTAACTTTGCAGAGCTTGCCGATCAGTACATTGCCAAATGCCAAGATGAGATGCAAAACATTGCAACGCGTAAGTCATCACAAAATGCCATTACCTTCTTTGCTGAGCAACTCCCTGAATTAATGGGTGGCTCTGCTGATTTAGCCGGTTCCAACTTAACTTTATGGCCTGATGCCAAAGGCTTACAAGATGACGCTGCCGGTAACTATGTATTTTATGGGGTGCGTGAATTTGGTATGAGCGCTATCATGAATGGTATTGCGCTGCATGGTGGTTTTATCCCATTTGGTGCAACCTTCTTAATGTTTATGGAATACGCGCGTAATGCTGTGCGTATGGCTGCATTGATGAAAGCACACAGTATTTTTGTGTATACCCATGATTCAATTGGTCAAGGTGAAGATGGTCCAACCCATCAACCGATTGAGCAAATTGCCAACCTGCGTATGACGCCTAATATGACTACGTGGCGCCCATGTGATGAGGTTGAAACTGCCGTTGCATGGCGTCAAGCTCTGATCAATGAAGCAGGGCCTAGTGCGTTGATCTTTAGTCGCCAAGGCACTAAAGCAATGCCGCGCGCGAAAGAGCAATTAGCCAATGTTGCAAAAGGTGGTTACACCTTAGTTGAGTGCGCGCAAACACCAGAGCTAATCTTAATGGCGACTGGCTCTGAAGTTGAATTAGCGGTGAATGCGGCAGCTGAACTAACAGCTCAAGGCAAGCAAGTTCGTGTTGTGTCTATGCCATCAACCAATCAGTTTGACTTGCAAGATAAAGCCTACCGCCAAAGTGTATTACCTGCAGGCGTTGCTAAAATTGCCGTAGAAGCTGCACACAGTGATTTCTGGTATAAATACGTTGGCCAAGATGGCGATGTATTAGGCATGACTACTTTTGGTGAGTCAGCACCGGGTGCTGTATTGCTTGAGCATTTTGGTTTTACCGTAGAGAACTTAGTTGCTAAGGCAAATGCGTTACTAAACGATTAAGTAACTCAAGGTTAAGATATTTACCTGAACAAAAAGCCCGCTGATTTAATCAAATCAGCGGGCTTTTTTATGTGTTTAATTTGAGCTCTTGATAAATGATTTATTATCCAGAGCTCAGCTTAGTTAATGATTTAGATTAGCTCGGCTAGAATAGCTTCAAGCTTTTCTTGGTCAATGGCGAATTGACGAATACCTTGGCTTAGTTTTTCAGTCGCCATTGCATCTTGGTTCATTTCCCAGCGAAACGCTTGCTCAGTCATAGGCTCAGGCGCTGCAACCGTTTCAGTGGTAGTCGTTAGCTGGCGCGCTAATGGGGCATCGGTTGCTGCCAGCTCTGACAGTAGCCCTGGGCTGATAGTTAATCTATCACAGCCTGCCAGCAATTGGATTTCGCTGATGTTTCTAAAGCTTGCACCCATAACGATGGTTTTATAATCGTGCTTTTTGAAGAAGTTATAAATATGTGCAACAGACTGTACGCCTGGATCATTAGCACCACTAAAATCGCTATCAGTTTGGTTTGCTTTATACCAATCCAGAATACGACCAACAAAAGGAGAGATTAAATAAGCACCGACTTCAGCACAGGCACGGGCTTGAGCAAAAGCAAACACCAACGTTAAGTTACAACGAATACCTTGTTGCTCGAGTACTTTTGCAGCTTGAATACCTTCCCATGTAGACGCTACTTTGATCAGTACCCGTGAAGTATCGATATCTTGCTCTTTATATAGCGCAACCAACTCAAGCGCTTTATTAATGGTTGCTTGAGTATCAAATGATAAGCGCGCATCTACTTCAGTAGAGACTAAACCAGGCACTTGTGCCATTAAGTTTGCACCAATTAATACTGATAATTTATCTGCAGCTTTGCTGATCACTTGTGCAGTGTCATTGGTTTGTTGCTTAGCCCAAGCAACAGCTTCAACAGCCAGTGGGCGGTATTTTTCAATTTTAATCGCATTGAGCAATAACGATGGATTGGTTGTGGCATCTTGCGGCTTATATTGATCGATCGCTTCAAAATCACCGGTATCAGCAACCACAGTGGTCATGGTTTTTAATTGTTCTAATTGGCTAGACATAGACATCCTATTTTCATCATACAAAATAAATTAACGGCTTTTAGCATTGCTTGTGCCATGGCTTAAGCCCTTTATTACCGCAAAACATTAGTTTAAAGGGCACAGGTGTCACGAATATTTCAGAATTAATCTGTTAATAATATTTTTATAATACCTTTACAACCTGTCATTATTGATATTATCATACAAATAACAGTAATGACTAACATTGTTAGTATCCAATTAGTGAAAGGTATTTATGTCTCGTTATACATTGGGCTTAGATTATGGCTCTGATTCAGTAAGAGCACTGCTTGTTGATGTAACCACAGGTAAAGAGCTGGCTAGCCATTTAGTTAATTATCCGCGTTGGGCACAAGGTTTATACTGTGACCCGAGTAAAGATCAATTTCGCCAGCATCCACAAGACTACATCGATAGTTTGATTGAGGTCGTCAATGGTCTATGGCAACAAGTGCCAGCGGGTACTGCGGATAAAGTTGTTGGTATGAGCTTTGACACCACCGGCTCAACGCCAGTGGCGATTAATAGCCAAGGCACACCTTTAGCGCTGACTGACGAGTTTGCTGAAAATCCAAATGCGATGTTCATTCTTTGGAAAGACCATACGTCGATTAAAGAAGCGAATGAGATCACCACAGCCGCGACCAATAACGAGGTTAATTATCTTTCACATATGGGCGGTATCTATTCATCAGAATGGTACTGGGCTAAAGCACTACATATCTTCAGAGATGACGCCGCTGTAAAAGCTGCAACTTACTCATGGGTAGAGCATTGTGATTGGATGACAGCATTAATGTGTGGCACCACGCACCCTGAAGT
>NZ_DRGM01000205.1 GCF_011050055.1 Pseudoalteromonas prydzensis | reverse complement strand
TATCTTCTAGACGAACATCATCACATTGAGATAATGCTTTTTCAACCGCTTGGACTTTAAATTCTTGTGTAAATCGACGTCTCATTATATCTGCCTCTATTAAAAGTTAGAGGCGACAACTATCCTGACACAGGGGGTTGTGAATAATTCAATTAAAGATCTTTTGCACAAAGAGAAGAGAATGAGAAGTAAATGAGGATGAACTTGAAGGCTAATATTGATACGTGAAAATACGATGCATTTCAGATTGTCATGAACAACTCATTTTATATCACTAAACCGCAGAAGCCGGGGTTTAGCCGCCGGCAATTTTTACTTTGAATTTAAGTGCTTCTAGGATGGCTTTGAGTTTTTCGCGGTCGTCGCCTTGTACTTCGATGATGCCGTCTTTTACCGCGCCGCCTTGGCCCATTTTACTTTTAATGGTTTTGGCGAGTTTTTTTAAATCGTGTTGCTCGCTGTCAATACCGGTTACTAACATAACGCCTTTGCCTTTACGGCCTTTGGTTTGGCGTTCGATGCGCAGGGCGCCGTCTTTAAATACTTTACCTGCCACTTCTGTGCTTGGTTTTGGTTGGCTGATACGGCCTGTTTCGGTTGAATAAACGAGATTACTATCACTCATGCTTAACCTGCATTGAAAAAGTTAAATAACAATGGCAGTTATAATATCAAATCTAAGCACAAATTTGCGCTTAGGTGTTTTTATTTTTGGCTAATTAATTTTAAGCAGTTATATTTAAAGCAATAAGAATGGATAATCTGAGCAGGAGTGAAGTAAATGAGTCTAAGTACGAGTGCATCAGCTGATGGTGCGACGCTGACTATTCAAATTAAAGGGAAGTTTGACTTTAATTTAGTGCAGTCATTTCGACAGGCGTATTCCGATATCAGTGAAAAAACCGCTAAGGTCGTCATTGACTTACGTGAAACCGATTATATGGACAGCTCCGCCCTTGGGATGTTATTGAATATGAAAAAAACCCTAGGCAGTTCGGTCGATGCAATTCAAATCAGTAATTGTCAGCCGCAACTGAAGAAAATTCTGCAAATCTCTCGTTTTGATAAAAAGTTTGATATTGATTGATGCATATTCTCGTTGTTGATGATCAACCACTAAATTTAACGCTGTTAAAGGTGATGTTGGAGCAACAAAATTACGAGGTATCGACTGCTGCCAATGGCGTTGAGGCATTAGCGATATTAGCACAGCAAAGCATTGATATTGTGCTACTGGATGTGATCATGCCAATTATGGATGGCTATGAAACAGCGAAAAAAATTAAGCAGTTATACAACGATGTTCACCTACCGATTATTTTTATAACGTCATTAGAAGATCAAAGCAGCTTTGAGCGCTGCCTAGAAGTTGGCGGCGATGATTTTATTCATAAACCGTTTGATAAAGTAATTTTAACCGCAAAAATAAAAGCCCACAGTCGTACCCGCAAACTTAGCCTAAAAACTCATGAGCAAAATAAGTTATTAGAATATCATTACAATCAAACCGAACGTGAACACGAAATAGTTGAGCATATCTTTAACAATGCGTTAGAGAACCAATATAAGTTTACTGACAACATTGATTTTCACCTATCACCCGCGTCTATGTTCAATGGTGATATGTGCTTAGTTGGACAAAGTCCGATTGGTAGCCTGTATTGTATGCTTGGGGATTTTACCGGCCATGGGCTAGCGGCTGCTGTGGGGGCACTGCCGGCATCTAAAGTTTTTTATACTATGGTTAACAAAGGTATGGCGGTGAGTGATATTGCTGCTGAAGTTAATGCTGTATTGGTGCAATTACTGCCTGGGCATATGTTTTGTGCCGCGACAATTATCGAGTTGAGCAGTTCAGGGAAGAGTGTCTCTGTTTGGCTTGGCGGCTTGCCAGATGCCTATTTAATCGATCAACAAGGCAAAGTATTAAAGACCTTAGAGTCACAGCATATGGCTTTAGGGATTTTAGAAGGTGATGAATTTGAACGTGAATTAGTTCATTTTGAAGTCGATACTAGCATGCGTTTGGCACTGGCTACCGATGGTATTATAGAAACGACTAATGCGGACGGTGAATTTTTTGCAGAGCAACGCTTTATAAAGGCACTTGCAAGCAAGCCTAAAGTGACTAGCCAAGATATAATCACTCAAGTGACTCAGTTTGCTCATGGTAGCAAACAACAAGATGATCTTAGTCTAGTGCTGTTTAATTGTGTGGCGGTTCCTCCCGCGGCTGAAGAGCAAACCGCTTATTCTCGGTTACCCTTTAATTTTTCTTTAACGCTTAATTCACGGCAAATAAAACAAACCGATCCGGTGCTTGAAATCGTCGAAGTACTCACTCAAGTCGGTGGCTTAAAAGCTCATCGCTCGGATATTTTCCTACTACTTTCTGAGGCCTATAATAATGCACTCGATCATGGCGTGTTAGGACTCGACTCAGAGATTAAAAATAAAGAAGATGGCTTTATTGAGTATTATCAACTTAGAGAAGCCACGCTTGCTAAGCTGGTGGATGCGTTGATCATTGTAGATATGCGTTATTGCCCTGACACTTTAAGCCTTTATTTTACTATTTGTGATTCTGGTAATGGCTTTGCAAGTACTGATAGCACTGCAAACAGCAATAATCGAGAGCATGGTCGTGGACTGTCGATATTAGAAGAAATAGCAGAGCAGGTGACTTATAACGCATCGGGTAATCAAATTGAAATGTGTTATCGATTAGTGCAGTAACAAAGCTAGTCGTGGTAGTTTAGCCATGCTATGATTCATTTTTTAGATGTTTGGATGGCTAAATGGTTTCTTCTTATTTATCTCTTGCACAACTAGATGTGCCTGCTCAGTTAGTCACTGCTGAGCTCACTAAGCTCGAAAATTATTTATTAAGCCAGTCGCTTCCCGCTGTTCGTTGGCAGTATCAAATCCCAGAGCTGGGCGAGGGTGGCGCGTGCAGCTTATTTGGTTATTTACAAGATGAGCCGTTTAAACTCACTGACTTTTTACCGCAAGATCAGCATACCACGCAACAGCTTGCTCAATTACAACTGATTGTTGATTACGTTGTAGCGCAAACCAAGGTTGACTGGTATGGCATTTACCAAAACACAGCAACGCCAGAGGGCCAGCAATTACTTAAACTGGCTTACTTTGGCGCGCCAAGTCGACCGCTTTTTCCACTCACCGAAGCATTTGCAGCCGGCAGTAATAATGTGCAGGTGGCACTGAGTAGTAAAGGGCGAGTGATCAACAATGTTGCGCAGTATTTGGCTGCGGGTGGTGAATATTATACCTGTGACCCTAAAGTAAAATCAGAAGCCTGTTTACCGCTTTTTGACAGTGCAAATCGCTGCGTTGGTATTGTTGATGGTGAAGCCTTTAATAACGATTTTTTCAACCAGCAAACTTTAGCGCTATTAATTGCATGCTGTATTAAAATTCCTCACTTTTTAGTGTAAATAACACTAGTCAATCTAGTGAGCTTTTATGTTAAGCTAAGTGCAACAGCTAACCCCTAAATAACGAAAGAGATAGTCAATGTTCTCAGTATTAAAACCATTACCAACTGATCCTATTCTTGGCCTTATGGCGGCCTATAAGCAAGATACTAACCCAAATAAGATTGACTTAGGGGTTGGTGTTTATAAAGATGAACAAGGTAATACACCAGTATTAAAAGCAGTAAAAAAAGCTGAAGCGTTCCGTCTTGAAAACGAAACCAGCAAATCATACATTGGTTTGGCGGGTAACTTAGATTACTGCCAAAAAATGGAAAACCTATTATTAGGTGAGCACCAAGCATTATTAGCTAATCGTGTGCGTACAGCACAAGCACCAGGTGGGACAGGTGCACTGCGTGTTGCAGCTGAATTTATCGTTCGCTGTAATCCCGGTGCGACAGTATGGGTTACAAATCCTACATGGGCAAACCACATTAGCTTATTTGAAGCCGCAGGCCTGACTGTTAAAGAATACCCATACTACGATTACGAAAACAAAGACCTGTTATTTGATGAAATGATCGAAACCCTGACGCAAGTGCCGAAAGGTGACGTTGTTTTATTACACGCATGTTGTCATAACCCAAGTGGTATGGACTTAAACGAAACACAGTGGAATACAGTTGCTGAGCTTGCAAAAGATGTTGGCTTTACTCCACTGATAGATATCGCGTATCAAGGTTTTGGTTCAAGCCTAGAAGAAGATGCCAACGGTTTACGTATTTTAGCGAACGCGGTTGATGAGCTGCTCATTTGTTCGTCATGTTCGAAAAACTTTGGTTTATACCGTGAGCGTATTGGCGCATGTTCAATCATTGCGAAAGATAGCGCGACGGCTGATATTTCAAACTCAGTATTGTTAAGTGTGGTACGTAGTATTTATTCAATGCCCCCTGCGCACGGTGCCGACATTGTAAACACCATTTTAAGCAGCACAGAGCTTACTCAACAATGGCACAGTGAACTTGATGAAATGCGCAACCGTATTAACGGTCTGCGTACGTTGATCAAAGACAGCCTAGCGGCAAAAGATATTGCTCAAGACTTCTCGTTTATTGACCGTCAACACGGTATGTTCTCTTTCTTAGGTATTAATAAAGAGCAAATCGAGCGTCTACAAAAAGACTACGGTATTTACATTGTTGGTTCTAGCCGTGTAAATGTGGCAGGTATCAGCCAAGCGAATATCGATTACTTTGCAAATGCTGTTGCAGACGTTTGTAAATAATTCTATTTAGATAGCGTTATTGAATAATAAAAAACCGCACTAACAATTGTTGTGCGGTTTTATTTTTTATCTAAAGCCTAGAGCTACGCGTCAATTAAATTGCATTCGCCATAATGACGACCATGCAAAGGGCAGGTTAATTTAACCAGCGGATCGCACCATTAATACGATCATTGTAATTTTCTAATGGCGCACCAAGACTTGCTACTAAAATAGTATCAGCGTCAGCACCACGGTTAATATGGCCTGCAAAACGGTCATCCTGAAAATCGTCGTCGCCAATGCCAAAAGTCTGCTGTTTTGATGGCACGATAAAAACTGTCATCGGGCCATAATCAGATTCAAACACCAGATGCAGCCCTTTTTGACCCTTAAAGTCACAAAACATTAAATACGTTACTTTACCCGGGAGCTCATCTAAATGACCGCCAAGGACTGCAAATTTTTCATTGACTGTTGCTAAACTGATCGCTTCTGTTTTCTGTAACGAGTTGATTTCATAATAAACATGGGCAAGTGCATGTTCGCCTGCGGCATACGCAATATTTTGTTCGCTGCTAAAGAAAAATGCGCCTACCGCCACCAATAATGAGGCTGCCATGGCAAGAGGTAAACGAGCACGTTTAAAGCGTGAACTTGCCTCAACCACATTATCTGTTGGCTGTTGCAATGGGGTTGCATCAGTTTGTTCTGTAAAACGCTGCTCAGTAATTGGTGCGTCGTTTTGTGCATGAGCTGCAGTATTAGCTAAAATACGCTCAGCAAGACCCGCTGGCACAGGTATATCCAGTGCGCCTGAAAGCTGCGTATCAAACGCTTGCATGTCATCTATAAATGCTTGTCGCTCAGGATGTTGCTCTGCAAACTCCAAAAGTTCCTTCTCTGTGCTGTTTGGCTGTGCGCTAATTCGGCGACGAAACTCGAGATCATCCATTAATTTGATGCCCCTTTAAGTTGTTCATCATCACGGCTTAAAGCCTCTTTTAACTGGTTTCTGGCGCGGTATAAACGCGTCATCACGGTGTTCTTATTTAAATCTAATATTTCAGCTATCTCATCACCGGAGCAACCCATAACTACTTGTAGTAGTAATGGCTCACGGTATTCATCAGGTAACTTAGCGATTTGACGTTGGATCACTGTTTGCTCCATTTCGTCATCTAAGGTGACGCTTTTTTCATCAACTAAGGTATCGTTTTCAACATCGCTATAATCAAATTGTTTGCGTTCAAAGCGGCGGGCATTCTCCCGGCGCAAAATCGTCAATAGCCATGGCTTTGCTGCTTTTTGATCTAATAATGAATCAAGGGCACGCCAAGCACGTAAAAACGTTTCTTGGACAAGATCTTCGGCAATATTAGGGTCGCGGCATAACCAATACGCAAAGCGATATAATTCGCTATGATAAACATGAACAAGTTTTTCATAGCGTGTTTTTTTCTCTGCCATATCAACTAAGACCTGACTTTTAGAGTTTTTATTTCCAAGCATAAGCACTTTTTTATTTATTTTAAGTAATTCGCTGTCCAAGTGCGTGGATAGTTCCTATACACTCAAACTCTATTTATAAAGTCCTTTTAATACAGCTTGTTGAGATTTCTTCTGAATATTATTCTGCTCTTCTAACAAATGTATAATTGCAGCCAAGTCCACCTCGGTGCTATTAGGACTATAGAGGGCAGACTGCAGTTTAGCAATTTGTTGACTAAGTTGAATATTATCAATGTCTAGCACTAACTTGTCTATTGCACTATGCGGTTGTTTTGTCTGCTGTATCGCGTAACGGTTCAATGCTTGATAGAACGCATTTATGTCATTATTTTTACTTATTTTCTTAAGCTCAGCTAATGACGCTGACGCCTCTTTGCTTACTACTTTAGGCTGGCTGCTAACAACAGTGCGCTGAGAGCGACTACGGAACCATAAAATTAACGTGATAAACCACAGTAAATAACCAATAACACTAACAATAATTAACCAAACAGGGGTGTTATTTACCAATATAGGCTGTTGATTTAGCGAGGATGGATCCTCTGTGATTGGCAATGCTGAGGTCGGCGCTGCTGGTAGCGGATTTACTACATCGTTACTGCTTGACGTTACGGTAATGGTACGCGCAGGCAATGTTGCATAGCTAATACGGTTAATCTTGGTATTATACCAAGGTACGCTCACCTCAGGCAGTGTATAAGTGCCCGGCATCTGCGGTAACAATGCGTACGAGGCTGTTTGTTGTGATATTACCCGGCCATCGCGAACCAAGTGATTATTTTCTTTTTCATCTGGATAGCTGCGAATACCTTTGATTTCAGGCAGTTCAATATCGGGTAGTTGCTCTTTGGTAATGCCAAGTGCGGTTAAAGTCAGCGTGCGGGTAATCGGGGTGCCGACTTCTACGGTGTCATCTTCTGGTTGCCATTGCTCATCTAAACTCACTAATTCGCTTGGTAACCACGCACCTTGGTAATCATTTGGAATGGGTTTAATCTCAATGTTTACATCTTCGCCCAACGCTGAGACATCTAATTGGCGATAGTCCTGACGAATGCGCCCTTGAAAGGCAGGGGCTTGAATTGTATAACTGCCACTTTTTTGCGGTTGCACTAAATATTCACGAGTGATGACTAAATAACGTTTGCCATCAATCAGTTCGTAGTTTTCAGTTTGTTTACCAATTTGGCTTAGCTGCGCGTCTGGCATAGTGGGAGTGCTTAAATTGCCATCAAGTAATTCTTTGGCAAGATAGAGCTTAACAGTGTAAACCCCAGCCTCCTGCACAAATAAGCTGTCATTAGCAAGCGAGGCTTTGATAAAAATATCGTTATTTTGCTGCGCATCTTTACTGCGTTCAGCCACTTTTAATGCAATGGGCGCAGAGCTGACACCAGCAATACTAAACGCTGGGATGGTATAATCCCCCGCAGTGCGGGTCATGAGTTTAATAGACCAAGTGGTTTCTTTTGAAATACTACCATTGATGATATTTGTGCGAGTGCTGACACTGGTGCGGCCAACCACAAAGTCTTTTAATAGCACTGAGGTGTCGGGTTGATCATTTTTTATGGTGTCATCAGCACTGATATTGAGCATAAAAAATTCACCCGCTAACACTGGGTTTTTATCAACACTGGCTTGTAATTGTGTAATAGCCCACGAGGGCATAGCGCTGATAAGCAATAAACAACAGATTAATCGCATTACCATGATTTTTCGACTCCTTGTGGACGGCGTTGATGGTTTCGTTTTTGGGCTTCTAATTGCATTTTGTTACGTAACAGGATTGCGGGATCATCGGGTATTTTGCGCAACAATTGGTTCAACTGTTGGGCTTTCTCTTTTTCTTCATTGGTCAGCTCTGCGGTTTGTGCTTGCATCGCTTGCTGTTTCGCCGCGTCTTCTGCTTGCTGCTGTTGCTCAGGGGTCATTTGTGGTTGCGCTGGTTGCTCATCGCTTGCAGGGTCATCCTTAGGCTCGTTTGGTTTATCTTGTTGCTGCGCATCAGAGCTGTCACCTTGCTCAGGTTCAGCTTCCATTTGCGGATCATTTTTTTCATCAGATTGTTGATCGGAAGGTTTACCATCTTGTTGCTGCTCATTTTGCTCAGACTCATCCCCTTGTTGAGATTGCTGATCTTGAGAGGGCTGCTCACCTTGTTGTGATTTATCTTTATTTTGCTGATCTTGACCTTGCTCGCCATCTTGACTGTCTTGATCTTGATTTTGTTCGCCGTCTTGGCCTGCTTGCTGTTGTTGCTCCTGCTGTTGCAGCAACTGCTCAACTAAGGCTTGATTTTCCTTTGCTTGGGTAAAGTTATCTTGCAACTGTTGCGCTTGTTGGTAGGCGCTAATTGCTTCCTCTAGTTTACCTGCTTTGGCCAGAGCATTACCGTAGTTATATAAACCAGTGGCGCTTTTATCTTCGCTAAACTGTGCCAATGCGGCATCAAAATTGCCTTGCTGGTAAAGCGCCGCGCCTTTTAATTGGCTAGATTGCGCGCTAGCTGCTTGCTCATACTCACCTTGTTGGTAAGCGTCCAGCGCGCGTTGATCTTGGTTTTTAAATACTGAAGGCAGTTCAAGCGCATAGGCGTTTTGTTGGGGTAAAAAACTCACCACCACAATCGCGGCTGCAAATGCACCGCGGCGAAAAACCCACAGCATCATAGGCAGTAAAATCACTAGCCCATAAATGCCCGCATCAATGCGCCATAACGCTTGGCTTTGTTTCTCATTTTTTAGTATTTCACTGTTGGCACTCGGTGCAAATACTTGAATATCACGCTCACTTGGTTGGTAAGTGGTAAATTTGCCACCACTGTTTTTAGCTAGGTTATTGAGCATGCTGATATTCATGGTAGGCACCACAATTTGCCCATAATTATCTTTTAAAAATCCTCCCTCAGGGAGTTTGATTGGCGCGCCTTGCTCGGTCCCCACACCATAAATGTTGAGGCGATATGGATTGTTACTCGTAAATTGACTGATATCGCTTTGTTCACTTTGCTCAATGCCATCGGTGACTAAAATGATGTCACCTTCGAGGTAGCCTGCTTGGGTTAATAACTCTGTTGCTGCATCAAGCCCAGCAAGTACGTTGGAGCCTTTATCAGGCATGATATCTGGGCTTAAACTTGGAATTAAATTTTCCAGCGTGGCGGCATCATTAGTTAACGGCGAAATGGTATAGGCGGTGCCGGCATAGGCCACTAACGCAGTGTCGCCTTCTTTAAATAGTTTGATCATATCCAGCGCCTTGAAGCGCGCTTGCACTAAACGACTGGGCGCGATATCGGTGCTGTACATCGATAGCGACATATCCATCACAATCACCCGGGCATTTTTGCTTTGAAACACCGGCACTTGTTTTTCTTCAAAACTGGGTCCGGCACTAAAAATAACGGCCAAAACTGCAAATAATGCAATCAGCCAAATAGGTTGGCTATGCTGTTGGTTATTGGTGTTGATCACAAATTTTGCTAAGTGAGGCGCAATTAATTCACCTTGATTGCTTTTTTTGTGTTGCAACATTGCAATAGTAAACACTAAACACACAGGCACTAATAGCCATAATACTGCTGGGCGAATAAATTCAAAGTCCATTAGGCCTCCTGTCTGAATGTTTTGGCGGTGGTGAACATAACGCGCAAACCAATCAAGGCCAGTGCAATGAGTAATGGGTAATAAAATAATGCCGTTTGTGGGCGAAACGTTTGTTCATCAGCGCTGATCGGCTCGAGCTTATCGAGCTCTTGATAAATTTGTTGTAAGCCGGCGACGTCTTTGGCACGAAAATAGAGGCCACCTGTTTGCTCAGCAATACGTTTTAGCAGAGTTTCATCTAAACTACCGCCGCTCATGCCACCCATATTAAACAAGCTAAAACCACGGGGGTTATCAGAGCCAACGCCTATGGTATACACTTTAATGCCTTCTTCGCGAGCAAGCAGTAGGGCTTCTTCTGGATCTAAGTTACCGGCGGTGTTTTGACCATCTGTTAATAACACCACAATGCGGTTACTTTCATCTTTACTGGCAAAACGTTTTACTGATAAGCCCAGCGCATCACCAATAGCAGTGGCGCGGCCAACCAAGCCAATTTGTGCTTCTGAAAGCATTTGACTCACTGTTTTTACATCCCGGGTAAGCGGGGTTTGTAAAAATGCCGTATCACCAAATAAAATCAATCCTAAACGGTCACCTTGGCGCTGCTCTATAAAGTCACTCAATACCGCTTTTACCATAGTTAAACGGTCAACATATTGGCCCTGATAAGCCATATCTTGCTCGGTCATTGAACCGGATAAATCCACCGCGAGCATGATGTCACGGCCTTCGTTAGGCAGTGTGATGGGTTCATCAAGCCAAGTTGGGTTAGCAATAGCGCAAACTAACAATGCCCACACTAACCATTCGAACACACTGATACCGCGTGTATGCTGCTGAGCAACCTGTGACGCTAAGTTATGTTTGGCAAAACCAGGAATACGTAAGCGGGTGCTGCCCTCACTGGCTAACGGCTTAAGTAAGCGCAATAACCAAGGTAAGGGTAATAATACAAATAGCCAAGGCCAGCTAAATTCAAACATTCAGCGGCTCCTTTAATTTAAATTGCGCAATAGCGAGTTTTAATTTATTAGCCAGCGCAGTTTGATTACTTTGTGGTTGATAAAGGCTCATTAGTTCAAGCTCAGTAAATTGTTGTCCGGTCAGCTTATTTAGCGTGTTACACCACTGTTTAGTACCCTGTGATGTCGCACTTTGCGCGTAGTAATGTAACACCAGTCGCTTAATTAAAATATGCAGTTGCTGAACATCTTCTGCGTGCTGTTCACTGAGGGAAATAGCGTGACGTTTGGCTTTTTTAAACTGGTAAGCTTGATACAAGGTGTAACTTATATAGCCAATAGCCAGTAGCAGTGTGGCAATGATGACCCACCAAATGGGTGCCAATGGCCACCAAGAAACATGGTTTGGCACAATCACATCATGAAGGCCAGCTAATGGAGAGGTTTGCATGTTACTTTCTCACTAATTGCAGCTCAAGCGGTGTGGCTGCATTGAATGATATTAAATTAAGACCCGATTTAGTTAAGCGTTGCATTCGCGTAGTAAATGCTTGCTCAGCCGTTTTCGCAAATTTATCACGAAAAGTTTTATCCATCAGCGGCAGGGCAAAGTCACTGCCATTGGCGCTTACGGTCACTGTTTGTTTAAAAGCAGGCAATTGGTGTTCAAATGGATCGCTAATATGGCAACCAATTAACTCACAATGTCGACTCAGTATTTCGAGTTGTTTAAAGCTGGCATCATCTAAGGCACTAAAATCTGACACTAAATAGACTAAGCTGCCAGGTTTGGCTAAATGATTTAAACGCTTTAGGTTGTCACTGAGTTTATTTTCTGCGGGCTCATCAATCTGCGCGAGTGCTTGTTGGTGGCTTGCACATAAATTGTGGCACAGTTTTAACACGGCTTTTTCGCGGGCGCTGGGTTTGAGCTCTAAATGACCATGTTGGTTAAACACTATGCCACCGATGCGATCGCCGCGTTGACACGCTGACCACGCAACCAAGGCACTGATATGCGCCGCTTGCACAGATTTAAGTAACAGCTTTGAGCCAAACAGCATTGAATTAGAAAAGTCGCTAAACACAAACACTGGCCGTTCTTTTTCTTCTTGAAAAAGCTTAGTGTGCGTTTCACCAGTACGTGCTGTAACGCGCCAATCAATTGAGCGAATATCATCGCCTTGTTGATAATGACGTACTTCAGCAAACTCCATACCGCGGCCTTTATGAGGCGCGAGATATTGGCCGGTTAAGCTATTTCTAATTTTAACTTTTGGCGCAAGCTCTAATAAGCGAGCTTTCGCTTTATAATACATCAGCTCTTTCAAGCCTAAGTCGACCCCATGGCTATGACTTAGGCTGAGCCACTGTTGGTTATCTAATTGGCTTTGCATGGTTTATGGCACGGCAACAAGTTCTAAAATACGGCTAATGACTTGATCTTTAGTAACGCCATCGGCTTGTGCTTCATAACTTAAAATAATGCGATGGCGCAGCACATTATGTAACACAGCTTGAATATCATCTGGAGCAACAAAATCGCGGCCTTGTAACCATGCGTGAGCACGGGCACATTTATCAAGGGCGATGGTGGCACGCGGACTTGCGCCATATTCGATCCAACTGCCTAATTGAGCGTCCAGTTTTGCGCCTTCACGCGTAGCAATAATAAGTTGCACTAAATATTGCTCTAGCGGTTCGGCTAAGTACAGGCCTAAAATGGCTTTACGAGAAGCAAATAAATCGCTTTGACTAATTTTTTGAGCAGGGGCTTGATGCTCGCTCAACGCTTCGCCACGGGTAAGGCGTAAAATATCAAGCTCATGCTCGGCGCCTGGGTAATCAATGCTTAGGTGCAGTAAAAAACGGTCTAATTGCGCCTCTGGTAGCGGATAAGTGCCTTCTTGCTCCAGTGGGTTTTGGGTTGCCATCACCATAAATAAATCCGACAGTGGATAAGTGTTTTTACCAACGGTGACTTGGCGCTCAGCCATCGCTTCTAATAAGGCTGATTGCACTTTAGCGGGGGCACGGTTAATTTCGTCGGCTAAAATAAGGTTATGAAATAGCGGGCCTTTTTCAAATACGAATTCGCTGGTCTGTTGACGATAAATATCGGTACCGGTTACGTCAGCAGGTAATAGATCTGGGGTAAACTGGACGCGTTGGAATGAGCCTTCAACGCCTTTGGCTAATGCATTTACTGCGCGAGTTTTAGCCAGCCCAGGCGGGCCTTCTACTAATAAGTGACCATCGGCTAAAATAGCAATAAGTAGTGCTTGCGTTAATTCTGGTTGGCCAATAATTTGGCTATCTAAATAAGTTTTTAATTGTGAGAATGCGTTAGTGGCCATAGTAAAAAAACTGTCCTGATTTGCAAGGTTTATAAAAAGCTTTAATGGTTATTGGGATTATTGTTCTATAACACAAGTGTTAGACTTAAATTTACAAAATAGTTCGTTATTTTTTAAGGATTTTTACCCTAGCATAGAAATAAAGGTATTTTTTGTAAATACGCCAAAAAAAGCCTATTGTTGGTAACTAATTATACTATTTTCAATTTCGCTATTGGCTTTAGTACACGGGTTGTTTAGAATCGAGGAAAACAAACAGGTCAGACCTGTCAGCGGGAGAGCATTAATGTCTGAGCAAAACATACTAAAAACAGCAAAGGGCGATCGTATCGCCATCGTCAGTGGTTTACGTACACCATTCGCTAAACAAGCGACTGCATTTCACCATATACCAGCCCTTGATCTGGGTAAGTTAGTCGTTAACGAAATGCTTGAACGTCTTAACTTTGATAAATCTGAAATTGATCAATTAGTGTTTGGTCAAGTAGTACAAATGCCAGAAGCGCCAAACATTGCCCGCGAAATCGTCTTGGGTACTGGCATGCCAGTCTCTGTTGATGCCTATTCTGTATCACGCGCTTGTGCGACCAGTTTTCAAGCGATTGCCAATGTGGCTGAGTCAATTATGGCAGGTTCAGTACAAGTGGGTATCGCCGGTGGTGCTGATTCGTCATCAGTATTGCCAATCGGCGTGAGTAAGAAATTAGCCGGTAGTCTGGTTGATTTAAATAAAGCGCGCACTTTAGGTCAGCGTTTAAAAATATTTTCAAAGCTGCGTTTAAAAGATTTATTACCAGTACCGCCTGCGGTTGCAGAATATTCAACTGGTTTGTCTATGGGTCAAACTGCCGAGCAAATGGCAAAAACCCATAGTATTAGCCGTACAGATCAAGATGCGCTTGCCCATCGTTCACATACACTTGCCAGCCAAGCTTGGGCTGATGGCAAACTTGCTGATGAAGTGATGACCGCGCATTTACCGCCATATAAAAGCTTTATTGAGCAAGATAATAATATTCGTCATAATTCAACGGTTGAAGGGTACGCTAAATTAAAACCAGCGTTTGACCGCCAACATGGCTCAGTTACGGCTGCAAACTCAACCCCGCTAACCGATGGCGCAGCAGCGGTATTAATGATGAGTGAAAGCAAAGCCAAAGCTTTAGGCTATAACATTTTAGGTTATGTACGTAGCTTTGCATTCTCTGCCATTGGTGTGAATGAAGACATGCTGATGGGGCCCGCTCACTCAACGCCGATTGCATTAGCAAGAGCAGGCATAACGCTTGCCGATCTTGATTTAATTGAAATGCATGAAGCATTTGCAGCGCAGACGCTGGCGAATATGAAAATGTTTGCTTCAGATAAGTTTGCCCAAGAAAAACTCGGTCGCAGTAAAGCGATTGGCGAAATTAACATGGATAAGTTTAATGTTTTAGGCGGCTCGCTGGCATATGGTCACCCATTTGCGGCCACTGGCGCACGACTTATCACCCAAAGTTTACATGAACTTAACCGCCGCGGCGGTGGTTTAGCACTAACGACTGCATGTGCTGCAGGCGGATTAGGTGCAGCCTTTGTATTGGAGAGTGCGTAATGACAGATTCAGTATTTAGTTTAGCAATAGATGAGCAAAAACTTGCTGTTGTAACAATCGACGTGCCGGGTGAAAAAATGAATACCCTGCGCGACAGCTTTGCAGATGATCTAAAAGCCTTGCTTGATGACGCAAAACAGCAGTCAGTGAAAGGCATGGTATTCATTAGTGGTAAAAGCGATAACTTTATTGCTGGTGCCGATGTAAAAATGCTTGATAACGTGCAAAGTCGTGATGATGCATTGGCGATCAGCGAATTATGCCACCGTGCATTTTTTGATATGAAAAAACTGCCATTTCCAACTGTCAGTGCCATTCATGGTGCGGCATTGGGTGGTGGTTTAGAATTTGCCTTAGCGTGCGATTATCGCGTATGTACAGACAGCGATATCACTAAACTCGGCTTACCTGAAGTGCAACTTGGTTTATTACCTGGTGGTGGTGGAACGCAACGCTTGCCTAAACTGGTTGGTTTGCAAAAAGCCCTTGAGTGGACCTTAACGGGTAAACAAATTCGCGCTAAACAAGCTAAAAAAGCAGGTTTGGTAGATGATTGTGTACCACAGACCGTATTGCTAAAAGTAGCCAAAGAGTTTGCTTTAAAAGGTAAAGCGAAAGCGGCCAAGCCAAAGCTTGATCGTATTAGCCAATTACTAGAATCGAATCCGTTTGGCCGTAATATTATCTTTAAAAAAGCACAAGAAAATGTGCTGAAAAAAACCGGTGGTCATTATCCAGCGCCGTTGGCTATCATTAAAGCAATACGCGCAAGTGTTGAGCTGGATGAGCTTAAAGCCTATAAAACAGAAGCGGAAGGCTTTGCTACATTAGTAATGAGCAGTGAGTCTAAATCATTACGTGGGATCTTTTTTGCCACCACCGAAATGAAAAAAGAATGGCGTAACGATGATGCACCAGCAATCACTAAAACAGCTGTATTAGGCGGCGGTTTAATGGGCGCAGGTATTGCTCATGTGAGTGCCGTAAAAGCTGGCGTGCCAGTGCGTATTAAAGATGTTGCAGAGCAGGGCATTAGTAATGCTATGAATTACAGCTATAAAATTTTAGATAAAAAGCAAAAACGCCGCATTTTATCTCAAGCTGAACTGCAACAAACCATGAACAGAATTACTGGTACCACTAATTACAGTGGCTTTAAGCACATTGATTTGGTGATCGAAGCGGTATTTGAAGACCTCAGCCTAAAACAAGGTATGGTGGCCGATGTAGAGCGTGAATGCCAAGACAACACCATTTTTGCTAGTAACACCTCATCACTGCCTATTTCACAAATAGCTGCACAGGCTGCCCGTCCTGAGAATGTTATTGGCCTGCATTATTTCTCACCGGTTGAGAAAATGCCATTGGTTGAAATCATTCCACACGAAGGCACCTCAGAAGAGACCATCGCACGAATTGTAAATTTTGCCCGTAAGCAAGGTAAAACGCCTATTGTGGTTAAAGATAAAGCCGGTTTCTACGTTAACCGTATTTTAGCGCCGTATGTGAATGAAGCGGCTAACTTATTACTTGCTGGCGAACCGATTGAAAAGATTGATGCGGCATTAGTTGAATTTGGTTTCCCTGTTGGGCCATTAGCGCTATTGGACGAAGTGGGTATTGATATCGGCTCTAAAATTGCACCAATCCTTGAACAAGAACTGGGCGATCGTTTTAAAGCACCCGATGCATTTTCACGTTTAATTGATGCCAAACGCTTAGGCCGTAAAACTGGCCGTGGTTTTTATCTTTATGATAAGAAAGGTAAAAAAGTAGACGCATCTGTTTACGAATTACTCGGCGTGAACCCATCACCGCGTTTAAATAAAAGCGAAATTGCTAAACGTTGTGTATCGCAAATGCTTAACGAAGCCGCACGTTGTTTAGATGAAGGCATTATTGCCAGTCCGCGTGATGGCGATATTGGCGCTATATTCGGTATTGGCTTCCCACCATTTTTAGGTGGTCCATTTAGCTATATGGATAAACTTGGCGCAAACAAAGTCAGCTCAGAAATGGCTACTTTTGCTAATTTTAATCCGGTATTTGCGCCGTGTGCGCCTTTGGTGGCGATGGCGGATGCTGGTGCGAGCTTTTATCAGCTTGAGCCTGCACAGCCAAGTACTGCAGAAGTCGTGGTAGAACAAACCGTGACGGCTACGCAAGACGATACCGATGTAGAACCTGTCGAATCGGTTGAGGCTGAAGAGGTTATTGTTCCGCCAGCGCCAACTAATGAAGCTGAACCGGTAACAGACACCAACTCAGCTGCTGCAAGCGGTGATAAAGTGAAATAGTATTTAATTGCTAGTTATTAAAAACGCACTGAATAGTTTGCAGTGCGTTTTTTTATGCCCAGAATTTAGGATTAAAAATTTTAGTTGCTGAAATTATTTGGCTTAGTTGTTATAACAGGGTCATCCGTAACTGAGACTGTGTAAAGACTGCTAATGAACATCAGCACTGCAAGATTACAATTGAGACTCCTCGAACAAGACGATTGGCCGTTCTTTTTAGCTTTGCATGATGAGCCATGCGTTATTGAAAAATGCTTTGACAGGCCCTCAGATACGCAAATACGTAGTAAGTTTATGCAGCGGTTGGCGCCGTGGCATCCTACAGCCAATACGCCTTTGTGTTTGCTGATCATTGAAACATCAACAGGCAAAAAAGTGGGCGTCACAGGGCTTACAACTTCATCATCAAACACTCCCGAAGTTGGCTATTTGTTAATGCCCGAGTTTTATGGTCAAGGTTATGCAACTGAAGCACTACAAGCATTTTTAACATGGGCGACGACAGCATTTAATATTCAACAATTTACTGCTGTGGTTACGAAAGGGAATGTAGGCTCAGAAAAAGTGCTGGCAAAATGTGGCTTTAAATTAATAAAGGTTGCACCATTAGCTTACGAAATTGCTGGAGTGTTATTTGATGATCATCATTTTTTACTAACGTGTATGGAGTAGGGCTAAGTTGTACTGAGCAAGTAGCTTGAGCAGTACAACATTTTGACTTACATATGAATCTCAATCGCTTTGCGATCTTTTTCCGGCATATTGGCAACCACTAAATTAAATGAATTATCAATCATACGTTCAATTTCACCTTGCGGGATTGAGCCATCTAAAATAACAGTATTCCATAACCGTTTATTCATATGATAGCCTGGGATCACTGAAGGAAAAATATCACGTAGTGCTTGCGCTTCATCGGGGTCGCATTTTAAATTCATCCACCAAATAGGGTTGCCATCTTCGTCGGTTTGCCCTTCGTTGCCAACCGATAAAGTGGCAAACATTTTATGGTTTACTTTATATACATCAACTTCTTGGCCGAAAGGTTGGGTAACCATAACCAGAGGTTTTTTTGCTAAATACTCATGTGCAGTGTGCTGATCCATGATCCAGTCCTTGAAGTCATTTTTGGTATTTTAACCATAGCAGCTTTTTCGTAGTTTAGTCATGAAAAAATCGATTAATAGGTAAAATTTATGAGTAAATACAGGCCCTACGAGAAAAATAGCGGTATGTGATATTTTCTTATTGAAGAAAATCCAGTTCGTGGTATGTTTCTGGGGATTTATAAATTATAGGAAATACACTGATGCCAAAGGCAAGTGAAGTTAAAAAAGGTACTGCGATTGAGTTTAATGGCCGCGTTTTAGTGGTTAAAGATATTGTTCGTTCTGTACCACAAGGCCGTGCTGGTGGAAGTTTGTATCGTATGCGCTTGTACGATGTAGTAACTGGTAGCAAAGTAGATGAAACATTCAAAGATAGCGACATGTTAAAACTAGCTGATTTAACGCGTCGTGAAGCAATGTTCTCGTATTTAGATGGCGAAGAATACGTATTTATGGATAACGAAGATTACACGCCATATAATCTTAATAAAGAAGCGATCAGCGAAGAAATTTTATTCGTTAATGAAGAAACTCAAGGTGTGCACGTCATTGTTATTGATGGCGCGCCAGTGGGCTTAGATTTACCTTCAAGCGTTGAACTTGTGGTTGAAGAGACAGACCCATCAATCAAAGGCGCTTCAGCAAGCGCACGTTCAAAACCTGCTCGCTTATCAACGGGTTTAACGATTCAAGTACCTGAGCATATTTCTACCGGTGACCGCATCCGTATTAATACCGCGGAGCATAAATTCATGGGCCGTGCTGAAAAGTAACTACGCCTGTGCATTGAAAAAACCGACACATTCTGTCGGTTTTTTTATATCACTATGATTTATGCTCATTATTTGCACGCAGTACTTTAAATCAGTGCATGCTTTGGCTACACTGCGCGCTTATTTTTAAAACCGAACAAACGAGGCTGCTTTTGTACTTTTTACTCAGCGTAGTATCTATTGTCGTTATGTATTCAGAGGCGATTAAAAAAGGTATGCCGATTAAGCGCTGGTTACTGCTTGCAGGGCTGTTAGGTCCGATTGGGTGGTGTTTGTTTAATTTGCATTATCGTCGCGCATTACTACGTTGTGTGGGTATACAAGCATGTGTTTGGCGACCCTAACAAGCGCGTTATGCTTGATGTACTAAACTCAGTGCCGCTTGGTTTTGTTGTTTCTTCAAGAATTCAGTAAATTCAACTCGCGAGAGCGGTTTTGAATAATAGTAGCCTTGCATTGTTTCGCAGTTAAGCGCTTTTAAGGTCTCTATTTGATCCGCTTGCTCAACCCCTTCGGCCACTACATGTAAGTCTAAATTATGAGCAATCGTAACAATAGAATCCACCATATTCCGGCCACGCTCGGTTTGCATATCATCAATAAAGGCTTTATCAACTTTTAAAGTATTAAGCGGGAATTGCTTTAAATACGCTAATGATGAGTAACCTGTGCCAAAGTCATCCATCGCTAAATGAATGCCACGGGCACTGAGCGAGCGCATGATGGTAATAGCATCTTGTGGATCGTCCATTACCGTCCCTTCGGTAATTTCAAGTTCTAAAAAGTACGATGGCAGGGCATGGTTTTGCAAAATTACATCAATACGGGTGGTTAAATCGGGTAGGCTAAATTGTTTAGCTGATAAGTTCACCGCAACACGACCATTAAATAAACCAGCGTCTAGCCATGCTTTGACATCGCGGCAGGCTTTATGAAGTACCACTTCACCAATTTCAATAATTTGCCCGGTTTCTTCAGCGATGGGAATAAACACGCCAGGGCTGATAATGCCTTTTTTCGGGGTAATAAAGCGCACTAAGGCTTCCATACCCGTAAATTTACCCGTGCGAATATTCATTTTTGGTTGATAGTACACTTCAAAATGATCTTCTTTTAAACCAAACCGCATCAGGTTTTCAATTTGCAAACGTTTAACGGCTTGGCGATTCATGGTGTCATTGAAGAATAAGTAGCTGTTGCCTTTCTTTTTCGCATGGTACATCGCAGTGTCGGCATTTTTAAGCAACAATTCAGGGGTGTTGCCGTCTTCAGGAAATAGCACGATACCTACACTGGAGGTGATCACCAATTCATGACCAGCCATTTTAAATGGCGTGGCAATGGCGGCTAAAAACTGCTTTGCCATGCGAGTGATGGTATGAATATCGTTAGTGCCAGACATAACCAGTGCAAATTCATCGCCGCCTAAACGATAAAATACATCTTTTTCACGAGTCAGTTTGTTTAACCGCATTGCCAGTTTAGCCAGTAAACTATCGCCGAGTTGATGGCCTAATGAGTCATTAATCTTTTTAAAGTTATCTAAATCAAAAACCAGTAGCGCATGATGGTTGTCTTTTTTTGCGAGCTTTTTTAAGTCGGTAAAAAATAGATTTCGGTTTGGCAGGCCGGTTGTGCGGTCTCGATTTGATAAGTTATGTAGTTGTGATTCTGCTTTTTTCCGTTCGGTTAAATCTGAAAAAACAATTACATAATTACAAATTTGATTATGTTCGTTTTTAATTTCATCAATTGAAATTTCAATCGGCAGCAACTTTCGCTCACTGTTACGCAATTTTACTTCTTGTTGCCAGTGCTCGGTGGCGCGTACAGTGTCTTTAATATCATCAATATAGCTTTGTTCGTAGCCGGGTAGGGTAAACGGTTTATTTAAGTAATTATCGCGATTACCGCCAAACTGAGTCAAAAAGCTGGGATTAAGATCAACCAAATTAAAGTTTTTATCATAAATTGCCAGCGCATCGGTGAGTGATTCAACGCATTTAGCAAACAGATTGAGCCGCGCTTCGGTTGACTTTAATTGACTGATGTCACGCACCGTACCGGTCATCCGCAGTGGGTTTAAGTTGGTGTCTTTTTCAATTATTTTGCCCCTGTCGAGCACCCAGTGCCAGCGGTCAAAACTGTCTTTGATTCGGTAACTGGCTTCAAAAAAGGCGGTTTGCTCTGCAAAGTGTTGCTTTAACAGTAGTTCTACTTGAGCTATGTCATTTGGGTGGATCAGGGCTTTATTAGGGGGGATGTCAATGATGGTATTTTTATCCATCATGTACTTATCGTTAATGCGCAGCACTTCACCGGTTTTTATATTCCAATCCCAGAGCGTGTCACCGCTGCCCTCTACAGTGCTTTTCAAGCGCCGTTCAGAAATACATAATTGGCGTCGTGAGCGGCGTAATTTGTAAATTGTGAATAATAAATAAGGCAGCACTATTGTAACAAATGCGCTCGGTAAATAAAGCATTAAAGTTTGCTGATCGACTAATTGCTCGCTATAGCCCAATGGGCTAAAGCAGAGTAATAATGAGGCGAATATGAATGTGTTGAATATTATTTTTATTATCATAGGGCACTTCTGTATTTTGCACCTGATAATCTAATTGAAGCGCGCGGTTGTGTCAAAGAGATTGCGAAGAAAGCATAGTTTTTGTCGACTTGTTTGCTTTAGGCACGCTAGTTAGTTCATATCTTGGTCTATCTGCGGAAAAAGTCTCGCGAATGTAGGCTATCATTTGCTCTAAACTGAGATTGTCGAGTGCCGCCAACAGTTTTTGTTGCATATGAAAATGATGATCTTGGTTACCAATGGCAAGCCATAAGCGTTGTGAACGCAGTCGGAGATTTTTATCTTTTTCGGCAATATGGGTGATTAAACCATGCTTTTGCTGCTGCCATTGTTGTTCGTCGAGTTGTTGTAATGAGCCAAGGTAATGCGCAATAAATGAATTATGGCGCTCAAGCAGCGCGTTTGCTGAATAATTTGGTGACTGCACATAAAACGCAATCCCAGCTCTTGTATTAAAAGGCGCATAACCGGCACCAACCAAGTAGCCTAACTGTTGTTTGGTCCGTAACTCGTTAAAGTAGTCTTGATTAATAAGGTGGTTGAGCGCCATCATTTTGACTTTTTCAACTACGTCATCGGTTTGTGCTTGATAATAAATAACCATCGCATAATCGTTACAATTGAGGCTTAGTTGTGAGCGGGTGATTTGTTCAATTTCAAACAATGGCCGCGTCAAATCTTCGATAGTGGCTGATTTGGCTAAGTGGTGAGCTACTTTCTTTTGAAATTCTATCGCATCACTTTCGCGCCAGTTACCATGTAAAAATGACTCAACATGCAAGGCATGAAAAAACTCGCGACGAAAACAATTAAATTGATGAAAACTGGTATCTTTAAGGGCAACAGCAAGTTGTTCTGGCTCGGGGTTCCATGGCATTATTTTTGCGCCAAGTACGCTAAATAATTCGCCAACAGGTTTATTTTGATTACTGTTACGCCAATGACGAACTAACTGTTTTTTATACTCAGCAAAGCGTTTGGCGCAAATATCAACATTAAATAAAGCTTCGAGTAGTTCATCAACCAATTCTAACTGGCTTGATGAGAGCCCCGCAGTGTGCAAGGTTAAGCCACCTTGATGTGAGGTTAAGTGGTAACTTAAACCGGCTAATTCGGCGGGGTAAAACTGCTCTGCAACACTGTCCATAAATAAGTCGGCAAATAATCGCGTCAGTGCCATGTGTTTAATGTCTTTAACGGCAAAGTCTGAGTCCATTGCTAAATAAAAATGACCTTTGGCAACCCGAAAGGTGTTGTCTTGCTTGAACCAAAAATCAAAGCCAGGCTCTTTTACTAACAGTCGTGGCTTTGAGTGCGGTTGACCAACAGCATACAGCGACACTTCCTTGCTTAAGTAAGGGTTTGCTGTGGGCAACAGCATTTCTGGTAGTGGAGTGTTAATTTCGCATAATGCTTCAAGCCAACAGCTCGAAATACTTTCGACCCGATACGGTGTGTGGTACCACTGAGTGGTATGTTCTGGCTCTACGTCTGGGTGGATCAACACCAAGCGCATATTATGTGGTGTTAACCATTGCATTGCGGTTTGATGCGCGGTTTGATTAAAGCCATCCATCAGGTAGTCGCCTTGTACATAATTGGCTTCATCATAGTGCTGCATATTAATACTTAGGTTACTAACCCAGTCGATCAGCCGTGCTTTTTCTTGGTTATCAAAGGCAATTTGCAGTAGATTTTTTTTATCTTGATATAAGCGTGGTAATTTATCGATGTTTTGATTAATTAAACAAATATACTCAAACACCATTTCCACAATGTCTTCATAGTATTCAATGCCTTCGTCGGTCAACGCCATACTGATATTAAAATCTTTAAAGTTACTGCCATTAATACCACCACCCGCAGAGAGTGCATTGATCCAACCTTGTGCTTTTAAAATAGAATACAGCGAGCCTTGTCCTTCGTAGCCTAATAAGTGGGCAATAAAGCTCACTGTTTTATGCCGATAAAACTCATCGATATTTGGCATTGCAAAACTAACAATGAGCTTTTGCATGTGCTTATGTGGTTCTATATGCAGTACTTTACAGAGATCTTGTGAGCGATACAGGGATGCAGCAATAGCCGGCTTTGCTTTTGGTTGACCTTTAATATCGCTAAACAGGGTGTTGACCCATTGCACCATAGTGTCTATTTCTGCATCTGCGCAGATCACTAAGCTCATCCATTGTGCTTGGTAATAGTCTTCAAAAAAACGACGTAACTCTTTGCTGACACAACCATCGCGATCAGCTAATGTTTGCTGATTGCCTACTGAGAATTTTGCAAAAGGATGTGCAGGGTTGACGGTTTCTTTATGCGCTTGGTAAAT
Organism: Pseudoalteromonas prydzensis; assembly: GCF_011050055.1. Taxonomy (GTDB): domain Bacteria; phylum Pseudomonadota; class Gammaproteobacteria; order Enterobacterales; family Alteromonadaceae; genus Pseudoalteromonas; species Pseudoalteromonas prydzensis_A. Next base: position 19,978 of record NZ_DRGM01000205.1, on the reverse strand, counting down.
ACGGCGGCCATCATCTTTTATTTTTAATTTAAATTCAGCATCAATGGCATTTCGTTCTTTTTCGGTTTCTGCTGGGTTGAGTAAAGGGGCAATGAAAAAACGGCTGAATTGGTTCAGCGCCTGCTCAAATTCTTGGCTGTTAATATCAAAGAAATAACAGGTGTGTTCAGTACCAGTCCACGCGTTGGTATTACCGCCTGCTTGGGAAACAAAATTGCCAAAGCCACCAGATTCAGGAAATTGATCTGTGCCTAAAAAGAGCATGTGCTCTAAAAAGTGCGCTAGCCCTTGTCGGTCAAGCGGATCGTCAAAGTGCCCGGCATTTACTGCCATAGATGCGGCGGCTTTAGTTGAATCTTTATCTTGCACTAACAGGACTTTTAGACCATTGTCCAGTGTAAGGGCACGGTATGTTCTGTTATCATTGCGGCTGATATTCAAATGATGCTCCTGAGACGTTAAGTTTACTCGTTAACAACAATGATAACTTCAGGGCTGCGATTAAATTGCTTAGCGATTTCTACCTGAATATCATAAGCGAAAATGTATGACGTTGTTTTAATATAGCGGACAAACAGGCAAACTGGCTACTGTTTTATATTCTTTAATTGGTTGATTTTTTATGAAAACAATCCTAATAATGCGCCACGGCGAAGCGACTCCAATGCAAGCCGACGATGCAAGTAGAAATTTGACCTCGGTTGGCCAGCAACAGGCTGAAAAAATGGGTTTATGGTTGCAAGCAAGCTATGCACCTTGCGCCTTGTTGGTGAGCCCTTACATTCGTGCTCAACAAACTGCTGCAGGGGTAAAAAAGCATAATGCTTTTTTATTTGAAGAAACCTGCACGGACATAGTACCTGAAGGCAATCCACAAATTGCCGGGGATTATTTAGAAACCCTAATAGCAATGCACCCTGAATGTGATACCTGGTTAGTGGTGGCACATATGCCTATTGTTAGTTATTTAGTTGACCAACTAAGTGCCGGAAATATGCCAATCTTTAATACCGGGGCCGTTGCCGTGATCAGTTATGACGAAAACAATCAAAAAAGCCAATACCTCAGTATTCACGCCCCAAGTAACGTTGAAGTTTAGCCTCGTACAACCTTGCGTTCAGAACCAAATTTGCTAAATTAGCGTCACACTAATTTAGCTGAGACTAACTATGACAATTGAACGCCTGCAAACAGGTGCGCGAATGAGCCGTATCGTTAAGCACAACGGCACCGTGTATTTATGCGGTCAAGTGTGTGCTGACGCAGAAAAAAACATCACCGAACAAACGCAAACCATGCTTGATAAAGTCGAAGTATTACTTAATGAAGCGGGCAGTTCTAAAGAGCATATGCTCAGTGCCACTATTTACGTAAAAAGCATGGAATATTTTGCTGATATGAATGCGGTATGGGATGCCTGGGTACCTGAGGGGCATGCACCAGCTCGCGCTTGTGTTGAAGCTAAAATGGCACGCGATGCCTTATTAGTTGAGATTTCAGTTGTCGCTGCAATCAAATAACTTGCATGCCATTGAGCGGCTGATTGGTGCTTTTAATAAAGCGACGGGCCGTTCACTGCAAACACTGCCTGCTTGTTGTGACAATGAAGTCGATGCAAATGATTGCGCCAACCTAGTGTTACAAAACATTAAAACAGTAACCAAACTGCTCTTTGTTGCATAAACTAGTCTATAAAAACCAACACAAGGAAGCACTATGAATACTAATCCTGTGGTACTGATAACTGGCGCTAGCCGTGGCATAGGCGCCGCAACTGCTATTCACTTTGCACAGCAAGGCTATGCTGTTTGTATTAACTATAAAGCGGATCAACGCAGCGCTGAAAAAATAGCGCAGCAGGTACGTGGCATTGGCGTCAAAGCTGAAATAGTGCAAGCTGATGTGTCTGATGAAACGCAAGTGCTTACCCTGTTTGCAAAAGTAGACGAGTTATTTGGCAAATTAGATGTGCTTATAAATAATGCCGGTATTTTAAAGCCGCAAATGCCGCTGCTTGAGATGGATGCCTCGCGTATCAATGAAGTGCTGACAACCAATGTAACGAGCGCTTTTTTATGTTCCCGTGAAGCGATTAAGCGCATGCACAGTGGCGGCAGTATCGTGAATGTTTCATCGGGGGCTGCTAAAACAGGCTCGCCGAACGAATATATCGACTACGCCGCCTCTAAAGGGGCAATGGATACTTTAACAATTGGTTTAGCTAAAGAAGTGGCTAAGTTAGGCATTCGCGTTAACTCAGTGCGGCCTGGATTAATTTACACCGATATGCACCGTGATGGTGGCGAAGCGGGGCGAGTTGATAGATTAAAATCGAATTTACCACTAGGGCGAGGTGGTACACCAGAAGAAGTTGCCGCTGCCATTTACTTCTTAGCCTCAGCGCAAGCTTCGTTTACAACAGCTAGCTTTATCGATGTTGCTGGCGGTTTGTAAAATTGCATGCTAACGACCGCTTTAACGGGGAACAGATCACAGCAGTATCGCTAACCAGAATGTAAAACTAATTACACTCAGCACCGTAGATAACACCACAGCACTTGCAAGGGTCACTTGATGTTGGCCTACCTGGCAGGCAATAAGGTAAGCGTTTACGCCTACCGGAGAGGCGCTGAGTAATACCAATACCGTCAATATTTGTGTTTCTAACGCAAATACATAACTACCAATTAACAGCACAGACGCTGGCAGCAAAAATATCTTTAACAGCGAGGCTACTAATGCTGGTTGCCAGTTTGCTGCAATTTTATAAAATGCCAGGTTTGCACCAAGTACAAATAACGCGCAGGCAATCGCGGGGGTTGCTAATAGCTCTAAACTATTGGCTAAATTGGTAAATAATTTAATCCCTAAGACATTTAAAGCTAACCCGCAGGCGATGCTCAACACAATCGGATTCAGCACCATACTTTTCGCAAAATTTGACCAGGAGAACGCGTGTTGGCTGCCTTTTGCACCGATTAAAAATGTGAGCGCGAATAACAACGTGCTATGAAAGGTAATGATCATAAAAGCGATGGCGATCATTTCTTTGCCAAGCGAGGCGATGATGATAGGAATGCCCACCAACACCATATTTGAATAACTCGATGCTAAGCCAAACACACTGTGTTGCTGATAGTTCTTTTGTTTTGCTAAATAAAAGCGGTCAACCAAAATACCTAAGGCAAAGATGCTCAGTACAGGAATATAAAAACTCAGAAAGGCCGATAAACTAATACTTTGCTGTAAATCGATTTGCGACATATTTAACAACAAAAATGCCGGTAGGCTAATGTAAAAAGTAAATTTACTGAGTCCAGCTATATGTTGTTGCTGAAAAAACTTTAATTTACAACAACTAAAACCAAGCGCAACAATGAAAATCAGCGGAAAGATGATAGAGAAAATATGCACTGCACTGTTGCCTTGAAATAGTGATAACGTTAACGCTTAGCGTCTAAATTCATCACTTTGTGGTAAGTTTATTAAAATAAGTACTGCACCTTTACCACCGTATTCAAGCGGCGCTTGGTGTATCGCAATAACATCGGGATGCTGTACTAAATATTGCGGCACTTTGTGTCTGAGGATATGGCCACCAATACCATGTATTACACAGGCACAGTAATAGTGCTTTTTTTTGCATTCATGGATCAGTCCAGCAAGTTCATCTTTTGCCAATTCCTTATTTAAACCATGTAAATCAAGGGTTAAATCAGGCACAAAGTCACCTCGGCGTAATTGTTTTGCTAAAAAACGGTCTTGGCCGTGTTGCACATAATTAACCGTACCGTTGGTATCAATATCTGGCACATATTCATCAGAAAAGAAAAATTCTGCCTGATGTTGCTTTTTTTGCTGGGCAAACAGCTTAGCTTGTGAGATTTTAGGCTTATTAGCAAAGCGATGCGTGTCTTGTTTAAATACACGGGCACCATTAATACTTTGACGAAACATATCGATGTCGTCAGGGCTAATATCTGCGTTTGAGAGAGGATCTTTTTTCATAGCGGCAGTCTAAACAAAAAAACGCTAAAAATCGAGTTAAAAGGCGTTACAATAGGGCAATCATGGGGCCTTAATTGCGCCTCGATTGAATTGATATTTTCTAAAGCAGCAGGTAGATAACGAACATGAGCGAATTATTAATAGAAGAAGCAACCTTAGATGAAGCTGTAGCAGAACTGTCAACGTTACACGATTGGCTACGGTGGACCACGAGTCAATTTGCCAGCAGTGGTATTTTCTTTGGTCATGGAACTGATAACGCATGGGATGAAGCGGTAAGCCTATTACTGCCCGCGTTAAGTTTACCCATTGATGCACCAAAAGAATTAATGCATGCAAGGCTGACTAGCACTGAAAAAAATCGCCTTGCGGGCTTAATCGCAGAGCGTATTAACGATTTCACGCCAGTACCTTACCTAACCAATATTGCATGGTTTGCCAATATGCCATTTTATGTCGATGAGCGCGTATTGATCCCACGTTCACCCTTTGCTGAGCTAATACATAATCGCTTTTCACCTTGGCTAGCTGAGCCTGAATCGGTAACTCGTATTCTAGACTTATGTACCGGCTCTGGTTGTATTGCCATTGCATTAGCACAAACCTTTGCAGAAGCGCAGGTTGATGCTGTTGATATTTCTTATGAAGCACTCGAAGTAGCTGATATCAATATCACTGATTATCAGTTAAGTGACCGTGTATTACCTATTCAATCTGACGTATTCAGCGGTGTACCCGGGCAAAAATATGACCTGATCGTGGCAAACCCTCCGTATGTAGACGCCGAAGACATGGCTGATTTACCGCGTGAGTTCCATCATGAGCCAGAATTGGGTTTAGCATCAGGCCATGATGGTCTTGATGTAACCCGTACTATTTTAAGTGAAGCGGCCGATCATCTAACTGATAACGGTTTGTTATTTGTCGAAGTTGGTAATTCTATGGTACACATGGATGCCCTTTATCCAAATGCGCCTTTTGAATGGGTTGAGTTTGAGCAAGGTGGATTTGGCGTATTTGTGATCAGCAAAAAGCAGTTGGTTGAATACTTCGCAGATTAGTCACAGCAAGAATTAAAGCCGAGCCTTAGGCTCGGTACTTAGTAGTCATTAGGAATGAGGAAAGTTAATGGCAGGTAATAGCATAGGGCAGTTATTTAAAGTGTCCACCTTTGGCGAAAGCCACGGCGTCGCCTTAGGCGGTGTTGTGGATGGTACACCCGCAGGTCTTGAAATCACCGAGGCCGATTTACAAATCGATTTAGATCGTCGCAAGCCAGGGCAAAGTCGTTATACCACGCAGCGCCGCGAAGACGATCAAATAAAAATTCTCTCTGGTGTATTTGAGGGTAAAACCACAGGCACCAGCATTGGTTTACTGATTGAAAATACCGATCAACGCTCAAAAGATTACGGCAAAATTAAAGACGTTTTTCGTCCAGGCCACGGCGATTACACCTATTGGCATAAATACGGACTGCGTGATTATCGCGGTGGTGGCCGCTCATCGGCACGTGAAACCGCCATTCGTGTTGCCGCAGGCGCTATTGCTAAAAAGTATTTAAAACAATTTCATGGTATTGAAATACGCGCGTGCTTGAGTCAGTTAGGACCAATTAAAGCGGAAAATTACGATTGGGATGAAGTTGAAAACAATCTATTTTTCTTCCCTGATGCCAGTAAGCTTGAAGCCCTTGACGACTATATGCGTGACCTTAAAAAACAAGGTGACTCAGTCGGTGCGAAAGTAAAAGTAGTGGCCAAAAATGTCCCAGTTGGTTTAGGTGAGCCGGTATTTGACCGCCTTGATGCAGAACTTGCCCACTCACTGATGAGTATTAACGCAGTAAAAGGCGTTGAAATTGGCGACGGCTTTGATGTGGTTGAGCAAAAAGGCTCAGAGCATCGTGATGAGTTAACCCCAGCAGGCTTTACCTCAAATCATGCCGGTGGCGTATTGGCAGGTATTTCTACAGGGCAAGATATTATCGCCTCAATTGCACTCAAACCAACTTCAAGTATTACCATTCCAGGCAACAGTATTAATACTGAAAACGAAGCGGTTGAGATGATCACGAAAGGTCGTCACGATCCATGTGTAGGTATTCGTGCCATACCCATTGCTGAGGCGATGATGGCCATTACTCTAATGGATCACTTACTGCGCCAACGCGGCCAAAACCCCCATGTTCATCATGAGCATGGGCCAATAAATGGCTCTGTTTAGGGTTTAGTTAAAAGCATTTAGAGTTATTTAAAAGCGCGATTTTAATCGCGCTTTTCATTGTGGTCATTTTAAGATAGGCATCAAAGTTTCAGGAGCGGGATCAGGCTGTGTTTTTGATCTGTCCACTGAGTTAAACGCGTGTTTGAATAGGGTTTAATTGCTGTTAAGTCGGCAATGGGTATTGCATCTAAAAATGCTTGATTATTAGTCATTACCACCCATTCAGATCCTAATTGCGTACCCGTATATTTAAATTTGATCAGAGACTTATCGAAGCGCTTACTGTGGGCTTGCAATACTGGCATTAGATCAACATGGTTATTGGAAATATGAATGATTAATACGCCACTGCTTTTAATGCGTTGCCAATATAGGCTAAAAGCTTCTTCAGTGAGCAAGTGAGCAGGAATAACATCACTTGAGAAAGCATCAATGATCAAAGCATTCATTAACGGGGCATTATTTTTTAGCTCTTCGCTCAGTGCCATCCTACCATCGCCAAGGGTGATATCTATCTGTGCACGACTGTTTTTTAAATAGGAAAAATAAGTTGTTGCCATAGTATACACCGCCGGGTTGAGCTCATAAAAACGGATCTTATCGCGTTTATCGCCAAATTTAGCTAACACGCCAGCACCTAACCCCACAATACCAATGTTTAAATTGCCTTGTTGTTTAAGAATTGCCAGTGATTTTGCAACCCCGGTATGTTGATGGTAATAACTATTTGTGAGTTCATCTTGAGGATTAAGTGGCTCAGAGCCGTGAATGGTTGTGCCATCGATTAAACGTCTCTCAGCAAGAGTCGCGGTGTTAATGTCTTTAACGGTCACATAGCCATAAAAATTTCTCTCTGATGCTAAATTGTATTGATTAAAGCTCAGAAAAAGATAGACATAGCAGCCACCCCAAATAGCGACAGCAGTAAGTAGGTTTATTTTTAATAGCGCTGATGGCTGCTTGCATTGTGTAAACTGAATATAGCTAGCCAGTGAAAGTACAGCAGCTAACGCGACAATATACTCCGTTATTTGCGCAAACAGTAGCGGTGCGAGTAAGGTACTGAGTAAACTGCCAATAGCCCCACCAAGTGCGATGTATAGGTAAAATGTGGTGAGTAATGACTCCGTTGGAGCGAGTTTACGAAGTTCACCGTGACAGACCATACAAACAATCAATAAAATAAAGTTATACATTAAAAGCTGAGCTAAAGCATTAAACTGGCTACCGAGGAAAAACATGATCAGCCCAGCAAATGCAGCGAACAATAATAAGTATAGCCAATGAGTACGGCAGTAGTTTTTTGCTGATGCAAAAGTGTAAGCAAAGGTCAGTAAATAAATTGCTAATGGTAAGGTCCACACAAGTGGCATAGGTGGAATATTAGTACTGATCATTTGTGTTGTCGCAATAAGCATGATTGAGCTTGTTGCGGATAACACAATCCATAAATAATTTGGTTTTACCCAGCGTATGGTTTTTGGCGGTGTTACTGGTTTTTGGTTAGTATGACTATTTTTAAATAGTACAGCAACGAGTGTGAGTAATAAAAAACAGTGAGCAAATAAGCCTATGGACCAATAGTTTTTTTGTTGATCTAATGAAAACAGCACTTCAAAAATAAATGGGTAGCTCATTAAGGCAAGCAATGAACCCAGATTAGAAAACGAATACCAATGATACGGCACAGCCATATCGCTCGATTCAATATACCAACGCTGCATGAGTACACTCGTCGCCGAGAGCAACATAAAAACCAAACCAATTTGAGAGAATAAATTGGCAATGACTGACCAAGCAGGTGTCAGTATAACAAAGGAGCCGAGTTCAAGTTTGTTAAACGTGATCATACTTGATAAAACAACGAGCAGCATGTGAATGAGTAATTGTTGTTTGAGTGGATAGCGGCTCAAGAGGTGAGCATATAAATAACCTACTAACAGCATAGTTTGATAAAAGAGCATACTGCTAGACCAAACTGAAGCGCCACCACCAAACATGGGAAGTAGTTCTTTTGAGAGGATAGGCTGAATTTGAAATAGTAAAAACGCGCTTACAAAAATGATTAATGTGGATAGAATACGTTGCATCTTTTTAGTTCATTATTAAACGATGGCTAATCATTCAGCGAGTTAATTTACAGGACAATGTAATAACCCTTGAATTTATCTTAAGAAAACCTTAATCTTTGATTTATAAAACTTATTGGATTTTTAAGTGGGTCAATTTCGAATAGGGCGTTTTGCTGTCGATGCCAGCCGTGGTAAAGTTTCATCTGCTGAAGGCGTGCAAATTGTCGAACCTAAAGTCATGGCTGTGCTGCAATTTCTTTACTCTCACAGAGGCAATGTGGTTAGCCAAGAAGACATTTTTGACGCTGTGTGGCCAAATTCAGTGTTTAGCCCGAGTAATGTGCAACGCAGTATTGCCCTGCTGCGAAAGGCATTAAAAGAAGACTCTAAAAAACCACAATATATTATTACTCACCCAAAACGGGGCTACTGCCTTGAACTTAATGAAGAAGAAAATTCGCAGACAGTAAAATGGCCTCTGTTGGTTTTTATTGCGGTGACAATCGTATGTTTAGTCGGTGGTTGGTTCGCTTTTGCAACGCAGGCTGTTAAAACTGACTTCTCCGTGCTGGTGCCGGTCACGTCTCATGAAGAAAATGAATCCTACCAATCGCAATCTCATAACGGCAAGTATTTAGCATTTGTACGCGGTGATGAAGGCCATCAGCAAATTTGGTTAAAAGAGTTAACAACGGGTAAAGAAGTGCCGCTGTCAGAAAATCCATCGACTTATTATGGCTTAGGTTGGAGCCCTGACGATCGGGCGCTTGCGTTTATTAATAAACAAAATAACACCAGTCAGCTTGCATATTTTAATTTGGATCTGGTTAATTTAACGAGTTTAAATTACGCCAAGGTAATTGAATTCGAAGAATATGTAGTTACCAGTCAGCAAGTACAGTGGACGAATAGCAATCAGATTTATTTTATTGAACGGCGAAAAGCCGATAACGCTACGCAGCTATCGCTTGTCAGTTTAGAAACTAAACAAAAGCAGGTAATTAAACCCTCAGTTGGCCAAGATTGGTTGCTGTTACATGCGTTATCGCCAGATCAAACACAGTTAGCGCTGGGCTATGAGGCGGGGCAAAATCAGTATCGAATTGAGTTACTTACTCTGGCTGATGCTAGTACTGCAACGATTGCTACTGTTGAAGATGGCATACTAGGGCTTAGTTGGCATCCTAATGGAGAGCATTTACTATTAAGTAAAAGAAATAATTTACTGCTCATTGATCGCCTAGGTAACTCAACTGATATCGCCTTTAATAACTATCAAATTATTCGCGATGCCGCCTTCACGCCCTCTGGTGAGGAAATTTTAATGGAGCTTGTTAATATTGATGTGGATATTATTCGGGCAACAAATACAGCACCGCAGCAGTATGAAAAACTCGTCGATACCTCTTCGGTGGATTTTTTACCGGTATTCTCGCCCGATTCATCGAGGTTTGTTTTTGAATCTCATCGCTTTGGTTTAAAACAGCTGTTTTTATATGATAAGGGTACACAAACGCTGATTTTTGCAAACCCTAATAACGAAGAGTTGTTTGGGGTTATTTGGTCAAAAAATGGCGATGAAGTGATCACCGCAAGCAAAGATAAACTGTTTCGAATTGATTTAAATAACGGCGGCTATCAAGCAATACCTCACCCGCATCATTCATTTTACCTCAGAGAAAAGTTTAATAATGAGGATGCGATTTTGGTTTCATATCGCGCTGAAGATGGTGTTACATTTCACCCTGCAAAATTAGATTTACACACATTAAGTTTAACATCCTTTAGCGGCTCAGGAGAGCGACTCACTTGTTATGCAATGGCTTTAGATAAACACGATCAGATTTATTTTTCTAACAATCAACAAGTGTTTCGGCTTGATCAAGGTGGCAATCTGGAGACATTATGGCACACAGATGATAAAGATATTATTGGCCTTGCCGTCGATCAACAAACATTGACGGTTACATTGGAACAACATGATGGCTATGAAATTAATACAATGGATTTATCTGGCCGCAACGCAAAAAAGCGGTTCATCGCAAATAATGCAGGGAACATGCTAATTAATGCTTCCCATGACAATAAGCAGTTTTTGTATCTCACTGAGCCAAAAAGAAAACGTACTTTAGTGCGGTTGCGATAATAATTTAACCTTGATTTTTTACTTTAGTCATTAAAAAGATCAAGTATGTTGAAAATCTAATCTGCATCAGTAAGCATTTTATAATTTTCTGCTATTAGCTTTACTAACTCTCTTTTTATTGGGTTATGAGTGTGACTTGCATGTAATAGCACAATATCAATCATTGGCAGGGCGGGCAGAGTTGAGTCCGCAATTATGTCAAGCCCGCTGATGTTACTTACTTCAGCCATCACGCCTACGGCTAAATTGGCTTTAACCAGCGCAGTTAATGCACTCACTGAGCCGCAACAGGCAATAATGTTGAATTGGCGTTCAGCCTTTAATAACCCTTCAACAGCCGCTTGATGAAACTTACAATCTCGTTGAAATATTGCCATCGGCAAGGTCATATCGGGTTGATAGTTAAACTCGGCACTTTTAACCCACACACCTTTACTTGTTTGTAAAAAATAACCTTCTTCAGAGCTGGGTGAGCGCGTCGCTATCACTATATCAAGCAAGCCTTGATCGAGCTGTGCTTTGAGCTGAGCAGTTGGTGCGCAGTTTATTTGTAAGTCTAGCCGTGGCAGGTGCTGATGTAATAATGCCACGACTTTAGGCAACACAGTACCCGCATAATCGTCTGGGCAAGCTAAGCGTACTCGGGTTTGCCCGCCACCGGTTTTAAGTTGCTTATAGGCTTCATCGTGCAGTGCTAATAATTGTTTAGCATAACTGGCTAAATGAACCCCACTGGTAGATAGCACCAGCTGCCGACCTTGTTTGATAAATAATGGATTACCCAGCTCTTGTTCGAGCTTCTTCATTTGCATACTGACCGCAGATTGAGTGCGGCATACTTGTTTTGCTGCACGGGTAAAGCTGCCAGTTTCAACAAAAGCGCAAAAAGTACGTAGGGCGTCTAAATCCATATTCAACTCGTCTATCAATTTTACTTATGTATTGTATAAAAACTATTGGCAAGTAATTACTTGATCACTGCTTTATAGTAAAACCATTAAACACTACTAAGGAACGCAAATGCAATTATTTATCGGTAATAAAAACTATTCGACCTGGTCGCTCAGAGCATGGTATTTAATGAGTAAATTCAATATTAAATTTGCTGAGCAGCAGTTAGTACTCGATACTCCTGAGTTTTATAAAACGCTTAAAAACAGTTTTGCAGTGCAAAAAGTGCCAGCCTTAATTGATGGCGACTTGCAGGTGTGGGATTCACTGGCAATCTGTGAATACATCAATGATGCTTATTTGTCTCAGGCAGCTTGGCCTAAAAATATTGTGCAGCGAGCCGCAGCCCGCAGTTTAAGTGCAGAAATGCATTCAAGCTTTATGGCGCTGCGTAATGAAATGCCCATGAATATCCGCGCTACGCGAAAGGTTGAGTTGTCAGACGCGGCTAAAAAAGACATTACTCGCATTGATGACATATTCAGCCAGCAACAACGTATTTATCCAAATGCCTGGTTGTTCGGCGAATTTAGTATCGCTGATGCTATGTATGCGCCTATCGTACTAAGGTTAAATACCTATCAAATTAGCTTATCTGAACCAGCCATGCGCTACTGTGAGCAAGTACTGAATTGCCCAGTATTACAACTTTGGATAACCCAAGCACTATGCGAGAGCGATATTGTAGAGAGCGATATTGTAGAGAGCGATGAAGCGGGAGTTGCTGTAAGCTAATACTATGCGCTTTTCATTTAGCGATAAATACGTTATTCATTTACGCATAAGATGATATGTTATTGATAAAATTCATCTTTACGACTATTAACGAGGGCGTTATGAACACTAAAACATCACATCAAGAAGTACTGCAACGGTTGGAGAAATTCAGCCTTTTTACTGATAGTAGTATTGGTGTTCCCTTTACTAATTTTAAGCTTGGCGCCGAGTCTCTTATTGGTATACTGCCAGTCGTTGGCGATTTAGCTGGCTTGCTATTATCTAGCTATGTACTTTTTGAAGCACAGCGCCTTGGTGTCGGCTGGGGGATTAAACTACGCATTATTATTAATATGTTAATTGATTTTTTTGGCGGTTTATTACCGGTTATTGGCGATGTTTTTGATGCGTACTTTAAAGCAAACACCCGTAACACTCGCTTGTTAGCCCGCCATTTAGCCCAGTAACTGAGTGGGGTAGTCGTTTAGTTTTATATTTAATATCAGGTTTTATCTGAATACTCACTATTACAACTTATAAGTGGGCTAGGTACCTTAAGGCTTTTTACTTTCCCCTGAAAAGCCCGTACAATTCGCCTCGATTTTAATGTGCATTCGTTGCATTTTACCGAGGCGAATTAATCAGACTTTTATGCAGCAAATAGCCGATCTAATATCTATTTTTGAACGCACTTTTTACCATAGCCATAATACACGCTTGGTCAAAGGTGAGCATGAGCCTATTTATATTCCCGCTGATGTTAAAACGCCGTACCACCAAGTTGTGTTTGCCCATGGTTTTTATGCCAGTGCATTGCACGAAATAGCTCACTGGCTGGTGGCGGGTGATAAACGCCGTTTGCTTGAGGATTATGGTTATTGGTATTGCCCAGATGGCCGTGATAAAGCCCAGCAAGCAGAATTTGAAGCGGTTGAAGTAAAACCGCAAGCAATCGAGTGGGCGTTGAGTGTTGCTGCAGGTTTTGAGTTTAATGTCTCGGTTGATAATTTAAATGGTGAGCAAACCTGTCGCTTTGATTTTCAGGCGCGAGTACATAAGCAACTTTTACAGTTACTAAAAATAGGCTTTAATCCCCGTACTACGACACTTTTAAAAGCGTTAAGTGAATTTTACAGTACGCCATGGCCTTTAACTGCAGCGCAGTTTGTATGGCAACATCCTCAGGAGTTCAGTAATGCAGTTTAAATTAGGTCTAATTGTAAACCCAGTTGCTGGTTTAGGTGGCAGTGTGGCGCTCAAAGGTAGCGATGGCGTTGCGGCAAAAGCTCTGGCGCTGGGTGCTGAGCCCAAAGCTAATTTACGTACTAAGGCAGCGCTTGAGGTGTTATTGCCTTATCAAGACAAAATAACAATTTATACTGTTAATGGCTCAATGGGTGAAAGCGTCGCTAATGAACTTGGTTTTAATACCGAGGTTATGTATCAAAGCGAGCAGCAGACTAGCGCTGATGATACCGAGTGTGCAGCCAAGGCCTTGCAACGGCTTGGTGTTGATTTAATTTTATTTGCCGGTGGCGATGGCACCGCGCGCAATATTTGCCATGTTGTTGAAGATAGCGTACCGGCACTGGGCATTCCTGCCGGTTGTAAAATTCATTCAGGCGTTTATGCCATCACCCCAAAAGCTGCGGGGCGGGTTGTTGAAATGTTGGTCAAAGGTGAGTTAGTGACCCTAGCCGATGCCGATGTGATGGATATTGACGAAGATGCGTTTCGCCAAGGTACTGTTAAAGCAAAACGTTATGGCGAAATGCAAGTACCGAGTGAAGTACGTTATGTACAAGCGGTTAAAAATGGCGGTAAAGAAACCGACGAACTGGTATTGGCTGATATTGCCGCCCATGTTGTCAGTGAAATGGGTGAAGATACGCTATATGTAATGGGCAGTGGCTCAACAGTTGCAGCCATTATGCAAGAAATGGGGCTTGAAAATAGCTTATTAGGTGTTGATTTAGTTGCAGATCAAAGCTTAATTGCGCAAGACCTTACAGCTGAACAATTATTAGCGATGACCCATCAACGCGACACTAAATTAGTGATCACGTTAATTGGTGGCCAAGGGCATATTTTTGGCCGTGGCAATCAACAGTTAAGCCCCGCACTTATCCGCGCTATTGGTAAAGACAATATTATCGTGGTGGCTACCAAAACTAAATTACAGGCTTTAAACGGCCGCCCGCTTATTTGTGATACGGGCGATAGTGAGCTGGACGATGAATTAAGCGGTTTTATTCGTGTAACCACAGGATTTAACGACCATATTATGTATGCAGTAGGCCATCAAGAGTGATTGGTATAAGACCCTGCAAAATCAGGAGAAATAGAAGTGAGTTTAGTTAATTATATAGATGCAGCCCAACAGTATTTTGATGACTTAGTGATCAAAGCCACTGATGATGAGTTATTTGCCGGTGGTTATTTACGAGGCCATTTTGATTTAGCGGTAGGTTATGCGCAAGTTGAAGAACTGAACCTTGAAATCGATGAACTGAACGAGACCGTTGAAAAAAGCTTAGTGAAAGCGTATCGCAATGGCGAGCTTAACGAAGAAGACAAAGCCCTCGTAGTAAGATTATGGGATGAAGTAAAAGCACTCGCTTAAAGATGCCCTACAGTTACGTCACAAAAAGCGGCATTTATGCCGTTTTTTTGTATCTGGTGCATATTTATTTCTTGAGGGCTGGATTTTCTGTTCACTTAAAATTTACCTCATTCCCTATATACGCTAAAGTAGCACAGTCTAAATTCTAGGGAACAAGTGAAATGAATAATAATAATGATGCGGCAATGCCAACCGGGATTGTGGCGCGTTTTTTAAATTTTGTAGAGCGGGTGGGTAATAAACTCCCGGATCCGGCAATCATCTTTTTGTTTGCCATGTTATTAATTTGGCTACTGTCGTGGTGGTTTTCTGGCGTTACATTTGATGCAATCGATCCGCGTACTGGCGAAGCCATCATTATTAATAACATGTTGGCGAGTGATTCGTTAGCAACCTTTTTATCATCGATGGTAAAAACCTTTACCGGCTTTGCACCCTTGGGTGTGGTGTTAGTGGCTATGCTTGGTGTGGGTGTGGCCGAACATTCTGGCTTTATTAATACTGGTCTTAAATTAATGCTTAAAGTAACACCTAAGCAACTACTTACGCCTTCAATTATCCTCGTTGCTATTGTCAGCCATACTGCAACCGATGCCGGTTACGTGTTAGTTATTCCACTGGCTGGGGTTATTTTTTATGCCGCAGGGCGTCATCCACTGGCAGGTATTGCCGCTGCATTTGCTGGGGTAAGTGGTGGCTTTGGGGCAAACTTTATTCCTTCAGGGATTGATCCATTACTGCAAAGCTTTACTCAAAGTGCCGCGCAAATAATTAATCCTACCATGTCGATTAACCCTTTAAATAACTGGGCGTTTACCTCAGCTTCGAGCTTATTTATTATTTTATTAGGCTGGTATATCACCGATAAAATTATTGAGCCACGCTTACAAAAAACAGCGGTTGATGGTAATACAGAAGACTTGCCCGTGTTTGCAGATGCGCGCAGTGACGAAAAACGGGCATTTTTTATTGCAAGTAGCGTTATGGTTGCAGGCCTTGCTTTATTAGCGTATGTATCAGCGCCAACAGATTCTGCAATGCGCAGTAGTGATGGCTCGTTAACTAATTTTAGTTCGCCATTAATGCAGTCAATCGTACCGCTAATTTTCTTATTGTTTTGGATCCCAGGAGCTGTGTATGGCTTTGTAGTCGGCACCTTTAAAAGCTCTAAAGACATGATCGATGCCATGAGTAAAGCAATGGGCGGCATGGCCTATTACATCGTTATGGCGTTTTTCTGCTCGTTATTTATTGCCGCATTTAGTAAATCAAACTTGGGAGCACTGCTTGCAATTGAAGGTGCACAACTATTAAAAGCGATGGAGTTACCCAGTGCTGTTACTGTGGTTGGCATTATCTTTTTAACCGGTTTTGTAAACTTGTTTGTTGGCTCAAGCTCAGCTAAATGGGCGTTACTTGGCCCAGTGTTTGTACCTATGCTTATGCAATTGGGCATTTCACCGGATCTAACCCAAGCGGCTTATCGGGTGGGCGATTCTAGTTCAAACATCATCACGCCATTGATGCCTTACTTCCCGCTGGTCGTGGTGTACTGCCAAAAATACGTCAAAGGCACTGGCATCGGCACACTAATCGCGATGATGCTGCCATATTCAATCGCCTTTTTAATCGGGTGGAGCTTATTTTTACTCGGCTACTGGGCACTGGGTATCCCGCTTGGCTTAGACGCAAGTTACGTGTATCCAGCAGTCGCGCCTTAACAAAACACGGCTAAATATTTATGTGTAAAAACCTCGTCATTATAATGGCGAGGTTTTTTTGTGGTTAGTTTTATCCAGCCAGTTGTCAATTCGATCGTATACCCAGCTTGGTACGTATAAACCAGTAAATATATTCGTTAACTAGGTTTTAGTATGGCCAATGAACGCTCTGTTCCTACATCTCGATTTTCACGCTTTGCAAAGTTAGGCTCATTAGCAACCAGTGTCGCGAGTAATATGTTATTAGAGGGAGCCAAAAGTACTCTTTCAGGAAAGGTTTGGGATAATAAAAGCTTATTACTGCAGCCTAAAAACATAAAAAACCTAGCGACAGAACTATCACACTTACGCGGTGCGGCAATGAAATTAGGACAGCTACTGTCAATGGATGCTGGGGAGCTACTAAGTCCAGAGCTTGCTCAATTACTTGCATTACTTCGATCAGACGCTAACCCCATGCCACACAAACAACTCATTACTGTATTAAAAGAGCAGTGGGGAGATGACTGGTTATCGCGCTTTTCACATATTGAGCTTAGGCCATTTGCTGCCGCTTCTATTGGTCAAGTGCATTTGGCCTACCATGAAAACGGCGAGCAATTAGCTGTAAAAATTCAATACCCGGGGATCGCAAAAAGTGTGGTCAGTGATGTTGATAATGTAATATCGCTGCTTACACTATCTCGTTTATTACCTAAAGATCTTGATATCAAGCCACTCGTTGCAGAGGCTAAAATACAATTATTAGCGGAAGCTGATTATCATCGTGAAGCGCAGTATTTATTACGTTATAAAAATGCATTGGCAAATAACCGACACTTTATTGTTCCTAACGTCTATAAAGAGCACAGTACTAAACAAATATTAACGATGCAGTATATTGAGGCCCAGCCTATAGAGGGAATTACCGATCTACCCAAAGCAGAGCAAAGCTTTGTGGCACAGCAACTTATTGCGTTATTTTTTAAAGAAATGTTTGAATTTAGACTGATACAAACAGATCCAAACTTTGCTAATTTTCATTATCAACCAGCCACACAAAAAATCGTTTTATTTGATTTTGGGGCAACCCGCGAGATTTCGTCTCAGTTGAGCCAAGCTTATTTGGCTTTATTTAAAGCAGGCAGTGAGAATAATCGTGATGGGGTATTAAATGCGGCCACTCAGATTGGTTATTTTAAAGATACATTGCGTGACAGTTATAAAGATAATGTCATTGAGCTATTTTTAATGGCGTGTGAGCCACTGCGTTACGATGGTGATTTTGATTTTAAAAATAGCCAACTGGCAGCAAATATTAAAGATGCTGGGTTGCAACTTAGTGCACAAGCACAGCAATGGCATACACCACCAGTGGATGCATTATTTATTCATCGTAAACTTGCTGGTTTATATTTGATTGCGGCTCGCTTAGAAGCAAAAATAGATGTTAGAGCGTTATTTATGCCAATTTTATTAAAAACATGATTATTTTAGCGAATTCAAATATTCATTCAATGCAATTGCTATCAACGACTATTGTGACTTCACTAAATCTTCCCCTCACGAATATTTACTTTATTCCAAACACAAAAAAACCTTGGCACTTTCGTGGCAAGGTTTTTTTATTAAAGAGTCGTTGCTTATTTAGCGGTGAAGCTTACTGGGCGACGTTCTTTGCGAGGACCGCTACGCTTATCACCGCGTGCACTGTCATCTTTGTTAAAGCTGCGTTTTTTGTCACCTGATGGACGCTCAGAGCGTTCAGCACGTGGCTCAGCAGGACCTTGATCTTGTGTTAATGTTAAGCCCATTGGACGTTTACAGATAAACACTTTTTGGAAATGATCAAGTACATCTTTAGGCATGTTTTGCGGTAATTGAACCGTACTGTGATTGTCGTGTAAACGAATATCACCAATAAACTTGCTTGAGATGTCAGCTTCGTTAGCGATAGCGCCAACAATGTTCTTAACTTGAACACCATGTTCACGACCTACTTCGATACGGTACGTATCCATAGGGCCTGCATCACGGCTATTACGTTCACGTGGTTTAGCATCACGGTCACGTGCTGGGCGCTCGCTGCGTTCGTTACGACGACCACGGTCACCACGATCATTTCGCTCACGTGGGTTACGGTCATTACGTTCACTACGCTCACGTTGTTGGATCTTAACTTCTTCAACCTTAATTGGTGATTGTTGCTGTGCTAAACACAGTAACGCACCCGCTAGGTCTTCAGGAGCAAGTTCAAGCTTTTGCGCCATATTAGCTGCAACTTCATTAAAGAAAGTAATATCTTTGTTTTCAAGCGCAATCGCTAATTTAGCTTGTAACGCTTCGATACGTTTTTCTTCAACAACTTTTGCAGTTGGTAATTCAACTTGTACAATATCTGAATTCGTATGACGAATGATATTTTTAAGTAAATAGCGTTCGTTATGTTTTACGAAAAGAATCGCTTTACCAGTACGACCAGCACGACCTGTACGGCCAATACGGTGAACGTAGGCTTCAGAATCTTGTGGGATATCGTAGTTGATAACAAGGCTTAAACGGTCAACATCTAGACCACGTGCTGCAACGTCTGTTGCGATAACAACGTTCAGCATGCCACTTTTTAAGCGCTCTACTGTGCGTTCACGTGCTTGCTGGTTCATGTCACCGTTAAGTGGAGCGGCAGAGAAACCTTCACGCTCTAATAACTCAGCAAGTTGTACTGTATCGTTACGTGTACGTACGAAAACAATCGCGCCTTCATATTGTTCAGCTTCTAAAAAGCGAACAATCGCTTTATTCTTGTGTACGCTGGCATTCCAAAACACTTGCTCAACAGATGATACCGTTGAGTTACGCGCAGAG
This sequence comes from Pseudoalteromonas prydzensis, assembly GCF_011050055.1. GTDB lineage: Bacteria > Pseudomonadota > Gammaproteobacteria > Enterobacterales > Alteromonadaceae > Pseudoalteromonas > Pseudoalteromonas prydzensis_A. Next base: position 670 of record NZ_DRGM01000205.1, on the reverse strand, counting down.
ATATGAACCTGTTCAGGGTTATTCATATATTTGCTGCTGATGTTTTGAATTTGCTTAGGCATGGTCGCAGAGAAAAGACATGTTTGCTTTTCGCGCGGCGTTTTTTCCATGATGTTTTCAACATCATCGATAAAGCCCATACGTAACATTTCATCGGCTTCATCAAGTACAAGAGCTTGTAAGCTGTCAAACTTGATAGTGCCACGGTTAATATGATCGATTAAGCGACCTGGAGTCGCGACAATAACTTGCGCGCCACGACGAAGTGCACTTAGTTGGATACTGTAGCTCTGGCCACCATAAAGTGCCAATACTTCAATACCACGAACATGTTTAGCATATTGTTCGAATGCCTCAGCTACTTGGATCGCAAGCTCACGGGTTGGTGTGAGTACAAGGATCTGTGGCTGCTTCACAGACGGGTCAATATTATTAAGTAATGGCAGTGCAAATGCTGCGGTTTTACCTGTACCCGTTTGAGCTAGTCCCAGTACGTCCTTTCTTTCTAGCAATAACGGTATACATTGAGCTTGGATTCCAGATGGTGTCTTGTAACCCAACTCTTCAACGGCCTTCAAAATTGCAGGAGAAAGATTTAGAGATTCAAACGTGACTGGTTCTGACATTAATACGCCTCAACGAATTTAAAGAGGCGCGCATTGTATAGGAT
>NZ_DRGM01000204.1 GCF_011050055.1 Pseudoalteromonas prydzensis | reverse complement strand
TTTGCACAAACAGATATAGATGGCGGCTTAATTGGCGGCGCAAGTCTAAAGGCAGAGTCTTTTACTGCAATCTGTAACAGTGCAAAAGGGACTGTATAAGATGTACGAAATTTTATTAGTAGTTTATTTAGTTGTGGCTTTAGCTCTAGTTGGAATGGTTTTAATTCAACAAGGTAAAGGCGCAGATATGGGTTCTTCATTTGGCGCTGGTGCATCAGGCACGGTTTTTGGTTCGTCAGGTGCTGGTAACTTTATGACAAAAACAACCACAAGCTTAGCAACAGTATTTTTTGTTTTAAGCATTGTGCTAGGTAACCTAACTGCAGGTCAAATTAAAAAGACTGACGAGTGGGAAAACCTAGAAGCAGCTCCTGCAGTAGAAACTGTAGTTCCTGTTGAAGAAGATGTTCCGGTAACATCTACGAAAGAGCAAAGCTCTGACGTACCGAACTAATTTAGCGTAATGCTATCGTTAAACGATTTATACTCCTCAAATAAATCATATGTTTAACAAATAAGCGAAAGCTTAAAAATGCGGATGTGGTGGAATTGGTAGACACGCCACCTTGAGGGGGTGGTGCTTTCGGGCGTGGGGGTTCAAGTCCCCCCATCCGCACCAAATTTAGAAACCAGTAACAGAAATGTTACTGGTTTTTTTGTGCCTGCGATTTAAATTGAATGTTATTTGTACTTTCTTTTTTTAAAGGGCAATTAGTTATGTAGAATTTTGAATTGTTTGTAAAAAAAAACTAGAAATTTTATAAATTTAGTTAACACTTATTAGTAATAAGCCGATAATAGATTTAGACAACAAAATAAGGTATTCACAATGGCTTCAGGCTTCACTTTTCAAAATCTCAGCATAAGTAAAAAAATACATGCGATTACGAGTATTGCTGTCGTTGCATTTTTAGTGATTGTTCTGATCAACTATTTTGCTATGAATGATAATAGAATTGCACTTGATGAAATGGAAAAATCATCCTACAAAGTTGTTAAGTTAACATCTGCTAATGTTGGCATTTTAGAGAAGCTGGACGAACTTTACACCCAAGCCGTAACATTTGGTGAACAAGATTTAGTCGAGAAAGCATCTGACACATACAAGCAACTTGAGTTGAATATTATTGCGATAGAAAAAATAAATGCCTCTTACATTCACAGTGACACTAAAGAGCAGCTCGCAAATTACGAAAAAATATCAGCGGCTATCGCAAATGGCATGGTAAATGGAACAGCAGATTTTAGTAAAATTCAACAACAAGCACAGAGGAAAACAGCGCTTTATACCGATGTCCTAGAAAAGTTTAAGGCAGCACAAGTCAAAGCTGACGATCGCTTTTTTGAACTTGTTGCAAGCACAAAGGACCGTTCTGATTACGCCCTTACGTTAATGTTAGCTGTTTCTATTGTATCGCTTATTTTATTACTCTTTATGGCTATTTGGATAGCTAAGCGAATTGCTTCTTCGGCAAGTGATGCGGCAAATAATTTAAGCTTATTAGCAAGCGGTAAAGGCTCGCTAAGCACTAAATTGACAGTTAACTCTGAAGATGAAATAGGTCAAGTATCTATAAATTTCAACTCTTTTATTGGCATATTGAAAAAAACGGTGTTAGAAATTATAGCAGTTTGCGAACCGTTAATGGAAAACTCTACTCGTTTAGTGCAGGGGATGGAACAAGCGGAGCGTGCAACGACTAAACAAACCACTGATGCTGAGATTGTAAAGCAATCAATGGAAGAGATGAAACAGAGTGTAGGAGATATCTCTCAATCAGCTGCAAGTGCTTCTCATGCAGCGCAAACGGCAGAGAAAGAAGTTGAGCAAAGTAGAACTCAAGTACAAACATCAGTAACCGCTTCTCGTACGTTAAGTGATGAGATTAATCACGCTGCTACAACTATCAATAAATTAGCAGACGATACAAAAAATGTGTCGCAAATATTAAATGTTATTACATCAATAGCGGAGCAAACAAATTTACTTGCACTTAATGCTGCCATTGAGGCTGCCCGTGCTGGTGAGCATGGCCGAGGCTTTGCTGTTGTCGCTGATGAAGTTAGAGAGCTTGCATCGCGAACTGCTCATTCTACAAATGAGATTCGAGAGCTGTTGACTACTTTAACTGAAGCGGCTAACGAATCAGTTACTGCAATGACGACTGCAAGAGATATGGCTACAGATAATGCAACTGCAGCAGAAAAAACGGGTATTTCTATAGAGAAAATTGCAGAGCAAATGTTAGAAATAAATGGAATGAACTCACAAATTGCTGCTGCCACAGAAGAGCAAACATCAGTTGCTGCTATGGTTGTAGAAAACGTGACAAATATGCACGTATCATTTGAAGATACAATGGACTCGCTAACGGCTGTGAGGGATGTAGCTAAAAACCTTCATTACCTTTCAGATAACCTATTAGATGCCACGGCTAAATTTAAAATTGAGTAACGTAGCTAAATCAATTCGAAGTAATGCTTATTCAATTTGAGAGGGCAGGTCAGACGCTAGCCGCGTTAAAATTTCTTATTTAGAATACTAAATAAGAATTTTTTTGCCTTGCTATCGACACCGTTTTTCTCCTTCAAAATATCTCACTTAATTGAGCGTATTGTTATTAAAGTTAAGTTATAAAAAAACCACCGATTAGGTGGTTTTTTTTATTTAATAATAGCAATTAAAAGGTAGCAATTACTTTAACTTTATCAGTTGCTTTACTGCTATCTATATAGCCGATTGAATCACCATTAGCGGCAACAAAGTCAATGACAGCTTGATCTGAATCAAACTTTTCAGGCGGTGTCCCTTTACCTGTAAAAACAAGTTTTGACCAATAGGCATTTAATTGGCTGCTCGATTTACCTACCACTTTAGAATTGAATTCATCAGCAATAGCGGTACCGTTTTGAGTTGCTGGGTTGACCTTATTGCCGTTATCAAACGACTTGGCCTTTCCTAAGTAAATTTTCTTAATAGTCTCTGCATCAAGTGCATTTGCATTACCAGGATTTACAATTACTGCAACTTCAGCCAAAGCACCGAAAGAACATAATGAAAGCGCACTAGCTAGGATTAATTTTTTCATATTCCGCTCCAATTAAAATACTAAATCAACACCAACGGCGACTATATCCGTTTCAGTGTCAGTGATGTCATCATCAAATCGACTAAAGTCAATTTTAAATGCAGCTGAAGGGTGGAAGTCATAACGTGCGCCAATTGTGTAAACATTACTTTTTGCTTTAGAGCCTTCTAATGCTGAATTTATACCTGCATTTAATTGCGGCACAGCTGTAAGTGAATCATAACGGTTGTTATCGTGTTTATCGTCGTTGTTTTCATAGGTAACGTGAACAAGCCACTCATCCATACGATAGCCTAGAGAGGTATAGTATTGAGTTTGCTCAGCTAAAGCGCTGTTATCGACTTCAAACTGAGTATACTCTGCATCAAATAAAATATTGTTGTAGTCAATTGAAAAGCCAAGTGCGAAAAATGCCCCATCGTCTTCATTTACAGCAATGCTATCAGCTTGATCTGTGAAACCCGAGCTGCGAAGAGTTGCCTCTAGGCCATTAAGGGCGATACCTGCATCAGTATCATTTTCAATGTCAATGGTGGTCTCTGCTACAAAATAGGCAACACGTGCGCTAAACCAATCGTAACTAAGTGACCAGTTAAGACCAGCGATATCATTAAGCTCAGTTTCGCCATTGACCGACACTACTGCGATATTATCTTCAAAGCTACCATATATGACTTGAAGACTTGAGTCCCAATCACCGATTTGTGAGGTATATAGTAAGCTCAACCCTTCGTAAGTAGAAAATGGTAAATTATAAACCGATTGAGGAGGGCGAACCCAGCGATAAGTGTAACCTACATCTAGAAAGTCAGAGTATTTGTAAAATGGCGCACGCATTTTACCAGCGCTGAGTTGTAATTCATCACTAAACTCATAAGTTAAATACGCCCACTCAAAATCGGCATCAAAATCATTCTCGCCGCGAGCCACAATTTGCGCTGTTGCGCTGAGCTTTTCCTGAAGATCGGCAGATAATTGTAATGCAAATACACTCTCATTTTTAAATGAGATATCGTCGTCATATCCGTATAAGGTTTGATCACTGTCTAGGCTTTTACCACCTACGATAGATGCAAAACCATTAATACGTACTTCAGCGCTTGCATAGCTAGATGCAAGTACAGCACATACAGCTACTGCTACAGATAGCTTTTTCATATGTATTTCCTATTTGTTATTTAGATGTTGATTTCAATAGGATTATAGAAGTGATAGTGTTTTTTATCTAATAAATTTAGGAAGTTAATAAAAATAAATTTAGTAACGGCTTTTTAATTTTGTAACATATATATTTTATGTATGTATTAAAAGCAGAATAGTATGATTTTATTAGAATAAACTTTAAATCTAGTTAATAAGGCTTTTTAAAATGGCGGGAATATTATAACTAAATTTTCTTTTTACGTTCTTTGGTTAAGGAGTTAGAACGAATGTTGCTGGTAATTACAATAGCTATTATCAAGTTTGCTTAATCGGTTTTAACTATTGATCTTATTTAAGTTTTTTTGACACCAAAGCAATGCTTGTTGCTTGTTTTTTACAGCTATTTTTTGATACACTTTGTGTAAATGTACACGAACTGTAGCTTCACTGATAAATAAAGTGTCTGCAATTGCGCTTGAATGTAAGCCAGAAAATAACAAGTTTAATACTTTCATTTCTTTGCAGGTTAAGTTATTTGATTGCAGCGCAGTTTGTTGTTCACTCGCTAGCATTTGTCTCATCCAACCATCAGTTACCGCACGTGGAAACCAAAGTTTTCCTTGCTCTATAGCTTCTAACCCTTGCTGAAATAGTACCTCGTCAGTACCTTCATAAAACAACCCTTTTAAATTAGGCCATTCTTTTAATGCGAGTACATCTCCGTCTTTGGGTACGTCAAAAATAACGAGTCCTTGATGACCGTTTTTTAGCATAAACTGATTTATAAGTTCATAATTGGTAATGACGTTTAAAGCTTGATAATTAACGAGTAGGACGTTGAAGTCAGCTGCAACACAAAAAAGTGAGGTGTAATTTGAGTTGGTGAAGCATTTTGGGCTTTTATCTACTGTATTTTCAATATTCATAATATTCTATCCATAGACTACATTTTAGCACTATATTCTTATTTTTAGTTAATTTCAATGATAGCTGAATGTGTTCTAGCTCTTTTTTTATACACTTAAGTACATGTATAAGTATATTTTATGCGCTTTCTAAAATGGTATTTATGCGATTTTTTGTTTTAAAACAGTTTATTACTGAGGTAAATATCAAAGGGGTTTATTTATGATAATTCATTTAAAGCTAACAATGCTTAAATTACTGTCATTTTCTATGAATTTATTTAAATAATTTTATACATTTATTCACAATAATGTCATATAATACCTGTCCAGAGGAAAGATGCTATTTAGCGTCTTTTTTTATGCCTAAAATTTATATTATCAATATAAAAGCATAACAAAAATCACACGGTATCCTTTGGAGAATATTTTGAAACTACGCACACTCTCACAGTTAAGCCTAGCAATTGTCGCTGCACTATCTACCTCAGTAAATGCTGAAGAAGCCAAAACAACAGCAAAACAAGACGCGTTTGAAAAAATCGAGGTCACAGCTCGTAAACGTACAGAGAGCTTATTTGAATCTCCAACCGCTATCACATCAATTGGGGCGAACCTAATTGATAAAGCCAATATGAGTAATCTTGAAGATATTGGTAAATATGTTCCAAACTTAAACATCACCCGTTACGGTGTTGGTAATGCAGCACATGCGTCTGTATTTATTCGTGGTATTGGTCTGCAAGATCACATAATAACTACTGATCCAGGTGTAGGCGTATACTTAGATGGCGTTTATTTAGGTCGTCAAATGGGTTCTAATTTATCATTACCTAATGTTGAGCGTGTTGAAGTGCTTCGTGGCCCACAAGGTACTTTATATGGTCGTAATACACTAGGTGGCGCTGTAAATGTAATTACAAAGCAACCTGGTGATGAAGGTATTGTAACTACTTCAGCTAAGCTGGGAAGTCGTGGACGTATTGCTGGTGATGTTTATTTTAATAACTCACTAAACGATGAACTAAGCATGTCTGCGAGTGCATCTTACAAAACACGTGATGGTGTTGGTGAAGCTGTTAATTTAGCAAATCCAGAGAAAGAAATTGGTGAGGAAGAAGAATTTAGTGGTCGTGTAGCCCTTAAATGGCAAGCGAACAGCGATTTAGCATTCACTTTTGCTTTAGATGGAGTTGATAACGAGTCAGGTCAATCGCCTTACACAATTGAATTAACTGACCCGCTAGATGCAAACGATGTGTTTAATGGCGACTTCCCATTATTGACTCAAGATTTAATTCCATCAGACCCTGATGATTTAGGCACAACCGTTGCTGGTATTGAATCAACTTCTTACTCAGGTTGGGGCACATCGTTCTCGGCTGATTGGGCAATTAACGATACTTATACTACTAAGTTTATCTCAAGCTACCGTACATCTGAGTATGAAGGTGGCCTAGATGACGATGCATCACCTTTAAACTTATCTGAGTTTCCAGAAGAGGGCGGAGCTGATCAGTACTCGTTTGAAATTCAACTAAATGCAACATTTGATAATATGGACTTTGTGTCAGGCCTTTACTTTTTTAATGAAGATGGCTTTACACGTTCAGGCCCATTTGTATTCAGCCCATTTAATACACCCAATGGCTTATTGAATGACGGAGTAACAGAATCATTTGGTGGTTACGGCGATTTTGAAATTAACCAAGAAACTAATTCTTACGCAGCCTACTTTAATGCAAGCTACGATTTAACTGACGATTTAACGGTAGGTGGTGGCCTTCGTTATTCAAAAGATGAAAAAGATGCAAATGCTATATTCCCATCATTTCCTACTCGTAAGTATGTAAGTGCAGATTTTGATGCAGTTACCTGGGATGTAAATGCATCTTATCAGCTTAGCAATAATATGAATGTGTATGGCCAGATTCAAAAAGGCTACCAAACAGGCGGTTTTCCACCGCGCCCATTTGGTGGACCAGACCAGTTTGTATCATTTGACGAAACGAAAGCGATTAACTACGAAATGGGTCTAAAAGGCCAAGTACACGAAAATGTATCTATGATGCTTGCGGTATTTGTGACTGATTACACTGATTTAGCATTACCGTTTTCAGACCCAACAGCAGGTGGCGGTTTCGTAACAATTGTAGAAAATGCGGGTCAGTCTAAAGCACAAGGTATTGAGCTTGAAACAACCGTCGCTATTACTGATGATTTTACTATTCGCAGTGCAGTTGGTTATTTAGATTCTGAAATAACAGAAGTGGCTGAGGGTGTACAAGGTATAGGTAAAGGCGATTCACCAGCACTTACACCACGCTGGACTGTCATGGTTGCACCTTCTTACTTTATGGATTTAGAGAGCGGCGCAACACTTGCGTTTAATGCTAATTATTCGTACCGAAGCGAAATGCAAGGGCAATCAGTTTATAACCAAAGTGAGACCATTGACTCTCGTGAACTAGTTGGTTTTAATATTTCCTACACTAATCCATATGGCGATATGGAAGTTACACTGTATGGTGAAAACGTTCTAAACGAAGTTTACGATGTTGGTCGTCTACAACAATCAGGTTTTGTTGGCGTAATGCGCAGTAATGATCGAAGTGAATTTGGTTTGAAATTCAAAAAAGATTTTGAGCTATAAACTAAAATCAAGTAAATGTAATTGAAGTTTATTTTGCATAATAAAGGCCGAATCATGCTGTGATTCGGCCTTTGTGTATTCAATAGTAAGGTTATTATTTGCATCGTTTAAATTCCTAATTTTAATTGCTGATTTAAAACAATCCACATCCCCATTTTTGAGTCTTTGTATTAACTAAAATGCGCCTTTTTAGTTTGTGTAAAGGCTAGGTTGTTCGCTACAATGGCGCCTCTTAATTGCCAAACGGACTCTGTAATGAAAATTCTTGCCGATCAAAATATGCCTTTAGTTGAGCAGTACTTTGCAGACTTTGGTGAGGTTGAGCGTTTTGATGGTCGTAAATTAACACCTGAACAATTAATAGATGTAGATGTTCTTCTTACTCGTTCGGTGACAAATGTTAATCATGAACTTTTGGTACAAGCTAACAAGTTGAGCTTTGTAGGTACTGCCACAATCGGCATTGACCATATTGATACGCAATTACTGCATGATAGAAATATTGCTTTTACAAGTGCACCTGGTTGTAATGCTGTTGCTGTAGCTGAATATGTAATTAGTAGCTTATTTGCATTAAGCCAAGAAAATGCGCGTCCATTGTGTGGTCAAAAAATTGGTATTGTAGGGATGGGCAACATTGGTACATGTTTGGCGCAAAAATTAAAAGCATTAAACGTAGTTGTACTGCTGTGCGATCCGATTAAGCACGAACAAGGCTTATTACAAGAGCATGTAGCGCTTGATGAGTTATTAGCGCAGTCAGATGTTGTTACTTTTCACGTTCCCCTTGTTAAAAGTGGCGAGCATAAAACACTGCACATGATGGGTAAAGAGCGTTTAAAAGCACTTAAGCCAGGAACCACGCTAATTAATGCAAGCCGTGGCGATGTAATTGATAACCAAGCATTGCTTGAGGTAATGGAAGCTGGGGCTGATTTAGATTTAGTACTTGATGTATGGGAGAAAGAACCCAATATTTTAACTGAATTACTAGAGCATGTTCGTTACGCTAGTGTGCATATTGCAGGGCATACACTTGAGGGGAAAGCTCGTGGTACACAAATGTTGTATCAAAAACTGTGTCAGCTCAAAGGTGTTGAGGCGATTAAATCGTTGGATGATTTTTTACCAACACCAGCCGTTACAAATGCAACTGTTACGCAAAGCCTTAATGAGCAAGATATTGCCCGTTTAGTGCATTTAATTTATGACGTTCGCCGCGATGACGGAATATTACTTCGTCGTCTAGAGAGCGACGGCTTTGATAGTTTACGTAAAAACTATCCTATAAGGCGAGAATTTAGCACCTTATTTCTACAAGGTGATAGCCCACAATTAGCAGCACTTAGCCAGCTTGGCTTTAGCATAGCTGAATAATTATTTAACTAACGATGTTGTTTTAATGTCGTTTATAGAGGAAGAAATATGTCGCAAAAATATAACGTTGCCGTACTTGGCGCTACTGGTTTAGTAGGCCGTCAAATCATTGAAACGCTAGCAGATCGTAAGTTTCCTGT
>NZ_DRGM01000203.1 GCF_011050055.1 Pseudoalteromonas prydzensis | reverse complement strand
TAAAAGCCTTTTAAAACAGATGTTTATTAAATGTTTTTATTTCCATATTTAATTAACATTTATGTAACGAGCGAGGTTGTTTTGGCGCATTATTTGCCTATATTGTCTTCATTTATTTTGGTTTTTAGTTTTTTACCATTACTAAAAGAAATTCGAAAAAACCGTAGTGTCTCAGGTTTATCACTATTGATGATGACGTTTGGGTTAGCACAAAGTCTTTACTTTATAACCTACAATATTTATTTTGAACGCTTTTATATTGCGTTACCATTTATAATAACAGGCGCGCTAAGCGGACTTATTTTGTATTTTTTTGCACGTTATAACGCAGCCAAACGAGAACGCGTACAGTTGGTTACTATGCTAGGCTTTTCGTTACTGCCTTTTTCACTGCTTTTGAATTCAACCCTCGATACTGCAATGGTATTAAGCGCCTTAACGTATGTTGGCCTGGTCATGAGTTCGGTACGTGTTATGCCACAAACCTATAAAACATTGCGTACGGGTAATGTAAGTAATTTAAGCGCGCGCTACTTTAGCTTGCAGTTTATTGCAGGTATCTGTGGCTTAGTTGTTGAGCTTACAACAGCTGCCCCAAGTACTGCGCACTTACTTATGTTTATTATGCTATTGCTTACCAATGCTGTGCAATTTGGTTGTATGCAATATTATAGAATGCGGCCTGTAATGGCTTAAAGCCAAAATAAAAGTGCTAATTTAGTTTAGGTATGGCAGTTTTAAACTATTAATCATTACAAAGTTTAAACAATGCAATTAGCCATTCATCAAATAGATGCGTTTACGAATGAGTTATTTAAAGGTAACTATGCGGCAGTGATCCCACTAGAATCGTGGTTAAGCGACGATTTAATGCTAAAGATTGGCGCTGAAAATAACGTATCTGAAACTGCTTTTACCTGCCTGCAAAACGATGGAAGTTTTGTTATTCGCTGGTTTTCGCCGTTAATGGAAATCGATTTTTGTGGTCACGCCACACTTGCGGCTGCCTATGTTTTATGTGAAGAGCATAATATATCGCAAATTCGCTTTATTGCTGATGCGGTGGGCGAGCTAATCGTTAATAAAAACGCTGATGGCAGCTTTGCAATGACCTTTCCAAAACAAGCACCGGTTGAAGTGCAAAATGTGCCACAGCAACTACTTGATGGCTTGTCTATACAACCGAGTAAAGTGCTTAAAAATCGCCAAGCTTACTTTGCTATTTACGAAAGCGCTGAGCAAATAATCGAATTAACAACCAACTCCGAACTTTTAAAAACGCTTTGCCCACTTGATGTAGTGGCCACTGCTCCAAGTACTGATTATGACTTTATATCACGCTATTTTTGGCCTGCAAGCGGTGGCGACGAAGATTATGTAACCGGCTCTATTCATACTGGTTTGGCACCTTACTGGGCGCAGCAATTGGGAAAAACGTCGTTAAATGCTTATCAAGCTTCAAGTCGAGGCGGGCATTTACTATGTGAAGTGGGTGATACAACCGTTACCTTAACGGGGCATGCTGTAAGATATTTAAAAGGCACTATTTATATTTGATCTGTGAATTAGGTTATAAAAAAGGCCACGTTAAACGTGGCCTTGGTTTACTCAATTAGTAGAGTTATTTTACGCTTCTAGCGCTTTTGCTATTAAGCGGTCAATATATTTTTTATGCGCTTTAGTTGCTGTATCTGCACCCCAAGCAACACTGGTATCGGCTATTTGAGTTAGCTGATATAACGCAGCTGTTTTAGCTAAGTTATCGTATTTACTTGCTTTGCCAAGACCTGCAATTGCGATTAGCTGATTAACATACTCAATTTGTAAGTTGTGACTAATAGAATTTGCGTCTTTGCTTTTTACAAAAATATTAGCGGTTAAATCTTGCATAAACTGAGTTAGGCTATATTCATTACCGTACAACGCAGTATCAGAAATACGCAGTAATACGGCTGGGTGTAATAGCTGCGCAAGTACAGACTTTTGCATACCTAAAATCATTTGGTGTGCTTTAGGGTCTTCATTTTTGCCATAGTGATTAAAGCCACGACGTTGCAGCTGTAAGTAGCTATAAAGAGGTTGCATGTTTTGTAGTACGTCTGGTGCAAATACAAACTTTGCGAGTATATCCATCGCTTGTGTTTGGCGCTTAAGCGATACAGGTGTAAATGGTTTATCTGCGTTTGCATCACCCACTACAGCACGCTCAACGTACACACCACCAATCTGGCGAGAAACAACACCCGCTTGAGCTCGGTACTGACCAAATAAGCTGTTAGCAGAGGTAACAAGCTGTTGGTAAGACTCACCTTTAACTGTTGCTTTATCTTTTAGCTCAGTAAATAATTTATTAATTAGCGCCATACGATCTGCGCCATAGGCCGCAGGGTTTGATGACAAATCACCAATCATTACACGTGGATCGATATGGCGACCTGGTGCGCGCATATCGTCTGCGTCGTTACCAAAGGCAAGGGCATGTTCACTTGAACGAGCAAGTATTTTTTCAAGTCTAGCTTGTTCAGCAGCTTCATCTTCAAGCGCTACGCTGTAGCCATAGTTAATTGCCCAATCATCGTAAGGACCTGGTTTTGTTTGAAAAATATCACCTTGCTGCACACCAATTGGGGCAATGTTAGCCGGTGCATAATCCATAACAGAGCCGGTTACTATGCCTTGGGTTTTGTTTTTGTCGTGTACTTCTTTTTCATCCCATAAAATAGATGATTTCATATTGTGGTTAAGACCTAAAGTATGGCCTACTTCGTGAAGTACCAATTGTGTTAGACCTTGGCGAAGCATTTCTTTATCTTCAATTTTTCCGCCGCTAGCAAGGCCTTTGGCAAGCATTAGATTTTGTTGAATTTCATGCCCTAGTGAACAATTTAACTCGCCGGTATGTGTTGTTTCACCGTGGCTCATTGTTCCTTGAGTGAAAAGTGTGTCGTAAATCCAACGGTTTTTCATAAATACAAACTCAAGCATAATGTCTGAGCCCAGTATTTCGCCTGTTAATGGGTTAGCAAGTGCAGGTCCGTATCCGCCAAATGGAGGCTTAGGTGACGAAGTCCAACGCAGTACGTTGTAATTAATATCGCCCGCATCCCAATCTGCATCATCTGGTTGTACTTTTACCTCTAAGGCATTTTTAAAACCGGCTTTTTCAAAAGAAGTATTCCATGTTAAAACAGCATCACGAATAGTATCGCGCCACTCAATTGGTGTGGTGTTTTCTATCCACCAAGTAATTGGTTTTACTGGCTCTGAAAGTGCTGCACTAGGGTCTTTCTTTTGTAGATCCCAGCGTTTTATAACATCTTCATAAGGTGCCCAATCGGTAGATGTCATTTGATCAAATTGATTAGTAAAATAACCAATGCGCGCATCATCCATACGTGGTGCGTAGTTATTGCTAGGTAGGGCAACAAACGAGTGTTGAACTTTTACCGATACACTACGTGGGTCGCTTACTGCATTTGAGCCGCGTACCGTTGGGCTTGGGTTAGTAAATACGTAATCAACAACCACGTCTAAGTTATTAGGATATGGACGCTGTTTAATAATGCGTGATTTTTTATCGTCTAGCTTGCCTACTTTAAAGCGCTTTTTAGCGTTTTTATCAGCTGGATTTGGCGTAGGTGATACTTTATGAAGTGCTTCGCTTAAAAATAACTTATTTACGTTGAATGCTATTTTACCGTCTTCTTCTTTTTCTATTTTAATGCTCGCAAGTACCGCTTCACTAATATTGGCATCACTCGCTTTTGAAATTGCACTGTTTTCGTCAAATTTGTAGCGAGGTGTTTTGCTAATGATATCGATACGATCAAAGTATTTTCTAAATTCAATTAACTTAGTTTCGCGGTACGAACCACGATAATGGCCTGCATCTGTAACGCCATCAACGGTATGCGCAAAATATACAAACGGCGTATTAAGTTGGGACTCGTTAATCACCATAAGGTGCTTACCGGTTTTTTCGTCTTGATAAAGGTTAAATATACCGGCAAATTCGGTTTGTCCTTTGATCATTTCGCTAAGTGTTTTTGGCTCTTTTTCGTCTTTTTTATCGGCTGCAAATGCATGGTTGCCAAATGCTAAGCTAAGCGCAAGGGTGATGGTCGTTAATTTCATTTTGAGACTTTTAATATTTGTTAATTTAATTGGACTGTACGTAAATTAATTTGATTTCGCACATCTTCGCGACGAAATTTAAGTGTACAACGCTAATTAACTGATATTAATAAATAAAAGTTTGTAACAAAATATAACGAATGAGATGAACTGCATGCAAAGTTATTTTTTATAACCCGGAAAATCGGTGTTTCATATGCATTTGCAACAGTTGCTTACAAATGTCACCTTAATGTTTCATATGGCTCTGGTATTATGGCGTTAATAGAATTTTGGGGATAATAGGATATGCAAACAAATTCACTTAGATGGGTTTTTCCATTTGTAGCACTAGTTGTTGGTGTTGTTGGCTTTATGGGAATAAATGCCATTGCACAAGAGCCAGAAAAAAAAGAAGTAATTGATACTCGTCCAACAGTGCAAGTTGAGCCAGTGGCTGCTAACGATCATCAAGTTATTATTAATAGCTACGGTGAAGTAAAGCCACTTGAAAATACACAACTCTCGGCGCAGGTGTCGGGTGAAGTGCTAAGTTGGCATCCTAATTTTGTAGCCGGTGGAATCGTTGCTCGCGGTGAGACGTTGTTTACTATCGAAAAAGATAACTATGAAGCAGCAGTACTTGTTGCAGAGGCAGAGATTGCTCGCGCACAGGCAGGCTTAATTGAAGAACAAGCCCAAGCCCAAGTAGCCGAAGACGAAGCAAAGCGTTTTCCTGGTAAAGCGCGTACCGACTTATTTTTACGTAAGCCTCAAGTGTTAAGTGCGCAGGCATCTGTAAAGTCGGCGCAAGCTGCATTAAAACGTGCACAACGTGACTTAGATAATTGTGAAGTAACAGCCCCTTACGATGCATTGGTTATTAGCCGAAATGTAGGTGTGGGTCAATTTGTAACTATGGGTTCGCAAGTTGCTGAACTCAATAATATTGAAACTGCTGAAGTGATTATTCCTATAGCAGGGTTCGATAGCGTTTTTTTGCCAGAGCGTATTAAAGGTATTACCGCAACGATTATTCAAAAGGGCCTAAACAGCTTCACCCGTGAAGGTATAATTGACCGCGACTTAGGGATTGTTGATAACGCTACACGTATGAGCAGTTTAGTAGTACGTATAGAAGACCCATACGGTCTTAAAAACATACAACCAGCCATTAAGTTTGGCAGCTACGTACAGGTAAATTTTGCAGGTGCAATGCTTAATAATATTTACCGTTTACCTCAAGCTTTGGTTAACAATCAAACTGTGTGGGTAGTAAACGAAAATCAAGAACTAGAGCCTCGCAAAGTAACGGTTATTCGTGAAGAGGGTGAGTATTTTTATATTAGCAGTGGTTTAAATGCCGATGACAAACTCGTTATTACTTTACCTGAATACCCGCAAAAAGGAATGCAGGTTAAAATTGCAGGTGTAGCTGCAAAACCTGAAAGCTCAGAAACGAGCACTTCAAACACGCAACAGCTGTAGGGTCTAATAATTATGAGCGAGTCAATACAACAAAAACAAACAGGGCTAATTGCCTACTTTGCTAATAATTCAGTAGCCGCTAATTTAATGATGTTTTTTATCATTATTATGGGGGCTATAAGTTACTTTACGATTCAGCGCCAAATGTTTCCTAATGTAGAGATTAACTACATTAATATTGAGGCTAATTACCCCGGTGCCTCTCCTCAGGAAATAGAAGAAAGTATTCTCATAAAAGTTGAAGAGTCACTTAAAGATATAACCGAAATTAAAAAAGGCGTGTATCGCGCATTTAGAAATGGCGGTACAGCCAGCCTAGAAATAAACACCGATGCAGAACTTACCGATGTACTTGATAAGGTAAAGCTACGCGTTGATGGCATTGCGACTTTTCCGGCGGGTATGGAACCGGTCACCATAAGTCAGGTTGAGTTTAGGCAAGATGTAATAGGCATGACACTGGTTGCTGACTTACCGCTTACGGAGCTTAAGCCGATAGCAAACCAAATAGAGGATGAGTTACTACAGTTATCTAACGTATCTTTGGTTGTAAACGATGTACCGCTTGATGAAATTGCTATTGAAATAGAGCCCGATACGCTTCGCCAATATAATTTAACCTTTAGTGATGTGATGAATGCGGTACGCCGTTACTCAGCTAACTTTTCGGCTGGGCAGCTAAAAACAGACGCAGGCGTTATTTCTGTTCGCGTCGAAAATCAGTTTTACTCAGGTGATGAGTTTAGGCAAATTCCGGTAAAAATTGGTGAGTATGGTGCTAAAGTTTTACTGCAAGATATTGCCGTAATTAAAGATCAGTTTACTGAAGGTGAGCGCTACTTTAAGTTTAATGGCGAAAACGCGGTGTATTTATCGGTTAAAGCAACGCAAGAACAAAACATGATTCCCGTTGCGGATTCGGTTAAAGCGTTTATTGATCAAAAAAATAAGCAGTTGCCGCCGGGTATTCGGTTAGAGCCATTAATGGACATGACATACTACCTAAATGCTCGCCTTGATATGATGAAAGCTAACCTGTTTCAAGGTGCCATTTTGGTGGCAATTATGTTGTCGTTATTCTTGCGTTTTAAACTAGCGCTTTGGGTAATGATTGGCTTACCTGTTTGTTTTTTAGGGGCTATGATGATGATGCCACTATTTGGCATTAGCATTAATATTATTTCGTTATTCGCTTTTATAATGGTGCTCGGCATCGTGGTGGATGATGCCATCGTGATAGGGGAAGCTGCCTACACCGAAGTTGAAAAAAGCGGCGGTGGTGTAGAAAATGTTGTGCGTGGCGCTAACCGAGTCGCGACCCCTGCAACCTTTGGTGTGTTAACAACGATTGCTGTATTTGCACCATTCACAATGTCGAGCGGGCCAGAAAGTGCCTTCTTTTATGGTATAGCCGTTGTAGTAATGCTGTGTTTAGTATTTAGTTTGATTGAATCAAAGCTGATACTGCCAGCTCACATTGCTCATACGCACTTTTCGCCGATCAAAAAAGGTGGTTGGCGCGATCGCTTCAATACACGCTTTTTTGGTTTCGTAAATGGTCCATATAAACGTTTTATTGCTAAGTGTGTTGATTGGCGTTGGACTGTTTTGTTTGCTTTTATTGCAATGTTTATAATCAGTATTGCACTTATTACGTCTAATAAAGTACGTACAGTTCCAACTCCTAAAGTGCCGCATGACTTTCCACAAATACAAGTTGAAATGAACGACAACGTTTCTGATTTACAAACCATTGCCGCTATTCGCGAAATAGAAGCTATGG
Source organism: Pseudoalteromonas prydzensis (assembly GCF_011050055.1). GTDB lineage: Bacteria > Pseudomonadota > Gammaproteobacteria > Enterobacterales > Alteromonadaceae > Pseudoalteromonas > Pseudoalteromonas prydzensis_A. The sequence continues at coordinate 9,119 of NZ_DRGM01000203.1, read as the reverse complement.
TACTTAGAGTCGATGAAGAAACAGAACGTGAATTTGGCCAAAAAATTATTCGTGATGTATTGGTATTTAACCAAGGCAGAACTGAGTCGCAGTTATTAGCTCCATTAGTTGACGAAGATTCACGTCCATACAATGCATTTGAGCTTTCTCGCCGATGGCGTGAGGCTATGCCGACTATTGCTGGTATTAAGTCGTTAACTATTCAAGACGATGTTGGTGGCGGCGGTGGTAATGGTGGCGGCGAGTTTGGCTATTTACTGTATGGCTCAGATATAGATACTTTAAATCAAGCGGGTCGTCGTTTTATTCAATTACTTCAACAGCAAAAAGGGTTGTTTGATATTAGCTCAACCATAGATCCTGCGAGCAAAGAAGTGCAAATGAGCCTTAAACCTGTTGCTTATGATTTAGGCTTAGATTTAGCAGGTATTGCAAATCAAGTGGGAGCCAGTTTTTATGGTGGCGAAGCGCAGCGCGTAATCCGAAACGGCGAAGAAGTACGCGTAATGGTACGCTACCCTAAACTGACTCGTGAGGCATTTTCATCACTTAAACACACCGTGGTTACCACCCCACAAGGGCGAGAAGTACTTCTTGGTGATGTAGTAGAATTAACAGAAACGCCAGGTATTAGCTATATACGCCGCGAAGGTGGCTACCGTACCGTGTATGTTTATGGCAATATTGATGAAGAGCAAATTGAGCCGGGTGAAGTGGTTAAGCAAGTAAAAGAAAACTTACTGCCACAGCTAATAGAAGAATTCCCAAGTGTTAAATCAGAGCTTGGTGGCGCAATAGAAGAGCAGCAAGCTCAAGCTAATGAGCAAATAATGTTTTTTATTGGCGGAATGATTTTAGTATACATACTGCTAGCTGTGCCGCTTAAAAGCTATTCACAACCGCTTATTGTAATGTCGGTTATTCCATTTAGTTTAACCGGGGCTATTTGGGGTCATTACTGGTTTGATTTAGATATGAGCTTAATGTCGGGATTTGGCTTAATTGCCGCAGCAGGTGTTGTTATAAATGATTCACTTGTAATGACCGATTATGTAAACCAAGTTCGCCGCGAAGGTGTTAGCGTTAAAAATGCGGTAATAGAAGCTGGTTGTGCTCGCTTTAGAGCAATACTATTAACGTCTATAACAACCTTTGCTGGTGTATTACCTATTATGTTTGAAACAAGCCTGCAGGCTAAGTTTGTAATACCTATGGCGGTAGCACTTGGCTTTGCTGTTATGTTTGCAACGTTAATAACGCTTATATTAGTACCGTGTTTATATATTATTTTGGGTGATATTGGTGCGATGTTTAAGCGCCCATTTAAAGGCCGAGCTGCTAAAGTCTCGTAATAATACCAATTCGCAATAATACTTAATTATTTTACGGGGCTAAACGTGTCGCTACCTACGTTAAAAAATTCTTATTTAGAACAACTAAATAGCGAATTTTTTGCCTAGCTATCAACACGTTTTCCCAGCCTCAAAATAGATCACTTAATTAAGCGAATTGGTATAAATATAAAGCATAAAAAAAGCACTGACCGTTATTAACGCTCAGTGCTTTTTATTGTTGTTAAACTGGCTACAACAATAATTAATCTTTAAATTGCTTATGACAATCTTTACAGCCTTTAGCCCATGCGCCAAAAGCTTTACCAATTACGGCTTTATCGCCTGATTGAGCAGCTAACGCTAGCTTATCTGCATTTGCTGCAAAAGCATTCGCTTTTTCAACAAAGGTTGCATTTTCGGCCCAAACAGCAGCAAGTGCAGCTGTGTCGCCTTTATCTGTTCCTTCGTAAAACGCTTCCCATGGCATTTTTGAAAGTGCAGCAGCGTTGTTAGCACGCATTTTAAATTGCTCTGCGTCAAAAGGTACTTTACCTTTTAGCATTGCGCCCATGTCACCAATTTGCACTGAGATCATTGAAAACGCTGCTTGGCGGTATTCAATCGCGTCACTTGGTTCTTTAAATGCAGAATTTGCCGATACGCTAAGTGCACATGTAGCTAATGCTATACCTGCTAATACTTTTTTCAATTTCATGTTTGCCCCTTTTAAAGTAATTGTTAATCCTGTTCTATATTAGCTTCTTTGAATGTTCAAGTTAATATATGTGCTTAATAATTGTTTCTTTAACTAAGCATACAACGATTACTCTATCGTTACATCTATTGTCTTTATTGTTAATGACTGTAAACACCTCGTTGTTATTTTTATTCCTGTTGTGTAACGTCACACCATCATAAAAATAACTAACAAAGAGAGTTTATGAAAAATAATATTTTTAAAATGTCAGCATTGTCTGCTGCAATAGTGGTTTCACTTTCTGGTTGTGGAAGTAGTGATGACGATAAGAAAAACAGCGTACCATTAGTTACTGACGTAGCGCCTAAAGCGAGCGATGTAGTTGTTGTAGATTTAAAACAATGGATCCCTGTTACTGCAGAATTTAAAGCCAGTGATAACGATGGCGATGCACTTACATTTAGCTTCACTGAAAACGGTGAAGAAGTGGTTGCAGAAGATGGCGTATTCACATTTAGTCACGGTACTCTAACTGTAGAGGGAACATCATTTACTTATGTTCCAATGACGGATGATGATGCAGTTATTGATTACACTGTAAACGCAAATGGTAAAACGGCTTCTGCGCAAATAAGCATTTCAGGAGTTGTTGGTGACCCATTAGCAAATCAACAATGGCACCTAAATAATACAGGCCAAAAAGCATACTCATTAAGCGATGAAATGAAGCAGGGCTTAGTTAATTTATATGTAAATCTATTTGGCGATACAGAAGAAGAAGCGCAAGCAGATGTTGATGCTAGTTTTGCTAATGCAGAAGCTACAGGTTTGGTTGCTGGTGAAGATATGAATGTAACAGCCGCTTATGCTCAAGGCGTTACAGGAGCTGGTGTAACTGCTGTTGTTGTTGACTCGGGTATGGAAATTCGCCACGAAGACTTAGTAGATAACGTATTACCAAATCGTTCTTTAAACCTTAACGCTGAAGCGCTAGATCGTACAGACCCTACAAGTACATCAAACAGTGGTGACCACGGAACAAGTGTTGCCGGCTTAATTGCAGCAAAAGGTTGGAATGGCAAAGGCGGCCGTGGTGTTGCACCTGATGCAGGCTTAATCGGTATGAACTACCTTGGTGGAGATAAAGTAGCACAAACTGATTTACTTGCTCATGGCTTCCCTGGTAGTGGTATTAGTACGTCTGAAAATATTTCAGCCTTTAACCGTAGTTACGGTATTACGTTCCCTACGTTTATCGGTTATTCAGAGTTAGATGAAGCAATTGAGTCTTACCCTAACCTTAACCTTCGTGACGGTAAAGGTGCGCTAAATATGAAATCTAGCGGTAACTCATTTGAAGATGGTGGCGATGAAGGTTCTTTATGTGCTGACAATGGTGCAAATGACTTAGGTTTAACTTGTTATAATGGCGCTTTTGAGCCAAGCCAAGGCCACCCTTATTATTTAAGTGTTGCTGCAGTAAATGCTAATGGTAAACATACTAGCTATTCTACAGCGGGCGCTAACGTAATGGTGTCGGCTCCAGCGGGTGAGTATGGTCGTTTTGCTCCTGCAATGGTAACAACCGATCAAATGACTTGTATTAATGGTTATTCAGGTTTTAATGGTGGTTCTATTGCAGCATGGGCTGCTGCTTACGGTGAAGAGTTTGCTGCAAGTCAATATCCATTTAACTACCCAGGCCATGCAGACAATGCAAGCTGTAACTATACTTCAACGTTTAATGGTACATCATCTGCTGCGCCAAATGCATCGGGCGTGGTATCGTTAATTCTTTCGGCTAATCCAGATTTAACATGGCGTGACGTTCGCCATATCCTTGCATCAACTAGCACTTTAATAGATGCAGATAATGCTGCTGTTAAATTAACAGTTGGTGAAGGCGAATTTGTTGCTCACGACGGTTGGATTGAAAACTCTGCCGGTTATAACTTCAATAACTTATATGGTTTTGGTCGTGCTGATGCTGGAGCTGCGGTTTCTATGGCGAAGGCTTACGATGTTTCTTTAGGCGAACAAGTTATTACTCAGTGGAGCGGTGTTGGTTCAGTAATTGCTGAGGACGCACTTGCACTAGAAATTCCAGATAACAGTGCAACGGGTCTTACACAAGAAATTGAAGTGACGGAAGAGCTAAGCATTGAAGCAATGCAATTTAAGTTTGATGTAAGTAATGCTGAAATGGGCTTTGGCTTAAGCGATGGCACACAAACTTCAGCCGGAACAGATTTAGCTATAGAAGTTACATCGCCAGCGGGTACAAGAAGTGTATTACTGTCATCGAAGCAAGCTTTATTCTACCCAGCATATAGTTTCACTAGCAGTTGGAGTGTTGGCTATATACTAAAAGATGCAGTAATGCTTTCAAATGCGTTTTATGGTGAGTCGACTAAAGGCACTTGGACAGTTCGTTTACTAGATACGAGCGCAGATAGCTATGCACTTAGTAAAGGTGATGACAATGGTTTAGGTGTAGTAGGTATTAGCAATAATAGTTCAGCAAGTGTTTTAGAGGGTGTGTCTTTACGCGCATTCGGTCACGCAGGTCAAGAGTAAGGATTATGAAAATGAAAGTTAATAAATTAATCGTATTAAGTGCTGCTGCGTGTATTTCTTTAAGCGCTACGGCAAACACAAGCTTTGATAAAGAGCTTCAACTACCAAAGAAGCAAGCATCTAGCTTAAAGTATACTAAAGCTGATTTTGGTTCTTATAAAGTAGAGAGAAATTTGAGCCTAGTACCATCAAGTGTTGCTGCTGATGAGCATGTAGTTATGCAAAAAGGCGACATGGCGGTTGTTAATGTTGCAAGTACATCTGATGTAGTAACTAAAGGGTCATTAGTTCGTAATATACTTACTAATAACTTAAGTTCTTTATCGGGTAATATTACGGTACTTTTAAAAGATGGTATTACTGCTAGCGACATTGCTGCAGCGGCTGGATTAAAAGTGGTGTCTGTATTTCCTGGTACTAAGATTGCCGTTTTAGCAGTGAATGATGGACAAGATATTTTAATTGCAGCAGAGCAGTTAAATGCTTCAGGTTATGCTAAAGAAGCTAGAATTGAAGTGCTAGAGACTATTTATACTGCACAATAAGTTATTTTATTAAATAAGCTTATTTAATAAAAACCCCGAGTAACATTAGTTGCTCGGGGTTTTTTATAAAAAATTAATCGTTTATATCAATATCTGCAAATATCATCCCGCGACGCATGCTGCGGGTTGCTAAGAACACCTCACCAAGTAACGACATAAATGCACATATAAGCAATGCCATCGCTGCTACAAAACAACAAGCAATGGTCACGCTTAAGTTAATTGATTGAATGTGCGACAAGAATAAAAACATAACCACAGCACATACAAGTAAGGCGCTTAATACGCTTAAGCTGAAAGCAATATGTATACATCGAGATCTTTTTAATAAGGCGCGCAGCTCTGTTGCTAGCGACTTATTAAAATCGTCATCTGTATTTACTTTTAATCTTCGCTCAAGTAAGCGCGCTCTGTCGGTAATTCGTGCTAAGCGATTAGATAAAACACCTAAAGTTGCTGCTATACCTGTGATTAAAAATACGGGAGCAACGGCCGTTTGAATTACTTTTGCCATAGTTAAAATGTTAATTACTTCGCTATTCATTACTACCCTTAATCAGTTGAGCTTAAAAGTGATTTATATACTTACAGAGTACCTGATGTAGGCTTATTAAGAAAAGAGGAATCACGTTGATTTATTTTACATAGCTTCACAAACTAAATCACAACACAGGTTATTTTTAGGTATATTTAATTACTTAATAAAAAATAAAAATATAACAAGGACTTTGACTGATGAAACGTACCCCATTCGCACTCGCTGCACTATCACTCGCTATTTTAAGTGGCTGTAACCAAGCCCCAGAAGAAACTCAAAAAAATAATACACAAGTTAAAACAGTTCAAGTAGTCCAAGCTGTTGCCCCGGTTGCTAAAAAAGTGCCACATGAAATGACTATTCACGGTGACACACGTATAGATGATTACTATTGGCTGCGTGATGATGAACGTAAAGCACCAGAGGTAATTAACTATTTAGAAGCTGAAAATACATACACTGATGCAATGCTTGCACATACTAAAACGCTACAAAGCGAATTGTTTGAAGAGCTAAAAGGGCGTATTCAAAAAGACGATGATTCAGTCCCAGTTAAAAACGGTGATTATTTTTACTCAACGCAAACACGTGGCGATAACGAATACACTACTTACTTACGCAGCAGCGATTTTGCAGGTACCGATCAGCAAGTTATTTTAGATGTAAATGAGCTTGCTAAAGGTCATGATTATTATGCGGTAAGTGGCTTAGATGTAAGCCCGAATGGCAATTTAATGGCTTATGGCGAAGATACTGTTAGCCGTCGTATTTATAGCATAAAAATAAAAGACTTAACTACCGGTAAATTACTCGAAGACACACTTGAAGGCACTAACGGTGGCATTGTGTGGGCAAACGATAACAAAACGGTTTACTACATTAAAAAAGATTTACAAACTCTACTAGGTTACCAAGTTTATCGTCATACATTAGGTACACCGCAAGCTGATGACGAGCTAATTTACGAAGAGACTGATACCAGTTACTACATGGGTATGAGTAAAAGCAAAGATGAGTCAGAAATTTATATTTGGCACAGCAGCACGGCCGCATCAGGCGTATCGGTATTAAGCGCTGATGATACCAAAGCAATGCCTAAACGCTTAATTGAACGCGAAGCAGGGCTTGAATATGGGATTTCTAAACTAGGGAATACTTACTACATTGTAACTAACTTAGATGCTGTAAATTTTCAGCTGATGAAAGTTGATATTGATAAAGCAAGCGACAAAGCAAATTGGCAAAGTGTGATCCCAGCGCGCGATGATATTAAACTCGAAGGCATTGATTTATTTAATGACTACTTAGTTTATCAAGAACGTGAAATGGGCCAATCAAAGTTGATTGCGCGTAATTTAAAAACGGGTAAAGAGTTACCACTGAGCTTTAACGACAGCGCTTATACAATTGGTACTTATGGCAATAACGATATAGATAGCAGCACGCTACGTGTTTACTACACAAGCATGACCACTCCAAGCTCATCGTACGATGTAGATTTAACGACTGGCGATAAAACGCTTCTTAAGCAACAGGTTGTATTAGGTGATTTTGATGCTGACAATTACGCTTCAGAGCGTATTTTTGTAACAGCACGCGATGGCATTAAAGTACCAGTAAGCTTAGTTTACCGTAAAGATATGTTTAAAAAAGATGGCGCTAACCCGCTACTGCAATATGGTTATGGGTCGTACGGTGCAACCATGGATCCAACGTTCTCAAGCTCACGTTTGAGCTTATTAGACCGTGGCTTTGTATTTGCAATTGCTCATGTTCGTGGCTCGCAAATGTTAGGTCGTCCTTGGTACGAAGATGGTAAGCTGCTCACTAAAAAGAATACGTTTAACGACTTTGTTGACGTAACTAAAGCATTGGTTTTTCAAAAGTATGGCGCAAAAGATGAAATATTTGCGTTAGGCGGCAGTGCTGGTGGCTTACTAATGGGCGCAGTGGCAAACCAAGCGCCTGAGCTTTATAAAGGCATGGTTGCTGCGGTACCGTTTGTAGATGTAGTTACAACGATGCTTGATGCAAGTATTCCGCTTACAACAAATGAATACGGTGAATGGGGTAACCCGAACGAAAAGGCGTATTACGATTACATGCTGTCTTATTCGCCATACGACCAAGTATCTAAGCAAGCGTATCCTAATATGCTAGTAACGACGGGCCTGCACGACTCACAAGTTCAATACTTTGAACCTGCAAAATGGGTTGCTAAGCTGCGTGACTATAAAACTGATGACAATAAGTTATTGTTTAAAATAGATATGGAAGCAGGGCATGGCGGCGCATCGGGTCGCTTTAAGCGCTTAGAAGATACCGCGCTAAACTATGCATTTATGCTTGATTTAGCGGGTATTAAAAAGTAGTTAATTTATATATTTAAAATAAATAAAAAATGTAAGGTGCTTTTTAAGAAAGCACCTTTTTTTGTGGCAAGTTAAAGCTAAACATAGTGCCTTTACCAATTTCACTTTGTACGTAAATTTCGCTATCCATCAGTTTTAATAGCCCTCTGCAAATAGCCAATCCTAAACCACCTTGCTGGCGCCCTTCTTTATTAGAATTACTTGCTTGGTAATGCGGGTCAAAAATAGCATTCAGCTCATCTTCTTTTATGCCTACACCAGTATCGGATACATGCACAAATAGTTGATTATCGTCACTGCGTTTTACATGAACTGCAATGCTGCCGCCGCGAGGGGTATGCCTAATTGCGTTATCAATTAGGTTGCTTAACACGCGCTCTAATTTAGCTATATCGGCAACCACAGGAAAATCACAAATTGCGGGCTCTACCGATAAACTAATGCCTTTTTTATCAACGGCTAAACTAAATTTTGCGATGCAATCGTAAATTAGCTCACCTAAATTAAAGGTTTCTTTATTTATACTTATTTCGCCATTTTCTAAGTGAGCAAGCTCAAATATTTGCTCTATGAGTAGCTTTAATTGCCCGCAATTATTAAGTGAAACTTGTAAGTACTCTTGTTGCTCTTTTTTATTTAATTGTTCGCCCGACTGATTTAATACTTCTAAAAACCCCTGCAAGGAGGCAAGTGGTGTACGTAGGTCGTGCGAGAGATGAGTTAGCAACTCTTTGCGTTGTTTATCGCCTTGTTCAAGCGCTTTAAACTGCTCGTTAATGCGCGTTAGCATGGCTTGAATACTTCGCCCTAAACTATGCACTTCGTTACTTTTTTGCGTTGAGTAGTTACTTAGCTTGGTGTCGGTAAGGCTGTAGTTTGCGGCTTCAATATTACTAACATCGCGTGCTAAGCGCTGAATTGGGTTGGTAAAAAAGCGTAGCAAAATTAGCATCGCAATAAATAAAAATGCGAGTGCAGAGCCAAGCCATAAAGCGGCTAGCCATAACTTATCATTATTTTTTACAGTGCTTAGTGAGGTGTCGTAAGCCTCACCAC
>NZ_DRGM01000202.1 GCF_011050055.1 Pseudoalteromonas prydzensis | reverse complement strand
CTTTAATACGCGTAGCTTCAACTAAAGAGATAGTTTTACGGTCTTTCTCTTCGTTGTATAAGGTAATGTCATTAAATACATAACCAAATTCTGGTTCTGATTTAATTCGTACTTCGTGTTGCTTCTCAAGGTAGGTAATAATAGGTGTTAAATTACCTAACTTTTTGTATTTCGCTTTAACAATGCTATCCCAAGGAAGTGCATTATCTTGCTTACTTTCGCCCCACTCTGCAGGATCGATTGCTGATGGAAACGAAATATCAGGGATCACACCTTTATGTTGTGTACTCCCCCCGTTAATGCGATAAAACTTAGCAATAGTATACTGTACACTACCTAGCGCATTATCGTATAGGTCATAAGCGCGGCCTAAGCCTTTGTGCTGCTGTACAGTACCTTTACCAAATGTTTGCTCGCCAATAATAACCGCACGACCGTAATCTTGCATTGCTGCTGCAAATATTTCAGAAGCAGAGGCACTGTAGCGGTCAACTAAAACAGTTAAAGGGCCATCGTAATAAGTTATACCATCGCGATCTTTTTGCTCTTCTATACGGTTATTTAAGGTATGAATTTGAACAACTGGACCTTGGTCAAAAAACAAACCTGACAATTGAGTCGCTTCATATAAAGAACCACCACCATTTTGGCGTAGGTCGATAATAATGCCATCAACTTTTTCTTCTTTAAGCTTAGCCAGTTCAACTTTTACATCTTTAGAAAGATTATTGTAAAAGCCAGGAATTTCAATCACTCCAACTTTACTTGTTAAGTCAGAGTATTTGGCTTCAAATACTTCTGATTTAGCCGCTCTATCTTCAAGTCGAATTTTATCACGCGTGATTTCAACAACTTTAGGTGCACCGTGAGCGTCAACACCTTTTAAGTACTGTAGACGTACTTTAGTCCCTTTAGGGCCTTTAATTAAATCAACTACGTCATCTAAACGCCAGCCAATTACATCTACAAATTCTTCGCCATCTTGGGCAACGCCGATAATGCGATCATCAGCTTTAATTTGATCTGTTTTATCTGCAGGGCCTCCTGGCACTAAGCTGCGAATAACAGTGTAGTCTTCATCAGGGCTTAGCACGGCACCAATGCCTTCAAGCTCTAAGTCCATATCCATTTTAAATTGCTCTGCACGACGTGGCGATAAGTAAGACGTATGCGCCTCAATACTGCGTGCTAGCGAATTCATAACAATTTGAAAAGCATCTTCTGAATTAGATTGTACTAAACGTTTTTCTGCATTTTTATAGCGTTTGGTCAGCACTTCTTTAATGCCTTCCCAATCTTTACCCGTCATTTTTAAACGCAGTGCATCGTACTTTACACGTTCACGCCAAATTTCATCTAGCTCGGCTTGAGACACCGGCCATGCTGAGTCTTCACGGTCAAAAAAGTATTCATCTTCTTTATCAAACGTCATTTCTTTTTCAAGTAAAGTAAGTGAATACTCGTAACGTTCAAAACGGCGTTTAAGACTTAAGTTAAAAATATCAAACGTAAATTCTAATTTACCGGTAGTAATCGCGTTGTCAAAGTCATCACGATATTGCTCAAAAGAGGCAATATCGCTGGCTAAGAAAACGCTTTTATTAAAATCAAGGGATTCGATATAACGATCGTACACTTTACTAGAAAGCTCATCGTTAAATCGAACCGGTGTATAGTGTGAACGAGCAAATAAGCTAGCCACTCGTTTGCTAGCAGTACCATGTTGACTCTCTTGCTTAAGCTGGGGTAAATCGTCAATTGTAACGGCTTCAACAGCAGCAAATAATGAACCTGAAAACAGGGCAGCAACTAACGGAATGAGCGTAAACTTTTTACTCATACACAACTCCTTAATTTATTTACAACTTAAACAATATATAAGCTGTCAGCTTTGGTTTTAACTTGCATGCCTGTAACTAATTCAACATGAACATCATCTTTGTTCACTTCAGTGATTACTGCGTTTACAAGTGCTTGGCCAAGTTTAACCTTAACCTTATTATTAACCTTGACCTCAGTTGCTGGTAAAGGTTCAATTTTTCCTGAACGTTTAGCCGGCGCTGCTTTAGCAGGTTTGTTAGCTGCAGGTGCGTTTTTATCGCCTGCTTTACTAGCATGTGCTGGTTTTTTCTTGAAAGATTTAGAATCAGAATCTTGGCGTGGACGCTGTTGTTTTTTGCGTTTTGCCATTTTAGCACGGCTTTCTTCCAATGCTTTTTGTGCATGGTCGATATGCTCTTGCTCAACTTTTTCACCTTGATTACCATCAAGGTCAATACGAAACTCTGACTTAGTCACAGCTTCTAAATAACGCCAATTAGACGTGTATTTTCTAAGCGCTTGACGAACTTGAGTCTTACTTACTTTTTCAGAGCCTTCAATACGCTCAGCAATATCTTTAAAAATACCTACTTTAAGCGGCTTGATGCCATCTTTTTGTTTAAAACATTGTGGGAATTCTTGATATAAAAATTCCAACACTTCATTAATATCTTTTAGCTTGTTTGTGGTTTCCATTTTAGAACCTATTTTTCACATCTTTTCATCAAGGGACGAATCGACGTAGTGTGTTACCCAGTCGACCAACTCTTCGAAATCGGCTTCTATTACAGCCATATCACCCCGAAGGTGTTCCCAAATACCATTAATTGTTTCATCAATAAATTCACATTCTGAATCATCTGGAAGACGATCCCATGCAATATGAATCAAATCATTGAGCGTTTCCGCTACATGCTCTTCTTCGCCTTCCCAATCGCCAACATCTTGCACAGCAAATAGGTAGTCTTGAACATTTAGCAAATCTTTCATTACAGGCTCGCCTCTAAGCATTTCACTAATGCTTCAAGGCCAACTTTATCATCAGCATCAAATCGGCCAATACTTGGACTATCAATGTCTAGTACTGCAAATACTTTACCATGTTTCATGATAGGTACAACCACTTCAGAATTAGACGCTGCATCACAGGCTATATGCCCGTCAAAAACGTGAACATCTTCAATTAATTGTGTTTCTGCGGTTGCCGCAGCAGTTCCACATACCCCTTTCCCAACGGGAATACGGATGCATGCGGGGTTACCTTGAAACGGGCCAAGTACTAATTCAGTAGGAGAATCCATAAAGTAAAAGCCCGCCCAATTTACATCTTCTAAAGAGGTAAATAACAGCGCGCTTATGTTTGCCAAATTGGCAATTACATTAGATTCACCAGCTATCAGCGATTGTGTTTGCTTAACTAATGACTGGTAAAAATCGTGCTTTTGCATACCAAACTACTTCTTATTAAACATACAGTAGCTAAAGGTACTCTTTGTCGTGAAAAATTGGAACCTTTTGGAGGTAAAAAAAAGGAAATTGCACCGTTTATCAGCGTGCTTGGTTAATAATGCTGCGATTATTTTTTTACCGATTTACGAAGACCAAATAAAAACAGTCCAGCTGCAAATGCTGACATAACACTATTAATCAAAAATATCTCACCAGTTGATGCACTTAATAAGTAACTGAATATAGCGCCACCTAACAAACCAAGGGTTAATACACCTGAATAATTAACTTTAGAATACTTAAACATAAGTAAATATCCTGGCACGACAAAAGCCGCCATTGTTAAACCTACAATATGCGCATTTGAGATAGCAGTCATCAAAAGTTGAAAAAATACGAATAGGAAATCACCCTGTAGCGTTAGTGCGTAATACAATCCTAACAAGCTGCCAATAATTACCGGGGACAATAATGAAAGCGCGACGCTTTTTGCGAGTTGATGTTTCATCTAATAATCCTTAATACAGAGTATAAATTTTAATGTATTAAGCATGCACCAAGATCTAAAGCTTAGAAATAGAGACTATGGTCGTAATTTATGATGATAAATCGCGCTATTTCTACCCGTAGTTATTTATTTTACAGGCACAAAAAAGCCCGCTAAATTAGCGGGCTATTTTGTTATATGGTGGAGAGATAGGGATTTGAACCCTAGATGGGCTATAAACCCATGCCGGTTTTCAAGACCGGTGCATTCGACCACTCTGCCATCTCTCCGATACTGCTAAGTTAAAAGTAAGAGTGTACTAATAACTATTTAAATGAATGAT
>NZ_DRGM01000201.1 GCF_011050055.1 Pseudoalteromonas prydzensis | reverse complement strand
CCATCAACCACAGGTGCTTTTTTATCACCTAAAGATAGCATATACGCTTTATGCGCAACCGCTAAGCCACCTAAGTCACCAATGTTTTCGCCAAGCGTTAGCTCGCCATTAACACTTGCATCTTCAAATGGTTTATATTCGTTATACTGTGCAACTAAAGCCGCTGTACGCTCTTCAAATTGCTTAAGGTCAGTCTCACTCCACCAGTTACGTAAGTTACCGTCACCGTCATATTTAGCACCTTGGTCGTCAAAACCATGACCAAGCTCGTGACCAATTACTGCGCCAATTGCGCCGTAGTTTACAGCATCATCCGCTTCTAAATTAAAGAATGGCGGTTGTAAAATAGCAGCAGGGAATACAATTTCATTGTTTACTGGATTGTAATACGCATTTACCGTTTGCGGAGTCATATGCCACTCAGAGCGATCAACTGGTTTACCCAATTTAGCAATCATGTCTGCGTATGCCCATTCGCTATAACGAATGTAATTGCCTACTAGCTCATCTGAGTTAATCTCTAGCTCAGAGTAATCTTTCCACGTGTCTGGATAACCAATTTTAGGCGTAAATTTGTCTAGTTTTTCTTTCGCTGCAAGCTTTGTTTCAGGGCTCATCCACTCAAGATTTTCGATAGCAACGCCATAACCTTTAATTACGTTATCAACTAACTCTTCCATGCGTGCTTTAGCTTCTGGCGGGAAGTTATCTTTAACGTATACCTTACCTAAAATTTCACCAAGTACACTGTTAGATGCATCAACCGCTTGCTTCCAAAGAGGTGCTTGTTCTTCTACGCCACGAAGTGTTGTGCTGTAAAAGTCAAAGTTAAGGTTAACTAAATCTTCACTAAGTAGCTCTGCATAACCACTTACAAAATGAAATTTTAAGTAGTTTTTCCACGTCGCTAAATCAGTGTCTTTGTAAATAGTAGCTAGTGCTTCTAAGTAGCTTGGTTGACGTACAATAATGTCACTTGCACTCACACCTGCATCTTTAAAGAATGCAGCTAAATCAAGGTCGCCCATCAACTTGCTTGCGTCTGCTACTGTCATCTTGTTATAAGATTTAGTTGCGTCACGGCTTTGCACGCGGCTCCACTGTGCATCAGCTAGTGTTTTTTCAAATGCAAGTACGCTCTTAGCAGCTTCTGCTGCATTCTTAACGCCTGACTTAGCTAAAACATCAGTGATGTATTGCTCGTAAGAAGCGCGAATTTTAGTGAATTTTTCGTCATCGTTTGAGTAATAATCACGATCTGGTAAACCAAGACCCGACTGAGATAAATACAATGCATACTCGCTTGAATTTTTAGCATCGTTATTTACAAACCAACCAAACGGTAAAGTACCACCTTGTTTTTGAATTTTAGCCATTAAACCCACTAAATCAGCTTTAGATTTAACACTATCAATTGTATCTAATGACGGTTGTAATGGCGTAATACCTAGCTCATTACGCGCATCTTTATTCATATAGCTTTTATAAAATGCACCAATTTTGTACTCATCACTGCCTTTTTTAGCGGCTTTGTTTGTGGCTGCACTTTCAAGGGCTATTTTCATCGCTTTTTGCGACTCATCATATAACTGCGAAAAAGAACCGTAGTTAGATTTATCACCTGGTATTTCAGTTTTAGCTAACCACTCGCCATTTACATGGTAGTAAAAATCGTCTTGTGCGCGTACTGAACTATCCATATTAGCTAATTCAATACCAAGCTCTAGTGGTTTTTCAGCAGGTGCTGTCACTACTGGAGTGTCGGTTACTTTAGTTTCTTGTTGTTTTTCACCACAACCTACCAAGCCAAGTGCAAGTGCAATACTTGCAGCAGCCATTGTTACTTTATTCATAATGATTCCGTTTGTTAGTTAGAATTTAATACCAACTCCATTAAACTCTTGAATATAGCAGGAGTAAAAATAGCACTGCCTACACGCTTTTACTTAATGGAATGGGTATCAGGGACTTCAATCAATATACATTACCAGCCAGTATCATAAACCTCATTAGGGCAACAATAAAATGGAATATGTAACAAAGTATTTTGAATGCGGTGAGCTGCCAAATTGACCCCACCAATAACAAGATGGTGGGTAGTTAAGGCTCGCTTTTATTTTTTCCATGAAGCGCTAAACGCTCAAGTTTTTCTTTTAAAGAAGGAGGGGCCGAAGATGCTATGGCGTTTAAGTAATCCGCTGTTTGCTCACTCATTTTACGAGAGTTGGTAACTGCAGGACTGCCCGACTTATTCGCAGTACTTAATCGCTGAGTCGCCTGAGGATTTGCCGTGATTTTTATTTGCCCAAGCTCTGCCATCCCGGCGGCTCTAAAATGTGAAAGCATATCCATTTTTAGATAGTTAAGCCTAAGCGCGATAGGTGCAGATACCGCCTCTATCATTAGCGTACCGTCTCGGTAATTACTTACTCGGCATTTATCACCCAACTTAGGACCTAAAAAATCTTTTAATAAGGTTTGCTGTGTATCAAGTGCTTGGCTTTTGCCTGCATAAGCAGATAAACGATTATTTAACCCCGCCATAATATCGGTTAGCGGTTTTGGTGCATATCTATCTTTAGCCATTTTACACCTCGTAAAAGCTCACTTAGACCCAGAGATAATACTCTGGACCCAAGTATACACTGCCTATTAATACTACGCGCCGGCTATTTGCATTTGCTCTATTAATACTGAGCCAGTTTGAATACCACCACGGCGCTCTATGTCACCACCAATAGCAGATATACCTTTAAACATATCTTTTAAATTACCAGCAATGGTAATTTCACTTACTGGATATTGTATTTCACCATTTTCAACCCAAAAACCAGCAGCACCACGAGAGTAGTCACCCGTTACTGTATTTACGCCCTGCCCCATTAGCTCGGTTACTAATAAGCCTGTGCCCATGGTTTTTAATAGTGCAGTTAAATCGTTATGAGTTTGTTCAACAAGCCAGTTATGTATACCGCCCGCATGCCCTGTTGGCGTCATATTCATTTTACGCGCAGCATAGCTTGCTAATAAATAAGTTTGTAACTCGCCGCCTTGAATAATTTCTCTGTCAATGGTTTTAACGCCTTCGCTATCAAACGGTGACGACGCCAAACCTTTTAAAATATGCGGGCGCTCAGCTATATTTACACAATTACTAAATACCTGAGTGCCCAAACTATCAAGTAAAAAACTCGATTTACGATAAAGCGCGCCACCACCAATTGCCGACACTAAGTGACCAAACAATGAGTTTGCAATATCAGCTCTAAAAATAACAGGCACTTTCATTGTGCCTAGCTTTTGACTATTTAATTTAGCGAGCGTTTCAGCTGCCGCTTCAAGCCCAACTGCCGCTGCGTCATTTAAACCCGCTTGATCGCGCGCAACCGTATAAGCAGAGTCGCGTTGCATCTGCTCGCCATCTTGACCTATCACCATAGTGCTAATGCTATGACGAGTACGTGGAAAACCGGTTATCAAACCATGGCTATTACCATAAACACGTAGCCCTTGATGCGATGAAAAGCTCGCACCATCAGAGTTAACAATACGCTCATCAGCATTTAGTGCAGCTTGCTCAGCAGCATGACAAAGCTCAATGCCTTCCTCAGGACTTACATCCCAAGGGTGGTATAAATCTAAATCTTTAGGATTAAATTCTAGCAATTCTTTATCAGCAACGCCGTTAAATGGGTCATCAGATGTAAACTTAGCTATATCAATCGCTTTTTCTACTACCATACGCAACGTTTTTGGATTTAAATCAGCGGTTGACGCCGAGCCTTTATTATTACCAACATATACGCTAATGCCTAAGCCGCCATCTTGGTTAAACTCAATGGTTTCTACTTCACCCATTCGAGTACTAACCGATAAACCAGATGTACTAGACATGGCCGCTTCGGCAGCTGTAGCGCCTAATTTTTTAGCATGTTCGAGTACTTCTGCTACCGCATCTTTAACTTGCGATATTTGAGAATAAATTGGATCGTTTTGTTGGCTTTTCATAAATTAAGTCCTGAGCCTTAGAGGCATAATG
>NZ_DRGM01000200.1 GCF_011050055.1 Pseudoalteromonas prydzensis | reverse complement strand
CGGCAATCATTTGTGCACAATACTGTGAGGGGTTTTCTGAGCTTGGCTCAGGATTAATACTGAGTTGCAGTACGCCTTCGTTGCGCGCGCGAAGCATGGCTAAAGCACGGTGCGAAGGCACTTTTTTAAGCGCTTCTTGATGCTCAAAGTAATCACGGTACTTAGCACCAGCTTGTTCTTGTCCGGCAACAAGGCTTGCTTCAATTTGGCCGTGTTGGCTAATGTGGCTACGGAATTTAGCGAGCAATTTTGCATCTTCGGCAAAACGTTCCATTAAAATAAATTTTGCGCCATCCAGTACTGTTTTCTCGTCGGCAAAGCCGGCTTCAGGGTTTAGGTAACTTGTCGCTTGTTGCTCAGGGTCTAATGAAGCATCTTTGAAAAGTGCATCAGCTAGAGGTTCAAGGCCTGCTTCAATCGCTATTTGACCTTTGGTACGGCGTTTGGCCTTGTAAGGTAAATACAGATCTTCTAACTCAGTTTTGCTATCAGCATTATTAATATCTGCAGCTAAACTCGGAGTGAGCTTATCTTGTGATTTGATGGTCGTTAAAATAAAGGCTCTACGTTCTTCTAGTTCACGTAAATACGATAACCGCTGTTCTAATAAACGTAATTGGGTATCGTCTAATCCACCCGTTACTTCTTTACGATAGCGGGCAATAAAAGGCACAGTTGAACCTTCATCGAGTAATTTTGTAGCAGCTATAACTTGTTGCTCTTGAGCATTCAGCTCAGTGGCTAAACGGGCAGAGATATTGCTCATGCAAAAACCTTATTAAACAATTTGAAGACCAGAACGAGAGTTTTGGCGTAATGAATTGCCTGAATAATATCACAGCAACGCACAATAAAAAGGCCTTAAAGTATGCTTTAAGGCCTTTGTAGCGAAGATAATTATCACTCGCTAAATACGTAAATAGTTAAAAACTAATGTGGGTGCTCAATATGCTCCATTACTTCACTGAAAGAGTGAGCGATAGGACTAATATGAACGGGGATTTGCAATGTTTTTGCAATTTCACGCGCAGAGATCAAGCCACAAATTTCATTATGTGCGGTGGTAACCAGTAAAAACATCATACCGGCTTGCTCCATTGTTTGTAATGCATCACCAACACATGCATAGCCTAGGCTTTGCATACTTACACCGGTTAAGTGACTAAGTGGTGTCATCACGTGACGTAAGCTAATTTCAGCACGAGAGATATTTAAGCGCTGTGCTAAAATCATTATTTTTGAGCTTTGTAGATCAGCGCTTGATGCGATACCGAGTAACTTTTCTTGGTCATCAACCACTAAAATAAAGCCGGTATGTTGGCTGGTTATTTGTTTTAATGCATCCACGATAGTGGTTTCAAAATGCGCGCGTAGCGGATCTTTTTGAGTGAAGTTATTAACCATAGTTAAAGCTGGAGAGGTTAAATCAATTAACGGCTGAGTTTCACTGTAAGTGTGAGATAAAATGCCTTCAGAAATGTTTTGAGTACGAAGCTCTTTAAAGTTAGTCATAGTAATCACCAATTATGTTATTAAATTTAATAAAGTTTTAAGCAGTAAATTAAATTAAATAACTCGGTGGACCACGCTGATAAGCTTGCTTAAAAGGCTGTGCTAAAGTGGCACTCACATAAAGAGATGAAGTATTTTCAGGGAGTGGTTGAAGCGCCCTGATAGAGATCACGTCAACGTATGTGTCTATGTCAACGTCAGTTTGCTCTGCTATGTCACAAACAAAGTAGTGTGGGGTTGGAGAAGCTAACTCTTTAGAATCGTTATTGTCCTGCGCAAATGATGTCAAACTCACACTTATTAAAAGTGCGAATAACATGGCATTACTAATTATGCGATGTATTGCGTTTGACATAACTACGACCTTCCAATTCTAAACTCAAGCGCGAAATGCTTTACTTGAGTATCTTTATTTATAGTCTACAAACCCACTTTAGACAATCAATAATTAACCTTTTCTGAATAATTAGTCGAGAGTATTTATTACTCGGCTTAGCGCTTATCAAGCGCCAGGATAATTGATGCTGTTAACGTACCACTCTTTTTTGCCCTGCGGGGTGGTAACATAAAACTCATCGTCTACTTGTTTTTTCAATAGCGCACGCGCCATTGGTGAATCAATGGAAATATAGTCTTTACGATCATAAATCTCATCAGGACCAACAATTCTAAATTTGAGTATTTCACCTTGTTCATTTTCAATTTCGACCCAAGCGCCAAAAAATACTTTGCCAGCTTGCTCAGGAGAGTAGTCAATAATTTTTAAATCTGGCATACGCTTACGTAAATAACGCACGCGACGATCTATTTGTCGCAATAAGCGTTTATTGTACTGGTAGTCTGCATTTTCAGAACGATCGCCTAGGCTTGCAGCCCAACTCACTATTTTAGTGACTTCTGGACGCTTCACATTCCAAAGGTGGTCATGTTCTTGTTGTAGCTGTAAATACCCTTCGCGGGTGACTAAATTAGTTTTCACGTTGCAATTTTTACCTTGGGAAACACCTAGGCAAGGTATAAAAATCTTGTTGGCTTGTCGAGCTGATTTTCACTATCGTCAGCATTTGTGATGGCTTGAAATGTTCAGTAACAATCTAGTGACCTAATTAGTTTTTTATTATGCTGTTTTTCATTTATATTAATCACAACAGTACAAAATAATAAGAATGAAAGTAATGGGACATGAAACCACAAAAGTATTAGTCGTTGATGATGATATGCGGTTACGCAGCTTGTTAGAGCGCTACTTGGTAGAACAAGGATTTATTGTGCGTACAGCTGGCAACTCCGAGCAAATGGATCGGCTGTTAGAACGTGAAAACTTTCACTTGATGGTGCTTGATTTAATGTTACCGGGTGAAGATGGCTTATCTATTTGTCAGCGGTTACGGCAAAAAGAAAATGAAATCCCAATTGTCATGCTTACCGCCAAAGGGGATGAAGTCGATCGGATCATAGGTCTTGAGCTCGGCGCAGATGACTACATTCCAAAGCCATTTAATCCACGAGAATTATTAGCGCGTATTAAAGCTATTTTGCGTCGTCGTTCAAAAGAAGTGCCAGGTGCACCGTCAGCAGAAGAAAATCATATTTCGTTTGGTGAGTTTTCGCTTAATTTAGCGACGCGGGAAATGAGCCAAGGTGACAAAACCATGTCGTTGACCAGCGGTGAGTTTGCGGTATTGAAAGCGCTGGTTACACATCCGCGAGAGCCGCTTAGCCGTGATAAGTTAATGAACCTAGCACGTGGTCGAGATTACAGTGCATTAGAGCGCAGTATCGATGTACAAGTATCGCGTCTGCGGCGGATGATCGAAGTCGATGCCGCTAATCCACGTTATATTCAAACTGTATGGGGCTTAGGTTACGTATTTGTACCTGATGGTGAAAAATAATCTGCTATGAGTATGTTTCCCAAAAGTGCATTTGGACAAACGGTATTTTTGGTGGCGGCATTATTGCTGATCAACCAAGTGGTATCGTATATCACGGTGAGCCTCTATGTCGTTAAGCCTACGATTGAGCAAGTTAATCTGATTTTAGCCAAACAAATCAAAACGGTGTTTATAGATTGGGAAGATGGCGTTGAGATCAGCGATGAAGTATCGAATAAGTTTTTTGAAATAACCGGTATCGAAGTTATGACTCAGCGCCAAGCGATGAGCGAAGGGCTAGGCCAAACTCGTGAGTATTCAATGTTATCACGCAGTATGTCTGAGCAATTGAATGGCTCAGCGCGGGTGCGTATTAGTCAAACTGATCCGCTCGTGTACTGGGTTGAAGCACCACAAGCACCGGGCTACTGGGTTAAAGTGCCGCTTACTGGCTTTCAAGAAAATAACCTCGAATTTTTAACTTTTTACTTATCCAGTATCGGCTTTTTAAGTGTGCTAGGGGGCTGGTTGTTCGCCCGTCATTTGAATCGACCTTTAAAAGCGTTACAACAAGCGGCGGTAAAAGTAGGAGTTGGAGATTTTTCCACTAAACTTGAAGAGCATGGTTCAACCGAAGTGATTGAAGTAACTCGCGCGTTTAATCAGATGTCGCGGGGTATTGCAGCGCTTGAAAACGATCGCCGATTATTGATGGCGGGTGTTTCTCATGATCTACGTACGCCACTAACACGAATTCGCCTTGCTACCGAAATGATGTCGGATGAAGAAGATTATCTGCGTGAAGGGATCATCTACGATATTGAAGACATGAATGCCATTATTGATCAGTTTATTGAGTATTTACGCCATCACAAACGTGAAGAGTTGGCGCTTGAAGATCTCAACGCGATAGTGTCAGAAGTGGTGCATTCAGAACAAAAACATCAACGTACTATCACCTTTCGCGAAAACCCTAGTATTAGTAATATTCCTTTGAGTATGGTGGCAATTAAGCGAGTTATTACCAACATGATTGAAAATGCCATTCGTTATTCGGATGGTGATATTGCTGTTGAAACTGCACTCAGCGCGGATAAAAAATACGCTATGGTAGTTGTTAAAGATCATGGCCCAGGTATTCCTGAAAGTGAACTTGAAACGGTATTCGAGCCTTTTAAACAAGGCGATGCTGCACGAGGCAGTGAAGGCAGCGGCTTAGGCCTTGCGATCATCAAGCGCATAGTTGATATGCATGGTGGTAAAGTAAAACTGGTTAATCGCCCAGAAGGTGGTTTAAATGCAGAGGTTTATTTACCAGTCAAAGTGAGTTAGCTGTATATCGTTAATACGTCGTTATTCGGTTGCTGTCTGCGCTGCCAAAAAGGACTGTTTGACCAACGTTGCTCTTGATCGTAAAAATAACGTTTGTGATCTAAATAACGGTGCCAAATCTGTTCTATTTGTTGTTGGTATAGTTTTTTAAATTGGAGCTGGGTATCGTGTTCTATTTTATTGACTATATGGAGTTTTTTCATCAGCTCGGCAAGTTGCATCGCAGTTGCCATGGCATTAAAAATTCCTTGCGATGAGATTGGATCAAAGCTCAGTGCCGCATCACCTAACGCTGCCCATTGTTGGCCTGCAAAACACTCCAAGCGCGTGGAGTTAGCGCTGACGATACCATGCAGTGTTATTGGCTGTTGGCATACATCGAGTATTTTCGCTTGCTTGGCATAACATTGTGCATGTTGAGTAAATAACTTTGTATCACGGTGTAGGCCTTTGGTGAGCAGGTCCGGATCCGTTTGAAATGCTAAAACACGACGTTGGTTTGGTAATGGTGCACTGTACCACCAGCCGTTTTGTGTGGCACAAATGCTGCCTAGCTGATTTTCAATAGTATTAGCCACGGTTGCCCAGCAAGATATTAGCCGATCATGTTGTTTGTGAGCGGTGTATTTTTTTGCAAAATGAGCCTTTCGGCCAGTGGCATCAATTACGAATTGACTCGCAATGTTGATTGTTTGCTCGTGTTGCAGCTGTGTCAGTGTTATTTGCCAGCGCTGTCCTCGGTATTCGCTGTTTGCTAATTTGCCAGGCCAAATACAGCGCACACCCCGTTGCAGCGCTTTTTCGCGTAAAAAGCTCTCAAATATTTGGCGATCCAAACGCCAACCAAAACCATCAGGGTTATTTAGGTTATCAGTAACATAGGGCGTTGCTTGGCCCCAACTGATCTGCAATCCTGTGTTGTGTAAATGTTGCGGGGTTGTCACGTTGGCCGCTAGTTGGTGTTCAAATTCAGTTAATAAATCTAACTGCTGTAAAATGCGTCGTGCCGCAGGCGCTAAGCATTCACCAATTCGCTGTTCGGGCATTTTAGACTTATCAATCAAAGTGACTTGATATGAGTCACATAAAGCAAGTGCGGCGATACAACCCGCCACACCTGCACCAATGATCACAACGTCCGTTTGTAATTCGCTCTCTTGAAGTATCGCCATTGGTTTAGCGCCCTTTGTTGCGATGGAAACGGCTGGCTTTTTCAGTAACACCTAAGTTGCTTTGACTGCGATGTGAAGCGTGCTCAGCGGAGAGTGTCGCTTTGGTATGCTGCATCGCTTTACTCGCTAAGTTAACTTGCGCCTCATCTTGTGGATTGTTGGGCAATATACCAACCTGCATTGCGCTAGGAAATTGTGCATCGCCGATTACGCCGATATGAGGTTGTACAATCGCAAGTTCAGCAAAGTTGTCTATCATACTATTGATTTGGTTTGTATATGTGGCAGGATTACCGTGCAGAGGTAAATCATCAAGCCAGTCAGTACGATAAGCAAAAGCCTGTTGACGAGTACTGTCAGATAATGAGGTATCCAGCACTTGTTGATAGCGGAACTGATTCATTATTTGATTTGGCACTCGAGCAGGCCAAAATGTCGGTAAAAATGGATCGTACTCACAGCTGTAACCATCTCTACAACTCGCGGTATCAGTTTGCCAAGGAATAGCCATCCAGCGTGTTATTCCACCTGCAACTTGGCCACCAAACAAAGGTCCTTGTGCTAGGGTATAAACGTCGCTATTCATTACTGGGCCGTAATAGTAACGGTCGCTTGGTAAGTCCGCTTGGGCGTGCTTGAGTCGAAACGCCGACATATACATGCCAGCGGTTCGCATTGGCCAAGTCATTTCACAGCCTGGGTGAAATGCATCAGCAAGACAAAACTCCATCGCGCCGCGGGTAAGTAATTCTGGCTGCTCGGCAATAGGATAATCATCTAACGGGGTTACATTTGCATGTGCCGGACAAGCTGATTGTGGAGTGTAATCATTAATAAAATCACCTTTCACCCATTGCTCTAAAAAGCTCAATTGCAAATTTGATAGCGTTGCATGCTGGCGCACTGAGCCCGTGGGAGGAATGCTAATCGCATCACCATATAGCCAAGGCCACAGCTGTGGAGCCTGCGCACCGGGAACATCAAAACGACGAAAGTTATTAGACAGAGTTCGGCGTAATTCCTGATAGGCAGGAGAGGGATCGCTCAGCTTTTCTAGCCATTCATCTGTGGTGTAATTAAACTGACCACCCCAGCCAAATGCGCCTGCAAATCCATCATTAACCCATTGTAAATCGGTCATTCGGGTAAAAATGGGTTGAATGTCGTTGCGAAAAGAAGGTCGCTGTGGTCTTGCCAGCATACCGGCATCTACAGCAACGTCGCGCATTAAATCCCACATGGTGCGTACTGATTTTTGCATCGGTGCATAATCCGGTGGCGCGCAAATAACCCAAGCGGGTTCTACGCGAAGTGCTACCCCCTGATATACAACCTCAGCTGTAATTGGGCCATCTGAGGTGTCATCATACCAACCTTCATTATTTGCAAAGGTAATCGCTATATCGCCATTTACGTTACGTGACACACCATGACCACCGAGCATTAGTAAGCGGCCGTTTTTATCACTGCGCATTTCGCCTAAGTACACGTCTTGATCCATAAATTGGCCAATAAACTCATGCTTAGATTTTACGTTTTTGCGGTTTATACTGTGTTTGCCCCCCTTGATTAACAGCTTGCTACGATCGGCTACATTGTTATTACGCAGTAACGATGGCGGCGCATCGGCGGCTTCTGGAATATCTAAAGCAATTTGAAATTCGTACCAAGAGGCTTTTTGATTTGCTAATTCAGCATGCCAAGTGATCTCTGCATTGTCGAGGGTCAGTTCTTTTATCGCTTTGCCAGCGGCATTAAAACCGTAAATTCTAAACTCAGCGGCTTGGCGTTTTAATGCGCCGGTTTTATCTCGGTAACTGTGTTCATCAGTATGGGCTATGGGCTGTGGTTGTTGCGGGCCAATAAAGTAGTCTTTTTTACTATTACCCACGCGCATTACGCCAATCGGCGGATAAATACCAGCATAAACAATGCACTCAGAGTCAATGTCTTGATCTTGCTGTGGCTTAAATGCACTCAGCTGTTTAGGCTCTTGTAGCTGCTGACCATTAGCTGTATGTCGGGCATGAGCACTGGCCGCATAGGCTGACTTTCGAGCCAATGCAATGCTGCCTAGGGGCTCGTGGGCGGCTAAAGTACGCCAAATATTAAACGCTAAGTTATTACCAAGCTCAGCTTGGCCAATCGCGGTAATATTTTGTTGTGCTAAATGTAGCCGCGCAATACATACATAGGGGCTTTCTTCGCAGCTCCACACGGCTTGTGCATCATCAAGTGGCATTGTTTTAGGGTTTGTTCTTAATTGTACTTCAAAGCGAAAGGTTGCACCGCTTTGCCGTAAACGCCGCTGTAAGTCTAAAGCGAGGTAATTATTATCGACACTTGGTGCGCCAAGTTCACTGTCTTCAGGCACTAAGCGATATTTTACAATCTGTTGTTCGCCTAATTTGAACGGTAGTATTGCCCAATAATTAGCGCTTAAACAGCTTGCTTCAACTTTTTGCATGGCCTGTAAAATAGTGGCTGTTTGTATGTGTTGTGGATTATTTAAATAGGCATCATAGTTTTTATCGATCACGCCTGCGGTGGTGAATTGGCACATCTGTTGCGCATTTTTGGTGAAAAATCGATCCATGTTTTGAAAAATAAAATCTGCGGTTTCAGCTTCGCCAATTAGCTTTGGCCCATCGACTGCAAAGAGCTTCACCGCCAACCCTAATGTACTGTGTAAATCCGGTGAGGATGGCAACGTATCACTTGAAAATCGCACCGCACATTCGTATTCTTTGCCTGCAAAAATGCCAATTTTAAATTGCGGGTCTATATCTGGGTTGATAATAAAGTGACCATAAGCGATGCCATGTTGCTTTCTAAATACAGCTCGTTGTGCTGGCTGTTGACCTTTGTCTATACGCGGCACTTGACCAAGACCAACAAACATTTCAGTTAACCGCTGGCAGGCTAATTCAACATCTTTGTCGTTTGACCAACACGGCACATTGTTAGCAGTTGCTGGCGTTTTAATGCTGTGCTTTTTGGGTTTTTTCGCCATTATTATATTCCTTATAGTATTGAAGCGGCTCTAGAGGTATTAGCTCTAAAAGTTCTTTTCCGCAAGTTCACTATTATTGAGCTGCTTGCACATTGAGCTGTTGATTGCTGCTGCGTAACTTTTCAAAGTTGTTAAAAATATGACTAACGGCCATGGTGGATTGACCCGCACTAATGCCGTGACACGCAAAGCAATTGTTAATTGAATAATTAGCAGTTTGATTGGGATCGCCATAGGTTTGGGTATAGGTCTCTAGCGTTATATTGGCAAGCGCCAGTGAGCCACGCAATTTGTCGTTAGCATTAGGCGGTACAATATTGCCGCTAATGCCATTACTAAATTGATAACCTTGGGTACTTAACCAGACACTGCCAGCATAAAAATAGTGTTGCCAATGAGTGCCTTGTGCTGCTAAATTTTTATTAACACTGAGGTTGAGTTGCTGAATATTATTAAAATTTTCTGCATCTTGGTTTTGCTGTGTGGCTGTGGCGACTGTTGTATAGGGTGCGCCGTTAGGTACACCAAATTGGTAAAGTCTAAACGTATTAGTGGTGGTTTCACCTTGTGGGTAGCTTAGGTTAGCGTCGCCAGCCGTGGTGTTTTTTCTATAAAAAATAAAGTTATCGCTATCGCTTACCACTTTATTTGCATCGTAAGCTGTAGTGACTTTTTTAAACGCATTCGTTGAACCGTAATAATCAGGCGTTGATGCTTGATGTTCAAAGGTGGCCCAAATAAATTCCGGGTGATTTTCTACTACCCCAACAACATGCATACCGATTAATGCGACCTTACTGCTACGGATGGTTTTATTATCCGCTTTGATCAGTGCTTGACGAGTATAAAACTGCGCGTCTATCTCTTGTTCAGAATATAGCGCGCGTAGTTGCTCTGTTGCCAACCAGGCTGCTTTTATTTCAACCGAGCCCACAGCAAACTGATCACTGCTGGTAATGGGAGTTTTAGCTGCCGACTTGATGAATTCACGGTTTATATGAATTGAATAGTAAGCAGGCTGATTACCATATTTTGTAAATAACTCGCCATGGCTACTACCTGCCTGAGTGGTATCTTCTAAAATTAGTTGAGCACTTAATTTAAAGCCGGTGGGATTGAGTAAATCATTCCAAGGCTCAAGATAAGGCATCATTTCATTGTTTACTTGCAAGTAGTCATCGCCAAACATGACTAGTTGATTGGTCTTTTTATCTATTTGAGTTAAATACAGAAACTTCTGCCAAGACCATTGATGAAAGTCACAGTTAGTGGATTTATCTTGTCCGTTGACCAATGCAAACGGGCTATCTTTACCTTCTTTAGGCGGTTTAACTGGAGAGTTAAACCAATCGCTTTGAGCACCACAATTAGTTTGCGACGCATATTGAGCAGATAATTTCCCAGTTGCATGAGCGGTTAGCGAGCTTAAACAGGCTAATGCCACAACGGCGATTGTAACGGACTTAAAAGGTGCCATGATAATGTTCCTACAGTTGCTAATTGAGCTAAATAATTTTTATCAATACAAAGTAGGTCACTACAGATAAGAAATCTATTACACGACATTGCAGCAAGGAGTCAGCCAGTATTTAGGTTGCTCAAGTCGAGTGCTTTGTTGTTACTGGGGTTATTGGATTAATAATTGTGGTTGTTGCCGAACGGTTTTAAGGGGGCAGCTGTATCTTAGTCTTAAAACGAATAAGCGCGAGTTATACTCGCGCTTAGCCATTACTTTAATATGTTTATAAGTTTGCTATTACAATGCTTTAAATCTAATCGCTGTACCACCGCTGGTGGCAAGGTTGAGAGTTAGCTTATCAGCCGCCGTAACAACGCGTGTTTCTATTGTTAAATCGTATGGGTTATTTTTCCACTCGGCTTTATCGCCATCACGATAAATCTGCGCTGCAAACTTTTTGCCTTTATCTAAAAAGTCGAGCTTTACTTCAAGTGTACGTGCTTGTTCGTCGGTCACGGCACCTAAGTACCAATCGTTACCTGAGTAGCCATCGCGTTTACGCTCTTTACGAGCAAATACTACAAAGTCACCAACTTCACCATCGAGAGCAATACTTTGCTGCCAATCGGTAGGTACGTCTTGAATAAACTGAAAAGCATCCGGTTTGGCTAAATAGTTACGCGGAAGATCAGCGGCCATTTGAATTGGGCTGTACAACACCACATACAAAGCCAACTGCTTTGCTAACGTGGTTTGCGGACGGTTAGTATCAGCACCTAAGCCATTAAAGCCCATATCAAAAATACCTGGGGTAAAGTCCATTGGCCCTGCCAACATACGCGTGAAAGCCAGCATTGGAATATGCTCTGGTGGATTTGGCGGTGTGCCCCACGCATTAAACTCTTGGCCGCGAGCACCTTCACGGGCGATCCAATTTGGGTAAGTACGGCGCAGGCCGGTATCTTTAATTGGTTCGTGAGTATTAATACTAATTTTATGTTTAGCGGCGAGCTTTACACTGTGTAGGTATTCATTAACCATAAATTGGCCATCGTGCCACTCATGGCGAGCAATGCCGTTTTCATCAATACGTTTAATGTTACCACCATCTGCTACGTAGCCCGTTTTTACTTGGCTGACGTTAGATTTTTCGTACAGCGCATAAGCGTCTTCCATTTGCTCGCGATAGTTAGTTACGTTGCCTGAGGTTTCGTGGTGGCCAATCAGTTGCACACCTTTTTGTTTGCCGTAACGAGTAAGCTCTGCAATATCAAAATCAGCGTAAGGTTTAGTAAAGCTAAATACATCACCGTTGAAGAACCAGTCGCCATCCCAGCCAATATTCCAACCTTCAACTAATACGCCATCAAAGCCATATTTAGCCGCAAAATCCATGTAATATTTCGTGTTTTGTGTGGTTGCGCCGTGTTTTTCACCGCTGCCCCAGGTGGTTTCATTGATGTGCATACCCCACCAAATACCCACGTATTTACCTGGTTTAACCCACGATACATCACCGAGCTTGTTTGCTTCATTGAGGTTTAAAATAATATCTGAATTGATCAAATCAATGGCTTTTTCGCCAATTTGTACTGTACGCCACGGAGTATTAAATGCACCGTGCTTTTTAACTGCGATGCCATCAGACCAAGGCGTCAAGTCGGCTTGTAAAGTCCCTGGACGACGTTGATTGAGCACCATGCCTGCGTAATCAACCAGTGCAGCTTCGTGGATACTGACATGGACATCGTCAGCATTTTTAAAGGTAAATGGGGTGTGTACCAGCGCTGCTTGTTGTAGTGGGCTGGTGTTATAAACGTATTCATAACGGTTCCAACCACGCGCAGGGATCCACCATGCGGTGGCTTTATCTGCACCACTAATGGCAAACTCGGTGAGTTCTTTCGTGATTTCGATGTTTTCAAACCCTGCTTGTTTCGGTACTTCGTAACGAAAACCCACGCCTTCATCAAAGGCTCGAAAACGAACCGTGTATGTGCCGCTTTGTGGCGCTGGTTTACTAAAGGTAACGGCAACTTCGTTATGTTTATCAATAACGGTTTGGCGTTCACCCCAAGGTTGTTGCCATTGGCTGTCATGTTGAGAACTTTTAACGTCGGTTATTGTAAAACCTTCAGCAAAGGCGGCTTGTTGCTTAAATTCAAAGCCAAGTGATGAGTTTTCAATAACATTTTTGCCGTTAAAGCTGATCTTATAACTGGGTGTAGCTTGCTGATCCGAAATGGTTATTTTTATGTTTCCGTTTGGAGATTGAATCGTCGCGTCTTTAGCAAAGCAAGCACTTGAAAATCCAAGTAGAAGTAGCAAAGGTAATCGCATAGCTGTTCCTTGAGGTGTAACCTAATTGAATCATTTAGCATAAAGCGCAAGCGCCTTGATTACGAGATGGCTGCATACGTATTCAATTTATTAGTCGGCCAAGTTTTAGCTAAGTATGCAAAATAAAATTAACAAAGTATTAATTGAATCGGTCTATAATGAATAAAGCCAAATAATAAGACATTTAGATGAGCAAACTATTTATCGCTACTTTATTTATTTTTATGATGAATAAAAGTCATGCTGTAACCATCACCATTAATGATCAAAACCAGCAGCCGCTTGCGAATGCGGTGGTGTGGCTAACTGCAACAGATAATACTCTATCAACCTTGCCAGTGAGCTCGCCATTTACTATGACGCAAAAAGCGCGGCAGTTTACTCCTCATGTTTTAGTGGTGCCGCAAAATGCACAGGTTGAGTTTCCAAATGCGGATTCAATCATGCATCACGTTTATTCGTTTTCAACAGCTAAACCATTTGAATTAAAGCTGTATCGTGAACAACCGCAAGCCCCGATCCGTTTTGAACAAACTGGGGTCGTTGAGCTAGGTTGTAATATCCATGATTGGATGTTGGGTTATATTGTGGTGGTTGATAGCCTATTTTATGGCATTACAAATAACCAAGGGCAAATTGAACTGACTCCAGAACAAGGTGATTTTAAGCTTAATGTATGGCATGAAGGGTTTAGTGATATTAGTCAAACTGAAAGCAAAGCAATCGCGCTCACCAGTGCAGCGATTGTTTATCAAATAGAGCAATCTATTGTGCCTCGTATTACCATTGCGGTTGATGAATTTGATGACTATGAATAAAGCCATTTTTGCTGTTAATTTACTGGGATTAATATGCAGTATTAATGCGTTTGCGCAAGTAAAGGGCTTAGTGCAACTAAGTGCTGTTAAAGGTGATCAACAATTGAGTTGGCAACAAGGTGGGGTAGGGCTGTACCGGTATGACAGTGATAATGATGGCATTGTACTGTCACAAGGTTTGCTTGATTTTAGAGTCGATTTAACGACCGCTTGGTCAGCGCATGGGGTTATTAATGCTTACCAAGATCCGCAGTCGAGCCTAGGTTTTAGTCAGGCCTATTTGCAGTATCAGCCACTCACACAAAGTAACTATAAATGGCATTTGCGGGTAGGTGGTTTTTACCCACTATTGTCATTAGAAAACCCCGATATGGGTTGGCTCTCGCCTTATAATTATACTAACTCAGCAATAAACTCATGGCTAGGTGAAGAGGTACGTACCGTTGGAGTTGAGGCCACTATCAAGCGGCCTGGTCGCAGCTTTAACAGTGCCCATAGCTTTAGCTTCGTTGCTGCTACTTTTAAAGGTAATGATCCTGCAGGAACATTACTTGCGTGGCGTGGCTTTGCATTACATGACCGTCAAACCACCTTTAATGAAAGTATTGCCTTTGCACCAATTGCTTCATTTAATACCCCTCAACTTCAGTATCAGGCAAATCAGGTGCTGCCCTTTGAAGAGGTTGATGGACGCTTTGGTTATTACCTGGGAATGCACTGGGATTATTTAAAAAAATCACAATTTCGTTTTTATTATTACGATAATAATGGCGATCCTGCTGCGCTAAATTATGCTACGGGTCAGTATGCATGGGATACTCGCTTTGCCAGTGCTGCTTGGCTTTATAAATTGACAGCTCAAACACGTTTGATAGTACAAGCTATGTCTGGCAAAACGGCAATGGGCAAAAACCGTGGCGTTAATAATGACTTTTACAGTCATTTTGCGTTACTTAGCCACAAAATCGCAAAACATCGTTTTTCCGTACGTTATGATTTTTTTGAGGTAACCGATCATGATGATTGGGCGTTTGATCCAAACGCCAGCCATGGCGAAGCTATTACCGCAACATGGCGCTATCAGTTAACCCCGCAATGGCAACTTGGTATTGAAGGCTCTGCATTACATAGTCAGGCAGATAACCGTGAGGCAATGGCAATGGCCAGCAAATTATCGCAACAACAACTGAGTTTAAATCTGCAGTGGCGCTATTAATGGTAATTTTGTGCGTTTGAACTATCTTTAAGTATCGATTGATACTGCACTTTTACGTATAAGGTGAAACATGAAATTACAGAGTATTCGTGTTAAAAGCTCCGTTCCAATTGTGTTACTTGGGATTGCAATAATTGTGCTGATCACAGGCTACACATACTTAATTAACTTACAAAAAGTTGCTTTAGATGCACAATCTGAGCGGTTTCTAAATGCTATTTCAGTCGTGGTTAACAGTGACCGCGATCTCTATCAAGCCAAAGTGGCCGAACTACACTTAGTAACTAATAAGATGGGCAGTGCAGAAGAGCTGCAAGATCACCGAGAAAATGCACAGCAAGTGAGCGAACGTTTTAATCAATATTTACATTTTTTATCAGCCTACCCGCAAGTGACTACACAGTTTGGTGGCTTTGATAGTGCCTTTACTAAATGGTTATCAGCATCAAACGCGTTTATCAACGACCCGCAAAACAAGCAAAAGAATCAACAGGCCGATACTGAGTTTGCAGCGCTGCGCGATATTTTAGATAAAGCAGGTGAACAAGCTGAGTTGACGTCGAAACAAGAAAAACAAAAACTGCTAGAGAAGATCACCACAACGAAATGGTTTTTACTGACTATAGTGGTGGTACTGTTAGCGATTTCAGCTTGGTTTAGTTATATGATCCCACGTCAGCTAACGAAGCAAATGCATTATGTGACAGCGCGAATTAATGATATTGCTTCTGGGGATGGTGATTTAACAGGACGTATAGCGATAGCAAGCCAAGATGAATTTGCCGAGCTGGCCACTGCATTTAATCGCTTTTTAGATAATTTGCAGCAACTGATCCGTGATATTTTAGGGCAAGCTAATGAACTCAACCATTTAGGGACTGATTTAAGTCAGTTCGCAAATCAAAATAATCAGATCACTCAAAAACTCAGCCAAGCATCTGAATCAATCGTCAGTGCAGTTCATCAAATGAGTGTTGCTAGTCGCGAAGTGGCCAATGTGGCGCAGCAATCTTCAAAAGAGGCTGATAATTCACAGCAACTGGCTAAGCAAGGTTTGACGGCTGTGGCTAATTCGAGTGATAAAATAGTCGCGCTATCTGAAAATATGGAACATGCCAGTAACAAATCAACCGAACTGCAACAAAGCTCCGATAATATAGCAAAAGTGCTGGAGGTGATCCGCGCGATTGCAGAGCAAACTAATTTACTCGCGCTTAATGCTGCTATTGAAGCGGCGCGTGCTGGCGAACAAGGGCGAGGGTTTGCGGTGGTCGCCGATGAAGTACGCACCTTGGCAACGCGCACTCAAGAAAGCACTAACGATATACAACAAATGGTTGAGCAATTTGCCAATAGTGTCGAACAATCTTTAACGGCAATTAATGGTGGCAAACGCTTTGCGGATGAAGCCGTAGCCTCGTTTACGCAAACCAATGATGTGCTTAATGCGATGCAAGAGTCATCAGTAAAAGTGAACGATATGGCCATGCAAACAGCGCAAGCTACCGATGAGCAAACCGCAGTAGCAGAAGAAATTAGCCATAATTTATCGTCATTGAACGATCAAACCATGCAAGGTGGCGAGCTGGCACGTTCAACCGAAGAAGTCGCGGTAAGAATGAATCAATTAACCGATGAATTAAACCGCCTAGTACAGCGCTTTAAAGTTTAATTTCTTGCTGTAGGTAATAAAAAGGGTTCGATAGAACCCTTTTTGCGTTGTTAGTAGCTAACGTTTACTTTTTCTCGAAAGCGCGTTTCATATAATTTGGTGTTGCCAGTGCGCCGTGGTGAATACCGCTGTTGTAGTATTCTGTAGTTTGCGCAAGCTCAGCGGCTGACTCTTCTCTAAAGCCTGCGAAAGCTTCATCTTTACGAGCAAGCGTTACTGACCATAAACCACTTGGGTAAATTGGCTGAGGAAATGGCAGAGTTTGTAAGTCTTTAAAACCAACAGCTGTCATTGCATCGCGCATTTCAACCAATAATGGCATATGCATCAATGGCGATTCACTTTGTTGCACCATAATGCCGCCAGTGCGAAGAGCGTTTAAGCAACTAGTGTAAAATGCATGGTTGAATAAACCTTCACCAGGGCCAACCGGATCGGTACCATCAACAATCACCACATCGATAGACTCAGGCGCGGCTTCACGCATGTATTTTATACCGTCGTCAAACATCACTGTGGCACGTGGATCTTGGTTTGCTTCACATAATTCAGGGAAGTATTTTAATGACATTTGGGTCACTACTTCGTCGATATCGATTTGTGTAACAGACTCAACGCCCGGGTGCTTGAGTACTTCGCGCAAAGTACCGCAGTCACCACCACCAATAATCACTACATTTTTTGGGTTTGGGTGAGCAAGCAATACTGGGTGGCTGATCATTTCATGGTAAAAAAAGTTTTCGCGACTACTTACCATAGTGCAACCATCAATAATCATTAGGTTGCCAAAGTCGGTTGTTTCATACATTTCAACCTTTTGGAAAGGAGATTGTTGCTCATCTAACTTTTTGTTGATGCGCAGAGAAAACGCGCTGCCGTCACGTTCACTGATTTCGGTAAACCATTTACTTTGATCTAAATTTGCCATGTCGCTAGTTACACTTTTGAGTTGAGTATGAAAAAGGGGCAATTCTGCCAGTGCTTGGCGTTTTGCTCAATGAAATTTTCACTGTTCCTACGAATAATTTAACCTGTGCTTTGGGAAAAGGTCAATTTTTGTTAGCTTGGTGGCCGCTGACGTATTAAAATGTGCGTTTATACTTGCTTAACTATAGAAGAATTTGCCATGACTTGGGGTTTAGATACAGCACGCTCTACATATAACGTCGCACATTGGAGCGATGGTTACTTTGATATTAATAGCCAAGGTGAGCTGGTTGCCTATCCGGATGGCGATCAAACTAAAGCCGCTATTTCATTAACCGAGTTGACTGAGCAATTCAAAAAACAAGGATTAACGTTACCTGTATTAGTGCGCTTTACCGATATTTTGCAAAATCGGGTTGATACTATGACCCGCGCATTTAGTAGCGCGCGCAATGCCCGTGCCTATCAAGGGCAATATACTTGTGTATATCCGATAAAAGTCAATCAGCAACGTTCAGTGGTAAGCAAACTATTAGCGCATCCAAGTGGCTTAGTGGGGTTAGAAGCTGGCTCAAAACCCGAATTAATGGCGATTTTAGGGGTGGCAAAACAACCGATCACGATTGTTTGTAATGGCTATAAAGACAGTGAGTTTTTACGGTTAGCTTGTATTGGTCAAGCAATGGGCCACAAAGTTAAAATTGTAGTTGAAAAACTCTCTGAATTAACGACCTTGTTAGCTGAAATTGAAGACTTAGGCATAGAGCCTGCGATTGGTATTCGGATCCGCTTAAATTCAGTGGGTAAAGGCAAGTGGCAAAATACCGGTGGCGAAAAAGGCAAGTTTGGCTTAACTGCAGGGCAAGTATTAACCGCCGTTGAAGTACTTAAACAACATAACAAGCTGCATTTAATGCAAATGGTACATTTTCATATTGGTTCGCAAATTGCCAATATTCGCGATATTCACCGTGCTTTACGCGAATGTTCCCGCCATTTTGCAGAATTAAGTCAATTAGGTGTACCGCTTAATACGGTGGATGTTGGCGGTGGGTTAGGTGTTGATTACGAAGGTTCAGGTTCGCGTAGTGCATGCTCAATGAATTACACCGTAGAAGAATACGCCCGTAATGTGGTGAATGCGTTTGCAGAAGTATGCGAGCAGCATGAGTTACCGCATCCGGCGATTATTACTGAATCAGGCCGAGCTTTAACTGCGCACCATGCCGTGTTGATCACCGATGTTATCGATGTTGAGCAAGCACCAAATCACAGCAACCCAAGTGCGCCGGAGCCTAATAGTGCATTAGTGCTTGATGAAATGTGGCAATGTTTACAGCGTTTAAATCCGCGTATGGCGCTAGAAATTTACCACGACGCAATGCATTTATTTAGTGAAGCGCACGACCAATACGTACATGGTTTAGTCAGCATGCTGGAGTGGGCGAAAATAGAGCAGTTATATTTTACTATTTTGCATCGCGTTCGTGCGTCATTGAGCAATGCGCGTGCGCACCGTGAAGTACTTGATGACCTAAACGAAAAATTGGCAGATAAACTGTTTGTAAACTTTTCATTATTTCAGTCATTGCCAGATGTCTGGGGTATTCAACAGTTATTTCCGGTAATGCCGATTGAAAACCTTGATAAGCCGCTAACACAACGCGCCATTATTCAAGATATTACCTGTGATTCTGATGGTCAAATTCGTGAATATGTTGAGGGCGCAGGGATTGAAACCAGCTTACCTATCCCACAATATATACCAGGGCAGCAATACCACATTGCCATGTTTATGGTTGGGGCGTACCAAGAGATATTAGGAGATCTGCACAACTTATTTGGTGATACTGATTCTGTGCACGTTGAACTCACCGAGCAAGGCTACCAGCTTACTAATGCGATTAAGGGGGATAGTGTTAAGGATGTATTAAAGTTTGTTGATTATGATAGCGATATTTTCTCGGATAACTTTGCTACCACAGTACAACAACTCGACATTAGTGACTCTATTAAGCAGCAGTATTTAGCTGAGCTAAATGCGGGCCTTGAAGGGTATACATATTTTGAAGATTAATTGCGATACTCTTGTATTGCATTCTAAATTGCCGAACAGTTTTAATGAAAGGAATTAAGTAGTAATGTCTTGGATCCGTTGTGTTTTTAGTATTTTCTTTTACACCATAAATACACTAATTTGGTTTGTTCCCATTTTTATTTGTGGCCTAATTAAACTTATTCCTATCAAACCGTTACAAAAGTTAATGAGTTGGACAGCTAAGCAATGCGCCTCTATTTGGGTTACGTTTAATACGTTAAATCAAAAGTTATTAACACCAACCAAGCTAAGTGTAACCGGCCTTGAAGAGCTCAAACTAAAAGACTGGTACTTAGTGATTGCCAATCATCAGAGCTGGGTGGACATTTTAGTTTTACAGCGTGTGTTTAATCGTAAAATTCCATTTTTAAACTTCTTTTTGAAAAAAGAATTGATATACGTTCCTGTTCTGGGGCTATGTTGGTGGGCACTGGACTTCCCATTTATGACTCGTACCAGTAAAAGCCAGCTTAAAAAGAACCCAAAACTGCGTGGTAAAGATTTAGAAACGACACGTAAAGCCTGCGAAAAATTTAAAGAAATGCCAGTCAGTATTGTTAACTTTGTCGAAGGTACACGCTTTACAACACAAAAACACGCCCGTCAAAACAGCCCGTTTCCGCATTTATTGAAACCAAAAGCGGGTGGTGTGGCATTTGTCATGCAAGCTATGGGTGAGCAAATTTCAAAAGTAGTGAATGTCACTATTCAGTATCCTGATGGCATACCAACTTTTGTTGATTTTGCCAGTGGTCGAGTAAAGCAGATCAACGTGCATGTTGAGGTAATACCGGTAAGTGAAGAATTAATTGGCGATTACAGCGGGGACTCTGAGTTTAGAATACGTTTTCAATCAGAGTTAAACCGTTTATGGCAAGAGAAAGAGCAGCAGCTCACTAAGCTTGAACAAAACGTTAAGTCACAGCAACAAACGTGATCAGCGCAGAAACTAATAGCTAAGCAAATCAGCACAACATTATAAATGTGTGGCTGTTACAGTGTGAAGCAACGAGCAAGGTAGTTAAAATGACAGTTATTCAGCATCACGCAGCAAGGAATTAAATTACCATGACGACTCCAACTCATTTACAGCAGCTTGTGCAACCTTGGTTTGAAGGGGTGCCTGATACGGCGTTGTTTAGCTCTTTGACCGCTACCGCGATCGGGGTGTTCTCACTGCTAGTTGTGTATTTATTTACCCGTCGCTTAATGTTGCCTGGCATTCAAAAAGTGGCCACTAAGCTATCTCCTGAGCGAATTGGGGTATTGGCGCCAATGCTGACTAAGCTCAATCGCCGCTTTGCAGGAATGCTCTGTTGCGTATTATTCTTGGCAACTTTTGACAGTGTTTACCCCGTTGGTGAATTTGCCGCTGAGGTATTTAAAACGATTGGTCAAACGCTGCTGATTATTCATGTTGGTTTTATCATTAGTAGTATTGTCAGTATTGCGGGTGGTATTTATAACCAGCTGGAATTTGCCCGCGAAGTGCCAATTCAAGGTTTAATTCAAGTTGTTAAATTAATTACTTTTATGATCTGCGCAATCTTGATTGTGAGTATCGTACTGGAAAAATCGCCGACTTATATTCTCTCTGGTTTTGGTGCTATTGCAGCGGTTACCTTATTGGTATTTAAAGACACTATTTTAGGCTTTGTCGCCAGTATTCAAATAGCCGCCAACCGGTTAGTAACCTACGGTGACTGGATCCAAGTAGATAATTACGGCGCAGATGGTGAGGTTATTGATTTAGGTTTAAACACCGTAAAAGTACGTAACTGGGATAACACCATTACGACCATTCCGACTTATATGCTGGTGGCAGGCTCATTCAAAAACTGGCGAGGTATGCAAGAGTCGGGGGGACGTCGTATTAAGCGTTCACTCAACATTGATATGAACAGTATTCGTTTAGCTGACGATGAGCTTACCAATAGCATTGCTCAAACTATCGCGTTACAAGAGTATATTAAAATGAATATGCTACCTGATCCGGTATCAAACCTAGGGTTGTTTCGCCGTTATGCTGAAGGGTATTTAAAGCAGCACAGTAAAATAAACACGTCACTGACATTAATGGTACGAGAGTTACAACCGCTAAATCATGGCTTACCGATAGAGTTTTATTGTTTTAGTGAAGATAAGCGCTGGATATCGTACGAGCACTTACAAGCAGAGATCATGGATCATTTACTTGCAGTGCTGCCTATTTTTGACTTGCGTGCTTATCAAAGTGTCAGTGGGCAATTTAGTCCTGCGGCGATTACTCCAACCGGTATTAAGCCCACGATTAAAGTGGCAAATAATACTGAAGCAGACCCACACTAATAAAGGCAATTAACAGCCACCAAATTGGTGGCTTTGCCAGTCTTAACCATGCAAAAGCAGCCGCAACAATCACAATGTGCCAAATATTGTGAACGGCTGATGTCCAAATCGGTGCATACAGTGCTGCTGCTAAAAATCCCACCACAGCCGCATTAAGTGCGGCAATACTGCTAGCAAAGCGCGGTCTTTGCGCTAATTGTAACCAGCTTTTTTGAAATGCTAACATCAATAAAAATCCTGGGGTGAAAATTAGTAAGGTGGCAATCACTGCCCCCATTAATGGCTGATTATTATTGAGTTCAGCACCGAGGTAAGTTGCAATGGTAAACATCGGTCCCGGCACGGCTTGCGCACTCGCGTAGGCACTTAAAAATTGCTCGGTTGGTAAACTTGGTAAGCCAGCTTGTAAAACCGGCAATACCACATGACCGCCGCCAAATACCATAGCTCCCGCTTGATAAAAAGGTGCAAACGCCGAAAATTGAGAACCTAATGGTACGAAACTAATCAGCAATAACAGCGCAAATAATATTAAGGCGGGCCAATTTATAGCGAGGCTTTGGCTCTCACTAGAGGCTTCATCTGGGGCTAGTTTGAGCAAAGGATAAAAAGCGCCAATTACCGCTGCAATAACGAGTACTAAAATTTGGCTGCTTAAGTTAGGAACTAATATCAGCACTGAAGTACTCAATACGGCAAGCGCTTTGAGAGCCCAGCTGGTACAAAAACTTTTTGCCATGCTGAGCGTTGCATCAGCGACGATCACTACAGCAAACAATTTTAAACCGGCAATAATTGCGAAATAAATAGCGTCAAATTGATGGGCGCTGATGGCGAGCAACGCCATGAGCAAAAATGAAGGTAAGGTAAAGCCAATAAATGCAGCAATGCCACCGAATACCCCAGCACGTTCTACACCAATTGCGAAGCCAACCTGACTTGAGCCAGGCCCAGGCAAAGCTTGACTAAGGCTGATCAGTTGCGCATAACGCTGAGCATTGAGCCATTGTAAGTTATCAACAAAGTGGCGTTTAAAATAACTTAGATGTGCCGCAGGCCCACCAAAGCTCATGCAACCGAGTAAAAAAAACTGCTTAAAAATAGCTAGTAACATGAATTCTCTCGTTTGTTATTTCTATAACAGCTAAGTATGACAAAATTTCGTGACAATTTTATGGTTTTTAATCTTTGTACCTGTCTACAATGTAAAAAAGGCTTTGTTAAAGTTAAGTAGTTATGCGATTTATTGTTTATATTTTTATAGTTTTTGCCTTTGTAAACTACGCCTATGCTGCAATTCAACCTAATGCGGCTGTGCAAAAAATATCGTTAGCTGTGGATCATGCACCACCGTATAGCCAAATTAATCAAAATGGTGAAGTATCAGGCGCGATTGTTGATATCTTTCAGGAGATGAAAAAGCAACTGCCTTTTAAGTTAGAGCTGGTTGGTTGCCCATTTTCACGCTGTGTAAGAATGTTAGAGCAAGGCGAAGTTAATGCGATGGGCGGTTTGATCCTAACCGCTAAGCGCCAACAAAGGATGCAATTTGTAACACCACCTTATATGGTTTTAAGCTCGTCATTTGTATTTTACGCGCGCCAAGATAGTCAATTACAAATCAAAAACTATGATGATTTATATGGTAAGAAAATCGCAGTGATGCGTGGCGCTGCACATTTCAAACGTTTTGATGACGATAAGATGTTGATTAAAGTGCCTGTTTTGGCTGAGAGTACTGCTATTGAACTGTTATTAAAAGATCGGGCAGATTTAGTTATTGCAGTCGAAGATACCGCAGATCATGCCATGAGCGTGTTAAATCAACCAGCCAATAAATTGCTTAAAATGCAGTATCGTTTTAATGATACAATCTATGGCTACCTTGCGCTAAGTAAGCAGTTTTCAACAACTCTACTTGCGCAACAGATTGAAGTATTAATGAAAACCATGGCGACTAATGGTCAGCTCAATCAAATAATTGCCCCCTATAAGTTGCCGCCACTTAATGAACAAGCGCTGCGCTTTTAACATCTTCTTCATATTTCGTTCATTGCAATTTTTGCATAATAGATGTTAATGAAAGAAATAATAACCAAGGAAATACCATGACTTTAACCAAACCATTACTAACTGCGACTATTGTTGGGCTATTACTAACGGGTTGTGAAACCACCAACACCGGCATGGGCGCTGGCATTGGTGCAGCTACAGGGGCTGTACTAGGTAAGGCGACGGGAGATCATGATGATAAACGTATCTTTATTGGTGCCGCCATTGGTGCGCTAGCCGGTGCTGCGGT
Organism: Pseudoalteromonas prydzensis; assembly: GCF_011050055.1. Lineage (GTDB taxonomy): Bacteria > Pseudomonadota > Gammaproteobacteria > Enterobacterales > Alteromonadaceae > Pseudoalteromonas > Pseudoalteromonas prydzensis_A. The sequence continues at coordinate 6,518 of NZ_DRGM01000200.1, read as the reverse complement.
TGGTGATTACATGGATAAGCAAGAAGCGGCCTTTCGTGATGAGCTCGCCGGCTCAGGTGTTGAGGTTGTGCGTGAAGGCGATAACTTACGTTTAGTGATGCCATCTAATATCACTTTTGCCACCGATCAATCGTATATTTCATCGGGGTTTCATAACACTTTAGATGCCATTGCAAAAGTGATGAACAAATATGAAAAAACGTACCTAAGCATTGAAGGTCATACAGATAGCACAGGTAAAGACAGCTACAATATGAACCTATCTGAGCAGCGTGCGCAGAGTGTGAAAGGTTATTTAGTGAATCAGCAAATTCTAGCTGGGCGTATTAGTACTCGTGGATACGGCGAAACTCGTCCAATCGCCAGTAACGACAGCGCCAACGGCCGCGCGCAAAACCGCCGTGTAGAAATTCAAATCGTACCTAATACTGAAGGTTAATGTTTTATCTCAATCATTTGCTACCTAAGCAAATGATTGAGATTATTTACCGCTTACCGCTTACCGCTTACCGCTTACCGCTTACCGCTTACCGCTTACCGCTTACCGCTTACCGCTTACCGCTTACCGCTTACCGCTTACCGCTTACCGCTTACCGCTTACCGCTTTCAATCCTTATTAAACTGCAATTCACACAGTTTTTGATAAAGCGGGTTACTTGCCAATAACTCTTGGTGAGTCCCTGTTGCTATAATTTCACCTTGTTCCATTACCACAATCATATCTGCATGTTTTACTGTGGCGAGGCGATGAGCAATGATCAAGGTGGTTCTGTTTTGCATTAAGTGCTCCAGCGCGGCTTGCACATGATGCTCACTTTGTGCATCCAAAGCGCTGGTTGCTTCATCAAGCAGTAGTATTTCAGGATCCTTTAAGATTGCTCGCGCAAGCACAATACGTTGCTTTTGTCCGCCAGATAAACGCACGCCTTGCTCACCTAAAAAGCTTTCATAACCATTAGGTAGTTGCGCAATAAACTCATCGGCATGAGCGTGTTTGGCTGCAGCATATACTTGCTCATCGGTTGCATCTGGGTTGCCATAACGAATGTTATGCATCACATCAGAGCTAAACAATATCGGGTTTTGTGCCACCATGCCCATGCTGTTTCGTAGCGTATTCAGTGATAGATCTTTTATATCAATGCCATGGAATTTTATAGCGCCAGTGGCAGGGTCGTAAAAACGTTGTAGTAATTCAAATAACGTGGTTTTACCAGCACCAGAAGGGCCTACAATCGCTACGGTTTGCCCTTGTTGAATACTGAGTGATACATTTTTAAGTGCACTAACATCAGGGCGAGACGGGTAGTTAAAGGTAATATTACTGAGCTCTATGGCGGCTAAATCAGTATTGTTGTGTAATTGGTCATCAAGATGTTGTACTGGGTTAACTATTTCGCTTTTTACCGCGAGTAATTCAAGTAGTCTTGCTGCGGCACCCGCCGCGCGTTGCAGCTCGCCATAGACCTCGGCCACCGTTGCTACCGACATTGCCACCATAATGGCATAAAACACAAATGCACCTAGCTCACCACCACTCATAGTCCCTGCCAGTACATCACTACCACCGACCCACAGCATCACACTAATGGCGCTAAAGGTTAAAAATATCACCGCTGCAATTAAAAATGAACGTTGTTTAATACGGCTTTTCGCAACCTTAAAGGCTTTTTCGGTTTCAACGGCAAATGCGGCTTGCTCACGTTGTTCATGGCTATAACTTTGCACTACTTTAATATTTTGAATGATCTCACCTGCATAGGTACTGATATCGGCAATCGCATCTTGGCTAGAGCTGGCAAGTTTGCGCACTTTACGGCCAAACACCATCATTGGCACTAACACCAGCGGCACACAGGCAACTACCACTAAAGTGAGCTTTAAATTAGTAAATAACAACATGGCTAAACCACCTACCAACATCAGTGCGCTGCGCAGTGCCATGGAAAATGACGAGCCAATGATTGACTGCAATAAAGTGGTGTCGGTTGTTAAGCGCGACATTAATTCGCCGCTGCGGTTCTCTTCAAAATAGCTTGGATGCAAAGTAACTATGCGATCAAATACCGCTTTGCGAATATCGTTACTAACTCGTTCACCAATCCACGACATTAAATAAAAGCGACTGAATGTTCCCACTGCGAGTAAGCTAATTAAGCTAATCAGCACTATGATGGCTTGTTTTAACTGTTCTTGGGAGCCTGCAATAAAGCCATGATCGATGACAAACTTAACCCCTTGGCCTAACGATAAATTAACTCCAGCGGTGACAAGTAGCGCCACAAGCGCCGAAAATACCACCCATTTATAGGGTTTAATAAACTGAAAAATCGGAATCAAACTACTAAAAGCAGCTTTGTCTTTTGGCTCGGCTTTATTGGTGCTCATGCTGGATTCTTTTTGGTGAATAGGGTATAGATATGGTTACTTAAATCATAATTTCAATAACCAAGCTCATAACAACTAAGGGACTAACATGGCAACTCAAAAAGTAACGGGCGAATTTAACGTTAAACTCAACCCCATCGAAGGCTATGGCAAAGGCATTGATGGCGTAAATTTAGGACGCATGTCGATTGATAAAATCTTTACTGGTGAGCTGGAGGCGACCAGCACCGGCGAAATGCTCAGTGCCATGACAGCTACTCAAGGTAGTGCTGGTTATGTAGCAATTGAACAAGTGGTTGGTACACTTGCAGGCAAACAGGGCAGTTTTGTACTGCAGCATTTTGGCACTATGGACAAAGGCCAAGATCGTCTGATTTTAGAAGTAGTGCCAGATTCTGGCAGTCATGAACTTGCAGGGCTTAGCGGAAAAATGGCAATTCGCATCGAAGCTGGTATTCATTTTTATGATTTTGAGTATCAACTTTAAAAGGTTATAGCAGTGCAAAAAGTAATAGAATTTAAAAAGACGCGTTTTTTTGGTGGCGCAGATATTGAAGCACTTAATGAAAAGATATATCAGTTAAACCAAGATGGCTGGAAAGTCATAAATGTAAGCTCAATCACAGGGTTTTTCGGTGAAGCGAATGGCTATGCTTTGCTCATCGAAAATAACGAGTTGTAGATGACACTATCATTTTGGCTCAGTTTAGTCGCCATTTGTATGATGGGCGCAATGTCACCTGGGCCTAGTTTGGCTGTGGTGTTAAAACACAGTATTCATGGCAGTATGAAAAACGGCATGTTGGCGGCGCTGAGTCATGGTGTGGGGGTCGGTTTTTATGCTGCTGCATCGTTACTTGGTCTCGGTGCACTAATGCTGCAATTTCCCACTGTGTATCAAGTGCTAGTTTACTTAGGTGCAGCGTACTTGGCATATTTAGGTCTTAAAATCTTATTAGCTAAACCAAGCGATGGTGAGCTACAAGTGGCTCAGCAAAGTGGCAGTGCTCAACAGGCTTTGCAAGATGGCTTTGCTATTGCATTTCTAAACCCTAAATTAGCGGTATTTTTTTTAGCCTTGTTCTCACAGTTTATTGACCCTGAAAACTTAAATTTTCAGGTTGGTATGATCATGTGTTTAACCGTGTTTATGATTGATACTGGCTGGTATCTGCTTGTTGCAGCGTTGACTGAGCTTTCAAAAAAGCGCTTTGCTTTTACCAAATCTTCCCCTTGGCTTGATAAAATATTAGCGGTGGTTTTTATAGGGCTAGCAATAAGAGTGGTGCTAATGGTGTAGTTTATTCAATTTTTGCAATCCTTACTGCTTACCTTAAAAGCTGTTCTTAGTAATTTTTAATGCTCCTGTGAAATAACGACGTATGGCTGACTTTCTCTGTTAGCTGGTCGATATATTTTACGTTATCTACATGATCGCAGCACCTCGTGACTAAGTTCCTTTCCTTGCTAGCTATTGCCCTTGCTGGTGCATACGTATTCATCACACTTAATTTACTTTTTAGTTACACTTTATTGGTTTTATTTTATCCACAAATTAAAAATAAACAGCACACAATTATAAAATCAATAGGGTAGGAAACTCATGGGGAAATTCAAACTGAGTGCGTTAATGCTCGCGATGTTTGCAACCTGCAATGCATTGGCTGCGGCTGAAAGTGACGCACCAAGCACCGTAAAAAAACCACAACTAGAAGAAGACCTTGAAGTCATTGAAGTGCGTGGCTTTAGTCGTAGTTTAATTCAATCACTTAATCAAAAACGCTTTACCGATACGGTATCAGAGCAGTTGTCGGCGGATGATTTAGGGGCATTGCCCGATGTATCTATGGCGGATGCGCTGACACGACTGCCGGGGATCTCTGCGGTACGAACCGGCGGCCAAGCGGCTGAAATCAACATTCGTGGTATGTCCGGTGGCTTTGTATTTTCAACTTTGAATGGTCGCGAGCAAGTCTCAACTAGCGGCAGTCGTAGTATTGAGTTTGATCAATATCCGTCTGAGTTGATCAGCTCAGCTGCGGTGTATAAATCACCAAAGGCGTCATTAATTGAAGGCGGCGTGGCAGGTACGGTAGAGCTGCAAACAGCCAGCCCGCTTAATAATGATCAGCAACACAAGTTTGTGGTGAACGCCAGAGGTATGTACAACGACCGAGCGTCAGAGGTGAATGATGCCACTGAGTTTGGCGATCGCATCAGCTTTTCCTATCAAGGTAAGTATCTTGACGATACTTTAGGTGTCGCCCTTGGCTATGCACGGTTATTTCAACCTAGTGTTGCAACGCAATTTATTGGCCTTGCTTATAACGATCATAAAGACGTAGATGGCCTTGCTAATGATACTAATGGCCCTGAAGTAAAACCAGAAAACGAATATATCAGCGAAGGTTTTGAGCTCCAGCATTTAGGGGGTGAAGAAACCCGTAACGGTTATATGGCGGCGATTGAGTGGGCACCGGTAGATAACTTTAAATTAAAGGGTGATGTATTTTTGTCACGCTTTGATACTGAATCGTTTGCCCGTGGTTTACGAGTAAAATTAGGCGGCCCAACGGCCACTTATACAAACGCTCAGCTAGAGGGCAATTCAGTGGTTGGCGCCTCTGTTAATCGTACTTCAAAAAGCTATACTCGCGTTGAAATTGTCAATGATGATAACCAAGATTTTGATGAGGTAGATAGCTACGGTGTTAACGCCGATTGGCAAGTGACAGAGCGCTTAAACGTTAATGTTGATGTGTCGCTGTCACAAGCTAAAAGTAATTTCCGCAATGGTTTATTGTGGGCGCTAGTTGCCGAAGATGCTACAGCGCAAGAGCCGGTGTTAGATAAAAACGTATCAATAAACTACCAACTTAATGGGCTTAATTTGCCGGATGTCGGCTTTAATCAAGCCGCTGCATTTAGCGATATCGACCGGGTAATGGTCAGTAAATACGGTATTTACCCTTATCAAAATGAAGACGAAGTAAGCGCTTATCGCCTTGATTTTAAATATGAGCTTAATAACAGCTGGTTTAGCTCTGTTGAATTTGGCGCGCGTTATTCTGATCGTGAATACAGCAATAACCGCTCAGTGTTTGAATACGGCAATGACGGTGATTTCTCAGCAACTGAGCCACCACTGCGTTTAACCAATGACATGGTAAATGTTGTTGATTGGGAAGGTGATTTTAGTTATTTCCCATCATATTTGGCGATTGATTTAGACAAAGCGCTTAATGCTTGGTTTCCTGAAGGCGCACCGGAGCCAGTTAAAACCTGGGGTAACGCCGATGGCGTTGTCGATCTTGATGGCGATGAAATACCTGATACACAAGGCTATACCACTAACTACTCATGGACCATGTTACAAAGTGGCTCAGTATACGAAGAAGTGCTTTCAGCGTACGCCATGCTTAATATCAATACTGAAATCGGCACTATGCCGGTACTGGGTAATATAGGTATTCGCCGTGTTGATACCGACCAATCAGCTACTATTTTAGAAAACGTCAATGGTGATTTATCACTGGGTGCACAAAACATTACCGACAGTATCGGCATCATAAATCAAAATTATTTACCTAATGTACTTGGCACAACGTATACCGATTATCTGCCATCGCTTAATTTAAACTTTCAGCTAACCGATAACACGCAATTACGCTTTGCTGCGGCTAAAGTTATGTCGCGCCCGCCAATCAATCGCCTAGCGGGGGATGCCAGCGCAGAGGCTGATAAAACCACCGGTAAAATTAACGGCTCAAGTACCAATAACCCATTCTTAAAACCGTTTTATGCCGACCAATACGATATCTCTTATGAGCATTATTTTGATGAGTCAGATGGTGCGCTAGTGATCGCAGGTTTTTATAAAAACATCGATTCGTTTATCGATACTATTGCCATTGAAGGGTTTGACTTTAAAGGCAATGGTTTTAACGTCCCTGACTATATAGAAAACCCTGTCAGTGGCGAGCAAGTTGCCACAACTAACGGCACTTACACAACCGCGGTAAATAACGCCAATGGCGGTTATATTCGCGGTATTGAACTTGCCTACACGCAAGTATTTTCGTTTTTACCCGCCCCTTTTGATGGCCTTGGGTTTAACGGTAGCTATTCAT